>JBAVHY010000576.1:0-2442 GCA_049686315.1 Candidatus Acidiferrum sp. | reverse complement strand
GCTCAAACGCCAGCGCCAGGGCGTACGCCGTCTGCGTATTCGGCGAAAGCCTTCCATTCCCGGTCACAAACTCTCCCTGAAACGCGCTCTTGATCTTTTCCTCCAACTCCGAGTATTCCGCAGCCTCTTCTTTTTTCCCCAGGACCTCCGCCGTCTTCGCCAGCAGTGCCGTGGACCGCGCAAAATACGCTGTCTGGATAAAATCCTTGTCCGTGGTCGCGCCGGGGTAATCCGAATTCGTCGTTGCAAACGCCAGCCAATCCCCAAAACTGAATCCACTGCTCCAAATCAGTTTCTCTCCCGCCTGCCGCCGCATGTACTCCACCCAAGCCTTCATGCTGGGGTATTGCTCCTCCAATACCCGCTTGTCTCCAAACGCCTGGTACACAGTCCATGGCACTACCACCGTCGCGTCCGCCCAGCCCGCCGATGCCGATTCGCCCTTTCGCGTGATATGCGAAAGCACGTTCGGTATCACATACGGCACCGCTCCATCGTCTTGCTGGTCCAGCGTCATATCCTTCAACCATTTCTCGTAAAATCCCGCCGTCTCAAAATTGAAGGACGCCGTCGGCGCGAACACCTGCGCGTCTCCCGTCCATCCCAGCCGCTCGTCTCTTTGCGGGCAGTCGGTCGGCACATCCAGGAAATTGCCCTGCTGCCCCCAAATAATGTTTTGCTCTAACTGGTTCAGCAGGGAACTGGAGCTTTCGAATGTCCCCGTCCTTTCCATCTCCGAATGCACCACCACTCCGGTAAAATCCTCCGCTTTCACCTCTCCGGGCCAGCCGCTCACCGCCACGTACCGGAATCCCTGAAACGTAAAGTGCGGCTCATACACTTCGGTGCCATTCCCCCTCGCGGTATATCGAACCGTCTGCTTCGCCGATCGCAAGTTCTGGACATAGAGATTTCCCTTGCTGTCCAGCACTTCCGCGTGCCGTAACGTAATCGTTGTCCCCGCCGGCGCGGTCACGCGGAATCTCACCCAGCCCACCATATTCTGTCCCATGTCCAGCACGGTCTCTGCCGCAGGAGTCCGCAACACCTTCACAGGCCGGATCTCATCCATCTTCTTCACCGCTGGCCCCGTCATCGCCACCAAAACTGGTAGCGCCGCACTGGTAGCGCTGGCTTTCATGCCAGCGCTCTTGGGTTCGCCCATAACCGTCACGCCTTCCCACTCCTTATCGTCATATCCCGCCGTACTCCACCCACTCTTCTCCATCCGTGCGTCGTATGTCTCTCCATCGTAAATATCCGACTGCAGCACCGCCCCCGTCGACGCCTTCCATTTCTCATCGCTACCCACAATTTGCTGCGTTCCGTCCGTAAATGTGATCACCAATTGCGCCAGCAGCGCCACCTTTTTCCCATAATTATTCCTTCGCCCCTCAAATGCCATGTGCCCACGAAACCATCCGTCTCCCAGCATCGCCGCCAAACAATTCCCCCCACTCTTCACCATTTCCGTCACGTCGTAAGTCTGGTATTGAAACCGAAAATCGTAAGCCGTCCATCCCGGCGTAAAATATTCGTCTCCTACCCGCTTCCCGTTCAATTCTATCTCGTACAATCCCATCGCCGTGGCGTACAGTCTTCCCCGCTCCACCTTTTTCTTCACCTCAAGCTCCCGCCTCAACAACGGCGCCGGATTCGAGTTGCTCTCATCCTCCGCAAGATTCGGGGTGATCCACTTCGCCTTCCAATCCGCAGCTTCTAGCAGCCCCATCTCCCACCGAGCCGGCCCTTCCCTGTATCGGCGGGTCTTCACACTCGCACCATTCTCCGAGGGTCCGTAAGACCAATCACTAACATGCCCGTGGTTGTCCCACACCCGCACGCGCCAAAAATAAATTCCCCCACTCGCCAGCGCTGGCCCCGCGTACTGCACCTGGATCGACGCGTCCGACTCCACCTTCCCGCTCTGCCAAACCACCTTCCCCTTCGCCAAATCTCCCTGCGACCGCGCCACCTGCACCTCGTAGCTCGTCTGCATCACTCCTCTCTCTGTGCTCTCCAATTCCCAGCTCAATCGCGGCCTTCGCACGTCGATTCCCACCGGATCAACCTTGTACTCGCACCGCAATCTCTTCACCCGCAGCACGCTTTGTCCCTGCGCGCTCGCCGCGCAGGCCAGCAACACCGCCACCACCCACATCGTTCTTCTCCGCACCAGCCACCTCCCCAAAAAACACAGCCAATCGTTGCTACTCGTCAAACTCGCAGCCTAACTCTCCACGCCCCAGTTGAAAATGCCTTTGTGCCGCTTCTGGCCCGTAGCTCATCCTCTCGTGTTCCACGACTTTCATATTTCTATCGCAAATAGGGAAGTCTTTTGCACACACCCTCTCCTCTCCATCCCCTGCAACTATGGCTAACCTGCCATATTTGAGCATTTTGAAACTTTTGGACTCCCACCTTTCTCTTTGGAGTGTTAAT
>JBAVHY010000575.1:0-6455 GCA_049686315.1 Candidatus Acidiferrum sp. | reverse complement strand
TCGGTATATCCATTGTCGAGCAACGAACGGCGGAGAACTCTCGGGTCCACATCAAAATCATCTCGACCGAGACTGCGCTTGATGGTGATCTCCCAGATGCTGGCGGCGCTGAACAGCAGCTCATTCTCGGGATTCTCGATCTGCACCCGGGCAGCCTTGGGGAGCCGTTTCGGTTCATTCGCGACCCAGAGCAGCAAATGCGTATCGAGCAGCAGCTTCACTTTTCGCCACCGAACATGCGTGCGATCTCCGTGCGGCCCATGGTGTCGAAGTCCGCTGGAACGCGGAACTGACCTTCGAGAAAGCCGAGTCTTCGCACCTGCTTGCCAGTGGGGGTTTCGAGCGCCATGACTTTCACCAGAGGCTTGCCCGCCTTGGCGATGATGAACGGTTTTCCGCTCGCTGCCTGGTCCACCAAACGGGATAGTTGGGTCTTCGCTTCATGAATGTTGACAGTGGTCATAGAGATTCCCCAATGAACTAAGTTCACTGAGTCTAGTCTATTGGCCCGCCCCCGTCAAGAGTGAATATGCATCACGTCCTCGAAGAGGGTTTGCTCGCTGGTTGATGGGGGTGCCGCTGGTCGTGGCGCGGTTCCAAACATGACGCCAGTCTCGACCTCGACTGGGCGTCCGTCGCGCAGGTATGGCCTGAATCTCCACTGCTGGAGGGCATCCGTAATTGTTTTTGCCTGAACAGGAAAGGCGCTGAGAAAATGGATGTGCTTTACCTTGCCTTCCGTATCGATAATGATGCGGACGGGAACAGGATTGAATTTGCGCTCGGTAAAGACTGGATCAACTCTCTCCACTACATTTTCAGCGTTTGCGTAACCCTTGATGCAAACAGGGACATCGTCCCCGCCCGTCCCCGAGGTGGGACCAGTCTCCGCGGGTAAGCTCATCTGGTTCATCGGTTGGATCAGGTTTTCCGCCGACTCGGCGTCGCGAGTGGTGAAGACGAACTCGACCATGTTCCCTCGGATTCCGAAGCGGTAGAGAGTTACGGTCTGTTGGAGAGAACCAGGACCTGCATGGCGCCGTTCTCATTTGTGGGGACGAAGAGGTTGCCGGTCCGTGGATCATAGCCCATGGTTTTGGCGCCTGTCTTGGTAATAATTTCCTGCGCGACAGAATAATTATCCGGTGAGTCCTGGTGGAAGACGAAGACTTTGCCGTCACCGGTGGAGAGGTAGACGAGACGCGTCTTGGTGTCGAATGCACCGGCGTCCACACGCTCTCCGATGGGCGCTGTGAAAACGATTTTTCCGGTGTCGGCGTTGAGTACGGCTAAATGCCTACTGCGGCAGCCGACGAAGAGGCGGCGATTCTCGATGTCCATGGCCAGGCTTGTGGGCGTGCCACAGGGCGCCAGCGGCCAGCGATCCTTCACCTTCAGGGTGTTCACATCGATGTGCAGAGTTTCATTCTGCTCTTCAAGGTTTACGTAGAGATTGCCCTTGCTATCAGAGACGGCAAATTCCGGCCCGCCGCCAAGCGCGATGGTTCCTACCACGGCCCCGTCGGCGGCGTTCAGCACGGTGATATTGTCACTATCGCCGTTCATGACGTAGATGCGCTTGGTGAGTGGCTCGTAGATGATGGCATCTGGCTTTTTGCCGACCTTGATTTCCCCGAGGGGTTTCAGAGTTTTGAGGTCGAAGGGAACCACCGCGTCCGCTCGACCTGCGGAAATGTAGCCGCGACCGGCGTCTGAGGCGATCGCGACGCCATGAACACCCGGAGTATTGGGTATTGTACCGAGCAGGTCAAACGAGTCGGCATCGAGCACATCGACTTGCGTAGAGTGCGAAACGTAGACGCGACGGGCAGCATCATCGACGGTGACATAGTCCCAGCCACCGGCGCCGGGCACAGGTACTTTTTTCAGGAGCTGGTAGTTCACCGCGGCAAAGGCGGCGGCAGAGAAAAATAGGACTGCACAGATGAGCAGAACCGGAAACTTTTTCATTTTGCCTCCTGACGCTGAACCCTTCATAACTAACCGCACCTAAACCGAATCTAAACTCGCGCTGAGACTGCTTTCAGCGCGGCAACCCGCAAAAACCAGCCGGTGCGACAAAGATACCGTCGCACCGGCCGCTTGGCGTGGCTAAAATTTGAAACGGAGCATGAATTGGAGCTGGCGCGGCAAACCGGTGCCGGTGTTGGTACCCTGCCCGTTCACGGTCGATTTGATCAGGCCGAAGTCTGAAGGGACCTGAAGCGCGCCTGAACCATCGGGGTTCTGCGAATACGCGAGATTCAGATCTCCAAAATCGCCAAACTGGACATGGTTAAAAACATTGAACGCTTGTACACCGAATTGAACTCCGACGCGCTCGGTCAATTTTGTTTCCTTTGTAACCGCGAGGTCCACTTGCCAGATGTTCAGGGCGCGAAGCACTCCGTTTCCAGCGTTGCCAAACCGCGTGAAATTTCCGTTGGCATCGACCGGCGGCGGCCTGAACGCCGCGGGGTTGATTAAGGGTACTCCCGCCTGCGTTCCGCCAGGCAGGTAGAGTGGCACTCCGGGGATGATATCAGGGCGTTGGCTTGTCTGGTCATTGCCATCGGGGAGTAGGTATGTCGACGCTGACCCTGTAAACGGCCCAGTTGCTATGCTGTTAGATGTAAGGTCGAGGCCGACGGTCAAGGGATGGCCGGTATGCCAAGTGCCGAGTGTAGAAATTTCCCAGCCTCCAACAATCTTCCCCAAGACACCAGCCTCGTGCAGGTAGGTCTTGCCAGGTCCGAAGGGCAATTCATAGACGGCATTTGCGGTAACGTTGTGGCGAACGTCGAAGACGCTCGGCCCTTTGTCACATTGCCGGCAATTGACATTTTCCTGCCCATTCGCTTCGCCGCCTCCCACTGCGCCATCGTTGATGGAGTGTGACCACGTGTAGTGCGTCTGGAAGGAGAGCCCGTTGGAAAACCGCCGTTCGAGCGAAACGAGCAGGGCGTGATAGCTGCTCAAACCTGTATCGCTCTTATAGTCGACGGAACCGTACGGATCCAGCGTAAAAGTCGGATCATTCGGGTGGGCCGGATCGGGAAAATACTTATCCAGCGGACGGGCGCAATCGAAAGTAGAAGAATTATTAACGGTCTCGGGTGTTACGGGGCTGTTACACAGATTTACCGCGCCACGCGAGAACAATCTCACGCCATGGGCTCCAAGATACGACCCGGAAAGAAGGAAGTGGGCGGGCAGTTCGTGCTCGATGGTCAAGCCCCAAGTCTCAGTGTACTGGTCGCGGCGGCCATGACGCTGCAAAGCACGCGGGTGGTTCGCCACTCGAGCAAAACCAGAAACATCCGGAACCGCTTGCTGCAGAGCGGCGCTTAGTGGAATGGGGCCGTTGAGAGATGCCACAAAGGTGTCGCTCTCAAGCCCGGCGTTGAGGTCATCGTTTTGCGCGGCGCCGCTGTAGATTCCGAAGCCGGACCGAATGACGGTCTTACCATGTAGGGCCGAAGGCGCCCAAGCGAAGCTCACGCGAGGATCAAAGTTCCGGTAATTGGGGTCGTACAAGGTTGGATTTTTCGGGCACGGCGGAGTATTGATGGGAACCAGAAACGGGGTGTTGAACGAGCCGGAGCCAAGGCAAGCCCCGTGGAATTGATTGAAGTCGAAGACCGTCGTGCGGTTGTCCGGCACGTTCTCAACACCGTAGTAGTCCCAACGAATTCCTAGGTTTGCGGTAAACGTGGGGGTAATCTTCCATTCATCCTGAAAGTAAGGCATATAGAAGGCGCGGCGGTATTTGTGGCAGCACCAGGGCGCGTTGAACTTTACATTATCAAGCGTGGCTGTGAACACGCCCGGATCGCCAAAGGTTAGGATATTATCCGCCGTCTTGCCCTGATTGAGGCGGATGCGGCGGATCTCCGTGCCAGTTTTGAAGGTATGGCGGGCATGGGTCCATGTGAGATTGTCGATAAAGCCGAAGGTAGTCCCGACTTCTATATCGGCATTGTCATTGTTGAGCCCTTCGATTCTAAAGGGCAAGCTCACCGCATAAGGAAGGATGCTGGCGTTGGGATTGTGAAACGGCGAGCGATTGACGTACACCTTTCCCTCGTTGAAGAGATTCGGGGTGAAAGTATGCTGCAGCGCGATGAAGTAATTCGCCGGGTGATTGATGATGCGTACCTTGTCGAACAGAGCGCCACTTGGAGTATCCGAAAGTGCGATATCGCGCTGGGCCCGGCCATAGAGGGTTGTCCTGTCGCTAAACTTGTGATCGATGCGGATCAACCATGTGTCTTCGTGAATGGTTGTTGTGGCCGGGTGAGTAAATACATCAGTGTTGGCGTCATTCGTCGCGAAAGCAGCGTCTGAGTAGACAACTCCTGGCGCGCAGCCTCCGATAGTCCCAGTGGAAGCACGCCATGGAAATACCTGCAGGATGGAGCACATCTGCGGTGCTGTAGCGAGTATGCCAGCTAAAAGCTGAGGGGAGGGCACGTTTGGTTGCTGCGTGAATGATTGTAGTTGGCGAAGTCCTTCGTAGCTTAGGAAGAAAAAAGTATTGTCTTTCTTGATCGGGCCGCCGACCGTAAGGCCGTACTGCCCGAGGCGAAAGGGGGGAATAGCAGCAATGCCGTTGACATCGAAATCGTTGAAGTTGCGGGCGTCGAACACCGAGTTTCTCAGATAGCCGAATGTAGTGCCGTGGAAATCGTTTGAGCCGGACTTGGTGACCACATCGATCTGGCCTCCGGCCTGCGTGCCGTATTCGGCGTCGTAGAGGGCAGTGTTGACGCGATACTCCGCAACAGCATCTTGTGAAATTTGCAAACGGGTCTGTGACTTTTGCGCCTGCTCCTGAATGCCACCTGCATCCACGCCGTCGATATTGAAATTATTGTCGTCAATGGCGCGGCCCGCGAAGCGGATGGTGCGCTGGTTGCCTCCGCCATCATCCTGAGCGAAAGACGCCAGAAGGGTCAATCCCGACCAGTCGCGCCCGTTGACCGGCAAATTGGCGACCTGGTCGGTACTAATCACGGTTGATGCCTCGGCAGAACTGCGCTCGGCAGGAGTTTCGGAGATTTTGACTTCGACCTTTTCTGCAACAACGCCCACGTCGAGCTGCACGTCCAAGGTGCGGGTTTGACCGACTTGGAGAATGACGCCTTCCACGGCCTTGGTCTTGAAGCTGGGGCTGCTAACCGTCACGGTATAGAGACCGATCGCCAAGGCAGGAAAACGGTAATACCCGTTGGAATTGGTGTGCCGGTCTTGCTGGATGCCGGTTTCCACCGCGTGAATTCGCACGTCAGCGCCCGCGATGATGGCACCAGAAGGATCGATAACGCTGCCTTCGAGGACCGCCCGATCCACCTGGGCCAATGCACCAGTGGCCAGGGCGATTTGAAGAAGAGAGAAAAACAGGGCAAAGCGGAGACGAATAAAGCCTTTCATAATGAAATCTCCTCCGAAACATTAGGGACAGAATTGCCGTACCGGGGATTAATAGACCAGTTTTCCGGCTGGTCTTCGACGATAAGGACCGCGCTTGTTGGAGTTCACTGCGTCGATGGTAGATTGCGGCGCGTAAATGACCCATTAATGAAGCGTTACAAAGCGGAGTAAGCGGGGGCTGGCGGCTTTCCCCGATCCAGGTAGAAATGAATGGTAGGGGTCAGAACCAGGGAGAGCACGATAGAGCTGACCAAACCACCGATCACCGCAACGGCAAGCGGCTGAAGCATTTGCGAACCGGAGCCGATAGCCAGAGCCAAAGGGAGCATGCCGGCGATGGTGGCGAGGGCGGTCATGGTGATGGGGCGAAGACGGCGGCGGCCTGCCTGGATCATGGATTCTTCCGGCGTGAAACCAAGTTCGCGGAAGCGCTGGTCGGCATCAAGGAGAAGGATGCCGTTTTTGGCGACGATGCCAATGACCATGATCATGCCCATAAAGGAGGCCACGTTGAAGGTGATGTGGGTGATGAGAAGAGCCAAAAAGCCGCCGAATGTCGAGAGAAGGGCGGAAACGAGAATCGCAATGGGTGCGGCGAAAGTGCGGAATTCAAACAGCAGCACGACAAACAGAAAAACCAAGGCGAGTAGAAACACCACCAGGAGATCGTGGAAGGATTTTTGCTGTTCCTCGTAGAGACCACCGTATTCGACGCGGATAGAGGAAGGCAAGTGCAGGCCGACGACTGTTTTTTTGACCGCATCCATCCCCGAGCCGAGTCCGATGCCTTCAAATCTTCCCTTGATCTGGACCAGGCGTTGCAGATTTTCGCGACGAATTTCCGTCTGGCCAGGATCCGCCGAGACCGTAGCGAGTGAACCGAGAGTGGCGGTTTTACCGGTGGCGCTGGTGAGCAGGGTGTTGCTCATGCGATCGAGCGAGGCACGGTTTTGCGCGGGAAACCGCACGCGAATGGTGTAGGCGCGATCGTTCAACACGACCGGAGTCGGAGCCGGCTCTCC
>JBAVHY010000574.1:0-10951 GCA_049686315.1 Candidatus Acidiferrum sp. | reverse complement strand
ACCTTCACGCTTTCTTCCACGGAAGAACTGAAGCGCTGGGCGGAAGGAAAAAGCAAAGCCTACATGTACACTCGGGACGGAAATCCCACCCTGGTTATGGCGGCAAAGAAGATCGCCGCCCTGGAAGGGGCGGAAGACGCGGTTGTCACTTCCTCAGGCATGGCCGCGATTTCCAGCACGCTCCTCAGCTTTCTCAGCAGGGGCGATGAATTGATCTCCACTTCACAGGTCTATGGTGGCGCCTATCGCCTGATGCGCGATATCTTCCCGCGTTTCGGCATCACCGTCCGGCACGTGGAATCGTCGCTCGAGGGCATGGAGAAGCTGGTCTCGCCGCGCACCAAATGTTTGTATGTGGAGACGCCGACAAACCCGACACTTTATCTGGTCGATCTGCGGAAGGCCGGAACCTTCGCGCGAAAGCACCGCCTGATCAGCATTGTCGATAGTACCTTTGCCACTCCCATCCTCCAGAATCCCATCGAATTCGGATTCGATATGGTCGTGCACAGTGTCACCAAGGGCCTTTCTGGGCATTCCGACATCCTCGGTGGCGTCGTTGCGGGCCGCGCGAAATACGTTTCTCGCGTCAGGCACATGATTTCGTGCTTTGGTGGTGTCATGGATCCGGGGGTTGCATTTCTCCTGATGCGTGGGATCAAAACGTTGGGCGTGCGTGTGGCGCGTCAAAGCGAGACCGCCCTGCGCGTGGCGAAATTCCTGGAGAAACATCCCAAAGTCGGGCGCGTGCACTACCCAGGACTCAAATCCCACCCCGATCACGCGCTCGCCAAAAAGCAAATGCGCGGCTTCGGCTCCATGCTTGCTTTCGATTTGAAGGGTGGTTTGCCCGCCGCGAGGAAGTTCTGCGACCGCGTGAAGCTCTTTTTGCTTGCGGCGAGCCTGGGGGGCGTGGAATCGCTCGTCATTCTCCCGATCTACGGCTCGCACTACAACATGAGCAAAGAGGAATTGAGCCGGGCCGGTGTACAGCCGGGAACCGTCCGTGTTTCCGTTGGCTTGGAAGATGCCCAGGACCTCATCGACGATCTACAGCAAGCCCTTCGTTAAACTTTTCGGCAATCGATCTGCGTGTCAGCTGGCAGGCGCTTCCGCCGGAACGTCCCACTCTTCCTTTTCCAGCATCGATTTCACGATATCTTCCATTTCATGTTCGCTTTTCACGTGCTCCGGGTAGTTGTATGCCGAAAGATCAAACGTGCAACCATATTGTGCGCGAACCTCCTGCAGCCCCTCCTGCATTCGGATGGCGCTCCGCTTCGCGTTCAGCGTGTCCGTTTCCGGCAGCACAATCCCGAATAAATCATCCGACAACCGGTAGATGGAATCGGTGGGACGCAGTTGCTTCGCCAGGGCCTTGGCGGCGTCACTCAGCGCCGCTTTCTGATCGTTCGGCGTCGCCCTCGCTCCAGGTTTCGCCTTTGCCAGGACCAGCGACATGGTCTTTTCCATCGTCCGCGCTCGGCGGAATTCCATCGTCAGTCGATCCCAGAAATGGTTCTTGTCCGGCATGGACTTCAATATGTCCGCGCTCGCCTGGACCTGAAGCGCCACGTTTCGCTCCAGCTCTGCCAGCAGTTGCCCCTTCAACTTGTTGAATGTGCGTTGCCGGTCGAACAAATAGCCCACAAACAATAGCGTCAGCGCGCAGAAACCAAAGAACGCCACGCGCATCGTCCATTTATTCCCTTCGGGATGCACGAACACGATCGGATACATGAACATGGCCAGGCCGCTCGCGAGAATCAACACGAACACGGTGGAAAGAATGGTCAGTTGCAGGCCCCGTCGCTCGATCCGCTCCAACTCTTTCCGATCAATCGTAGCCATTTTGCCTTTCCACGCCGGCAACTGTCACGCCTAATGGGCAGCCAAATGCCGCCCCTATACGGTCAGAATCCGTTTTGCGCAGGTCCTTGGCAATAGTCCCAGCGTACCCTGTTATGTAAATGATATATGGGAACAAATACCTACGGACAGACCCTCAGCCGCGGGCGTCGCAACTGTTTGCGTATGACGTTATTGGGTGGAGTACTCGGTGTGATCCACAAATTCCGCCGCCACTCCCTTCGGGCCTACCGCCCATCCTTTGCCGCTGATGAACGTGACCGCGTTCAGGTTGGGAGAATCGATTTGCGCCCAGTGGATTCCGTCCCGGCTGGTTTCCGCTCCATTCGGTCCCACCGCCACAAATCCCGCGTCGAACGTGTCCACAGATGAGCGAAAGCCTGACGGCAACTCCTCTGCCAGGCGCCAGCTTTTCCCTGCGTCGGGCGAATAGGCGGCCGTCTTTTCTCGCCGTGTTGGCTCGCTGTAGTCGCCGCCGACCACCACCACCGTTTCTCCCGCGCGCACAATCGAGAAAGTGCCTTGTGAAGGCTTCCCGCTCAAAATGGGCGTCTCGCTCACCGTCCACGTCTGCCCCAGATCTGCCGAGTGAAACACCCGCGCCACCGGACCCCCCGTGCCGAAATAAATCTCGGATTTTCCGTACAGCAGAAGACTGGAGTTGCTTGCGGCGAATGCGCCTTCTTGCGGAAGCGCCGCGGGCATGTGCTCCCGCGAAAGCTCCTTCCAGTGCGCCCCGTCGGTGGTGTTGAGGACAAGAAACTTGCCATCCACAGGGTCGCTCAATGCAAAGCAGTGCGTCCCGTCCGCGCACACCAGGCCATCCAGGAAAAATGATTTCCGCTTATCGCTGTACTGCATCTCCCAAGTGGTTCCACTGTCCGTCGACTTATAAATGCGCGACTGCTCCCCTTCGCCGCTGGACATTACGTAAACCGTCTTGCCATCAAATGTCTGCACTCCCCTGAAGTCCAGACTTTCCGCGCCGGGTATACGCGCGGGCTCCCAGGTTTTCCCGCCATCCGTCGACCTCACAATTGCGCCCTTCGACCCCGCCGCCCAGATGATCGTGCCGCCGCGGCGTACGACCACGGCTACGCCTCGCAGGTTCGAATCTGTCCCGGTCGATTGCACCGACCACCATGAGTCAGTCGTAGGCGCCAACAGCAGGATGAAAAAGATCAGCAAACGCATGGGAGGGCAGTCTATCAGGATTCCGGATATCTTACTTCCTGGCGGTGGGTACGTTCGTGGATATTATGTTGCGGGCGTCCGGGTGTTTCGGGCTCCAGTCTTCCGGCGGAAACGCCACGCGCCAGAAGGTGGGGCGCGGTTCGGAGAACTCCAGTCCAATTTCCGCTTTTCCGGAACGCACCGGGCCGAGAAACACAACCTGGCATTCCTGCTCTTCCTGTGTCTGCTTGTGTTGCACGTGAACCCGGCTGCCGCTGGTGAGCCGCGCCTGCACTTGAATCAGCGCGCCGTGCGCGTTGATCGCCAGTGTGCAGGCTTCTTCTTCGAATGGTTTGCCCTGGGCGTCTTTACCGCGGATTTTCACCGCAACCTGCATCAATACGCGCTGGCTCCGCCGTCGAGGGCTGGCATGACTGGGAGAATTCGGGGTTGTTACCATGGGGCCTCGTACACTCCAATAATACCCTTACACATGCCAATGTCGAGGGTGAAGGCTCGTAAGCGTATGCAAAAAGCACACGAGAGCCGTCCATCCGGGAAGCAATCTCGCGTCCCGAGACTCGCGGATTCCTGCCGTCTATTCGCGCTCGTCCAGCGGCACATACTGCCGCGTGTCGTGGCCTAAATAGATTTGCCTCGGTCGTGCGATCTTTTGCTCCGCGTCCAGCAGCATTTCTTCCCACTGTGCCACCCACCCGGACATCCGTGGAATGGCGAACAACACCGGGAACATCGTCATCGGGAAACCCATCGATTGGTAAATCAGCCCGGTATAGAAGTCCACATTGGGATACAGTTTGCGCTTCACGAAATATTCGTCCTCAAGCGCTATGCGTTCGCATTCCAGCGCAATCTCCAGCATGGGATTCTTGCCCATCAGGTCAAACACTTCGTAAGCAATCTTCTTGATAATTCGCGCGCGCGGATCGTAATTCTTGTAAATGCGGTGGCCAAACCCCATCAGGCGCGTTTCCCCGGCCTTCACCCGCTTGATAAATTCCGGAACCTTCTGCACCGAGCCGATTTCCATCAGCATTCGCAACGCTTCTTCGTTCGCCCCGCCGTGCAGCGGTCCATAGAGCGCCGCGGTCGCCGCCGCCGAAGCGCAAAATGGATCGACGTGGCTGCTGCCCACGCCTCGAATCGTGTTCGCCGAGCAGTTTTGCTCGTGGTCGGCGTGCAGGATGAACAGCACGTCCAGAGCGCGTTCCAGCGTTGGGTTGGGACGGTACCTCGTCTCGCTGGTGCGGAATAGCATGTTCAAAAAATTGCCCGTGTAGTTCAGTTCGTTGTCCGGGTATACATACGGCATCCCCAGCGTGTGCCGGTACGCAAACGCTGCCAGCGTCGGCATCTTTCCGATCAACCGGTACGTCTGCGTCTTTCGTGCTTCGGCATCGAATATGTGCTTTGAATCCGGATAAAAAGTGGACAGCCCCGCGATCGTGGTAATTAACATCCCCATCGGGTGCGCGTCGTAGTGGAATCCGTCCAGGAATTTCTTGATGCTTTCATGGATATACGTGTGCTGCCTGATATCGTGCTGCCAGTTCTTCAACTGCAACTCGTTCGGCAGTTCTCCGTGTAACAGCAGATACGCCGTCTCCAGGTACGTCGATTTCTCCGCCAGCTCTTCGATCGGGTAGCCCCGGTACCGAAGGATTCCCCGGTCCCCGTCGATATAAGTGATCCGGCTGATGCAAGAAGCCGTATTGTTGAAGGCCGGATCGTAACTCATCATCCCAAAATCGCCCTCGTCCACCTTGATCTTCCGCAGATCACTGGCGCGAATCGTCTCGTGCGTGATGGGGATGTCGTAACTTTTCCCGGTGCGGTTATCCGTGATCGTCAATGTGTCGCGGCGCGACAAACTGGCTTCTTTGGTTTTGGATTGAGTTGTCGGAAGGGCAGAATCCATGCAGGATACCTCGGTTTAGGCGGCTCGGGGCGTAACCGCACAGGGATACCACTTTACACCAAAGAAAGGTGAGGGAGAAATGCGCCGCCCTGGATTGTCAAACGATGAAAAGGCTGGCGTAGCGCTAAGAACCCATGGAGGAAGGAGATAGCGGGGAGTCAAAGCGCCTAACTATGCCTCTTGACAATAGTCGTTATAACGACTATTATATGACCGCTGCCACAAGGAGGCCTTTATGATTCACATCCGCAAAAGCAATGACCGCGGCCATGCTGACCACGGCTGGCTCGATTCCCGTTTTACCTTTTCCTTTGCCGACTATTTCGATCCCGATCACGTCGAGTTCCGCACCTTGCGCGTCATGAACGATGACCGCATCGCCGGCGGCGGAGGGTTCCCCACCCACCCGCACCGCGACATGGAAATCGTCACCTACGTGCTCGAAGGCGCCCTCGCTCACAAGGACAGCATGGGCAATGGCTCCGTGATTCGTCCCGGCGATGTGCAGTACATGAGCGCCGGCACGGGCGTGGCGCACAGCGAGTTCAACGCCTCGGACAAGGAAGCCGCGCACCTCTACCAGATCTGGATGTTCCCGGACAAGAAGAACTACGCTCCGGTCTACGATCAGAAGCACTTCGAGGAAGCGGACAAGCGTGGGAAGCTCCGCCTGCTCGTTTCTCCCGATGGGCGCGATGGTTCGGTGAAGATTCGGCAGGACAACGAACTCTACGCAACCGTTCTTGGTCCTGGCGAAACCGTCGCGCATGAGCTCAATCCCAATCGTTACGCCTACGTGCAAGTGGCGCGCGGCAGTGTGAAGCTCAACGGCAAGCAGCTCGAGACCGGCGATGGCGCCGAAATCTCTGCCGAGCAGAAACTAGAACTGACCGGCGTGAACGATGCCGAAGTGCTGCTGTTCGATTTGGCGTGAGGAGGCAATTGCAAACAAACCGGATCGGCAAGTTTGTGTAGCGGCCGCCTTCGGAGGCGAGTGCATTGTCGACCGCGAAGCTAGGAAATAATGAAGTAAAGAAGTAAAGGAGAGGCGAGAGAAATCCCGCCTCTTTTTGTTTTGTAGTCGCGAAGAACGCGGCTACGCTTTTGCGCTAGCGGGCCGCGAAGACCAGGAAGCGGCGGCGCAAAAGAGGCCGACGACGATGGCCCCTAGGAGGATGAAGAAGGATGTTGCGAACGACTCCGGCTTGGCGGTCATCAGATAGACGATGCCGAGCGCGAGAACGAAACGCACGCGGATCAGCGTTACGACCATGGGATCCTGCACGCGGGCGAGTATCGCGTCCGGAAGAGTTACAGTCGCCTCCGGCAAGGCGGCGCGAATCCGCCGTACGCGCGGCAGAAGGAACACAAACCCAATGCCCAGCGCAAGCACAATGGCCAGCAGTGACGCGGAGATCCAGCCCTGTTTCATTCCTCCGGTGATCGAGGCCAGGTAGCCGCCGCTGACAATCAGGATCAGCAGGCCGGGCCCGGAAATGGGGAGAGAGAGTTTGTAGATGCGCAGCCAGGCGCGGGCCTGGTCCGAAGTCGTCGAACTGCGAAGGAGGGAAGAGGCTGCCCATTCGAGGCCGTAGCCGACGAAGAGGCCGACCAATCCAAAAAAATGGGTGAAGAGTGCAATCGAGTAAGGATTCATGGCGAACCTAGTCTACACCGGACACGCGGTCCTTACTCAACCGCGGGTGCGTTGGAACTCGCGCATGTAGCTGACCAGTGCTTCGACAGCGTCCAAGCCCACGGCGTTATACAGCGAGATGCGCATGCCGCCGACGGAGCGGTGTCCAGGAGTGCCCACTAGATTCGCGGCCGCAGCGCCCTTGGCGAAATCTTTTTCGATGGCTTCGTCGCCACCCGCGACGCGGAACACCAAGTTCATGAGGGAGCGCGAGGGTTTTTCAACCGGGCAGCGATAATAACCGTTGCTGTTGTCGATGGTTTCATAGAGCAGCCTGGACTTGGCTTCATTGCGCTTCTGAATGCCGGGCACGCCGCCTTCGGCGGCGATCCACTCAGTGACGAGGCCAAGGGTGTAGACGGCAAACGTCGGGGGCGTGTGGTAGAGCGACTTTTCCTTGATGTGCGTGCGGTACTGCAGAATTGTGGGCAGGTTTTTGTCCGCGCGTTCGGCCAGATCCTTGCGCACGATCACGACGGTCACGCCACTGGGGCCCAGGTTTTTCTGCGCGCCCGCGAAAATCAGCCCGAACCTGGAAACATCGATGGGCCGCGAGGCAATGTCCGAAGACATGTCTGCGACAAGCGGGGCCGCGCTCGCCGGCAGCGAATGGTACTGCGTGCCTTCGATGGTGTTGTTGGTGCAGAGGTAGGTGTAGGAAGAATCCGCGGAGAGTTTTATTTCCTCGGGGCGAGGCACGCGCACGAATTTTTCCGCTTCGGTGCTCGCGGCGATGGTGTAAGGAAAACCCTTTTTCAGCTCGGAAATGGCCTTGGCGGTCCAGGCGCCGGTGTGGAGCACGTCGATGGGCTTTCCGGGAAGAGCCAGGTTTTGCGGCACGGAAGAAAACTGCAGGCTGCCGCCGCCTTGCACGAAGATCACCGCGTGGGAATCCGGAACCGCCAGGAGGTTGCGGAGATTCTGTTCTGCGGCGTTATTGATGGCTTCAAATTCGGGGGAGCGGTGAGACAGCTCCATCACGGACATGCCAGTGCCGCGGTAATCGAGCAGCTCCTCGCGGATGCGTTCGAGGACGGGAAGGGGCAAGGCGGCGGGTCCGGCATTGAAATTAAAGGCGCGCTTGGTGCGCGCGGGGGCGATGGTGCTCACGAGTGCACAACCTTTCGCAGAGATATTGCGCGGTGCGTCCGGCGCGGAAGCCGAGGAGTGGACCGCTCCATAGAATAACAGAAGAGCGTGAGTCGTGATTCGTGGGCCGTGTCCCGTGTCTCGTGCTCGGTGATCTGACTTATGGCGAAATGCGGAGAATGTCGGTGCGCCGACATTCTTTGATTAAATACAGTGCTAGTAATCACTTGACTTTTCCCCGCGCCGTGTACTTGCGTGCGGGTGCGTCGACAGAAATGCACCCCCCACTCCCGGGGGTCTGCGTAAGTGCGGGAAGAATTGGGGTTACGGGCGAATCGTCTGGATGTGCGGGAATGATTGGAGTTAGGGGGAGAAACAAGTTCACAGTCGTCAGTCGACAGTTTACAGCGAAAGATTTTTCTTTGTGCCGGTTCCAACGTCCGGGTTGACGGCCAAGAAGGCCGGGGGCAGCGGGGAAGTTTGAGGGGTGGCGCTTCGCGTAATGCGCTCTGCATAAACGACGGTGATCCGGGACTGTCACAGCCCATGATAGCATTAGAGTTAACTATTGTCACGATATATTGTATGGTTACTATGTTCGAACAGTGCGGCGATGTTCGAAAGAAGTTGCAGGAGAGGAAAGACTCCTGCGGAAATCGCAAACGGTAGGACTCGCAGAATTGTTTCGGAGGGTAAGCCAACCGCCGGAGAAAACGAAAGTCAAAACCCGCACCTTTGAACAGCGCAAGGGATGCGGAACCCAAAATCGCTCCGGGCGTTAATCTGTTGGCCACCCGCCCGACACGTGTGCGACAAGGTAACAGGATTCTTGGATGGCCTTATCCTCAGAGATTGCTAAGCCAATTCGTAGGGTGGACATGTATGCACACTTGTGCATATACTAGGAACTGTGGGTTAGGAATGGGACCCGGCCAAAGCCAAAGCGAACTTCGCCAAGCATAGAGTCCGTTTTGCTGATGCCGTGGCCGTGCTCGAGGACGACCTTGCTTTGACGATGCGCGATCCCTTCTCAGAAGAAGAGGAGCGGTGGATCACTCTGGGAAGAGATGCCCTTAGCCGCCTCCTCGTCGTGGTTTACACCTGGAGGGGAGAAAGTGTGCGCCTGATCTCGGCACGCCTGGCGACAGCACGAGAGACTAGTCAGTACGAGGAACATCATGAAGCGTGAATACGATTTCCGTAAGGCAAAGCGTGGAGCGGTCGTTTCCGTTCCCAAAGGGAAAACACGAATCACCATTCGCCTCGATGACGAAATCCTTGCGTGGTTTCGCGAGCAAGTCGAGCTTGCCGGTGGCGGGAACTAT
The DNA here is from genome assembly GCA_049686315.1 of Candidatus Acidiferrum sp. Lineage (GTDB taxonomy): Bacteria > Acidobacteriota > Terriglobia > Acidiferrales > UBA7541 > Acidiferrum. Next base: position 1,860 of record JBAVHY010000574.1, on the reverse strand, counting down.
CAGACCGTCATCAACGAAGTGCTACGCCAACACATCCGGCGCGCCCAGGAACCATTGGAAAAGACACTCCGCCGCGTTATTCGGGAAGAGATCCACCGTGCCTCCTAGATTGGGCCATCATCCGGCATCGTGAGGAGCCGGGACGCACACATCGCGAAAGACCGGCCACTGCAAAGGCGAGAATGGACCGCCTCAGAAGGCGGCCCTACGGAAGCGCGGAGAAGGCCTGAAGGATTACGCGCTGTGGTTCGAATTGCGGGAGGAAACGCCGGTCTCCCCGTGAGGAGCCGGGACGCACACACCGCGAAAGACCGGCCGCTACATGGGAGGCTTGACGCGGGTGTAGGTGAAGGTGTCGGTCATGGACTTGCCGTGATCATCGAAGGTCCACGTCTGGGTGATGTGGTCTTTGTCGAGAATGGTCAGAGTAAGAGCGGCCATGTGGGCTTCATCCGGCGATTTGGCTCCCCCTAATCGAACAAACTTGAAATCATATTTGCCCGTGGCGGCCTTAAGCGGATCCGTCTGCATGGTGGGCTGATTCCCCATGGCACAGTAGTGCGTCACGGCGATACGGTCGCCGTCAACGGAATACATGGTGATCATCTCCGATTCCTTTGCGGGCAGCAGATGCTCCATGACTACGCTGCCGTTGGAGACGACCGTGTAAGTGACCTTGGTGGCAGCCGCGCCGGAACTAGTCTTGCCTTCCCATTCGCCGGCAAGGGATTTCAATTGATCGAAAGCGGGGGTGGAGCGGGCGGGGGGATGCATTTCCTGGGCGGCGAGGACGGCACCGAGGAAAAGACAAAGAGCGAACGCGGAAAGAGTACGTGGGTAAAGCATAGAGACCTCCTGAGAAGCGAGCCGGGCAAAAAGAAAGACAAGGGAAGACCCGGGCGCGAGCGAATCTTATGGGGGATTCTGACGCAAGGGCAGAGGTAAGTCGAGAGAAGAAAATTGTGGCGAGAGGCCGCGGAGCTTGCGGAGCTGCGATGGCTGCCTACTTTTTGCGGGCGTAAGTAATGGTGTTGGTGGAACGCTTGCCCTGGGAGAGATTGGTCCAATCCTGGGTGAAGTGATCCTTATCCGTGATGGTCACGACGAGTTCGACCATGTGCAGTTCGTCCGGCGTGTTCTGGCCGTAGATACGTTCGAGTGTGAAATCGTACCTGCCGGTGGCCGCCGGGAGTGGACCGGTTTTCAGAACCGGCTGGTTGCCGGCGGAGCAGAAATGAATGGCGACGATGTGGTCGCCATCGAGGGAATACATGGTGAGCATTCCCGCCTGGCCCACCGGCTGGAGACGTTCCATCACCACGCCGCTGCCAAGGGCTTCATAGCTCAAATGAACCTCGTTCCCGCGACTGTCCTTGCCCTGCCAGTCTCCGGCAAGGGAACGGAATTGTTCCAGAGCGGGGTTGGAGCGGGGAGTTACTCGCGTGGGATATGCCTGTGCATGCGTAGAGGGAACCGCGAGGAAACAGAGCGAAACACCTAACAGGAGCGGCGGAAGGCGCATGGGGACCTCCTTGAGAGTTCGGTTGGAAGAGGAAAGGCCATGGCCCGGCACGGGATGCACCGGGCATAGGAAATTCTTGCGCAAAGACAGGCAGAAGTCGAGGAAAGAAAGAAGCGGACTACGGAGGCGAGGAGAAGGACAACCAGGGAAATCAGTGTGAGTGGTCAAGGACGGGCTGGCCTTCCGTCCAGTGGATCTGCTCGAGGGTCGATGGGGGAACCGGTTCCCGGAAGGAAAGCGGAGGATGAGCGTGCCGTTGCGGGAGATGGCTTCGCCGCCGCTGGCCAAGAGGACTTTATAGGGGCGGGGGACTTGTGAGTTTTGGAACGGGGCCAGGG
>JBAVHY010000573.1:0-1897 GCA_049686315.1 Candidatus Acidiferrum sp. | reverse complement strand
CTCCCCAAGCGATCTATCGATACGGTTTTCGCGCTATCGTCGCAGAGAGCTATGCTGAAATTTTCTTCGGAAACTCTACCACCCTGGGCCTCCCCTGTGTGACGGTCTCACGGCATGATCTTGGCCGGATTCGCAACATGGTCGAGTCAGAACCGAAAAGTGAAATGACCGTCGACCTAACCAAGGAGACGATTCGTCTGGGAAGTGATGAGTTTCCGGCATCCATTCTCCCTAGTGCCCGGGATGCGCTCATTAATGGTCGTTGGGATCCGATTGCCGAACTCCTGGAGGCTCGCGCATCGGTCGAGGAGCGGGTGGGACAAATGTCATACATGGCACCGGTGTAAACCCATCGGACGCCCTGCCGCGGATCGCGCGGGAGCGCGTCCCATAAGCATATACCTAATATTTAAATGCTACTCGCATCCGTTTTAGTTGTCTTGGGCGCTTGGGGCGGTTCTCCGCGAAGTTCTCGCAAAACAAGGCCTGGTGATTGGCTAGATCAGTGAGGGTAAGTGGCATCGCTAACTGCACTAGCAGGGCATCGCGGAACTCCTTGAATAGGCTCCACTGGCTCTGCTCTTCAAAGTGGATAACCCCATGGGGAAAAAAAACGTGCCTCACAGAGCAACCGCTCAATGAGCAGGGCGGTCAATATCTTGCCTTGCATCCAAGCGCGGCAGGAAGCCTCCTTCTTCTTGGGAACCTGTCCCATCTGCAAGAGACTCTTGAGCCGCTTGAAGGCCAGCTCAACCTGCCAGCGCGCGCGGTAAAACTCCAGGACCACGGGCAGTTTCATCTCCTGAGAGCTGAGGGTGCTCAGCAGGACCACGAACTCGGCATACTCCAAGGTTTCGGGCCGGATTTGAACCTGGTTACGCGCGGCTTTGCGTTTGGCCTTGAGGCGGGCTCGTCGGGATTGCTCGGGACTCTTGCGTAAGGCGCAAAGCCGGGCGCACACTTGCTGACCTTGGTCCGACACAAATTTGACCTCCCATTCTCCAACCTCTCCGATCTTGAGCGGACGTAAATTTTTCAACGGATCCAAAGACTGCCCAGCAGCATTGAGCAGAGGAAAGGCGCCGCTGTTGTAGCGCATGATCAGTTCGCCCCCGCATTCCAGTATTTGACCCACCGCTTTGCGATCATTGTAACCTCTATCGACCAGCACCAGATCGCCTGACTCAACGGGAAGCCGTCGAAGACTTTCCGCACCGTGATAATCGGTCAGTTCAAAGAAATCGCAGCACATCTCCGGTAGTCGCAGGCTGTAATGAATTCGCCAGGCACTGCCCGTGCTGCCCGGTTCCTGTATGTCGGTGGCATCCAGTATGCGCACCCGGCGGCCAAGGCCCCAACAATCTTCGTTTTGGCGCAGATGCGGTTTGATGCCTGCCAATAAGTAAGCGGTCAGAGCTTCCAACCACTGACGGGAAGTGCATAATCGTTTGTGCAGCGCCATGGCGTTGAGCGTGGCCAATCCGCGAGCCTGGGCTCGAGTCACGGTTTGCTCCAGTGAAAGTCCACCAGCGACATGCATCAGAATCAGCCGCAAGAGTTGCTCCGCGCTATTGACTTGTCCGCGCCTGCGCCGCATGGCTCCATGCTCTCGAGCGCTCTGCTCAAGGTCATCAGGAAGCAATCGACGGATGACCGGCCAGTCATCTTCGATCAAGCTTCGTGATGGCGTCATCCGCCACTCATAACACAATCGGCGGAGAGTGCAATAATTAGGTATATGCTTATGGAGCGCGTCCCTACCGTGCCCACGTTGCGAAAACGCGTCGAAATGTGCCACGCCGGATCGCGCGGAACGCGTCCCCACCATTGGGATAGACCTTATACCTTATGTTCACGCGCATGGGCAGTCGCAGGACAGAAAAACAGCCAACTGACC
>JBAVHY010000572.1:0-3611 GCA_049686315.1 Candidatus Acidiferrum sp. | reverse complement strand
GTTTTTTTATCGGCGCGGTCATGGTGTTGCAAACCGGTTCGCAATTCCAGCGTTTCGGTCAGGTCTCTCTCACCGGCGACATTGTTTCCCTCGCCCTGGTCCGCGAACTCGGCCCTTCCATCACCGGCCTGCTGGTTGCTGGCCGCTGCGCTTCGGGCATTGCCTCGGAGTTAGGCTCCATGTTGGTCACCGAGCAAGTTGACGCTATGCGCGCCATGGGCACCGATCCCAGCCGCAAGCTAATCTCCCCCCGCGTGCTCGCCGCTCTCATCACCGTACCGCTGCTCACCACCATCTCGGTCTTTGTCGGCCTGGTCGGCGGCATGGTCTCCAGTGTTTTCTCTCTCCGCCTCAGCGCCACCACTTTTTGGCAGCGCGCCATTGCCATTCTTCAGTTTTCCGACCTTATGCAGGGCTTCACCAAGTCGGTGGTCTTCGCCTTTATTCTCTCCACCGTCGGTTGTTACCAGGGTCTGAATGTGCGCGGGGGCACGCAGGGAGTCGGGCGCGCCACCACGCAAGCCGTCGTTGTTTCCTCGGTGATGATCATTATCGCTGATACTTTCCTCACCAAGCTCGCACTCTACCTGGCGGACAAGCTCTGACCACAATGGCTTCACTTTCCAGCAGCTTCAACGCCATCTCCTCAGGCAGTGAATCCGCCCTTCAGTTCTCCGATGTCTGGCTCGGTTTTGACGAGGACCCCATTCTCCGTGGCCTCTCCTTTTCCGCGCAGCCCGGTGAGACACTCATCCTTCTTGGTGAAACGGGAACCGGAAAGACTCTCGCTCTTAAGCTGGCCACGGGCCTCTTCCGTCCCGACCGCGGCACGATTCATGTCTTGGGTGAGGACGTATCCGGCAAGTCGGAGCAGGAGTTATTGCAGTTCCGCCGCCAGGTCGGATTTGTCTTCCAGGAAGGCGCGCTTTTTGACTCCCTGACCGTTGAAGAAAATGTCGCTTACCGCCTGCAAGAGGACGGCACGAGCGAGGAGGAGATCACGCCGCGCGTCCAAGAGGTCTTGCGTTTCGTGGAACTCGAGCACACCAGCGGCCTGCTTCCTTCGGAACTTTCCGGAGGAATGCGGCGGCGCGTAGCGATTGCCCGCGCTCTCATCACCCACCCGCCTATTGTTTTGTACGACTCCCCCACCGCCGGCCTCGACCCGATCACTTCGCAGACCATCATCACGCTGATCCTTCGCTTGCGCGACGTCTATGGCGTGACTTCGCTCATGGCCACACACCGTCTCCAGGATGGCTTCGCGCTCGCCAATTTCCATTTCGATCCAAAAAGCCGCGTCGTTCGCCGCGGAGCCTCCGCCGATAACATCCGCCCATCCATCACTCGTTTTCTGGTTTTGCGCGATGGGCGCATTTATTTTGAGGGCCGTCCTGAGGAAATGCTCAAGGCCAAGGACCCGTATTTGCACCGGTTTTTGATTTGATTCCTGTATAGTTATCGCAAGGATTAGTGTCGCGTCCTGTAAGTTCGATGTATTTCTCTTTAGGGGGTCAGGGCTTCAGCCCTGACATAAAGCCCGTGATTTGAATTTGGCTTTAGAGTTTGGGTGAGTACTCGGGTTTTTCGTCAGGGCATGGCTTCAGCCATGCCGTAACTGGCGCGAATTCAACAAGGCTCTAGCCCCTGAGGACTCTGCACTTTGCTTGTATTTCGGGGACACGACACTAGCTCGTCTTTTTCGTTGAACGGCGTGCCTTGGGAATAAAATGAGGACTGTCCCGGTTATAGTAAATGGGCAGGTGATAGAGGTTTGGACGTGCTGGAACCCCAAGAGAGAGAACGCTTCGAGGAGTGTGTCTTGCCCCACCTCGACGCCGCCTTCAACCTGGCGCGCTGGCTGTTGCGCGACAAAGGGAACGCGGAAGATGCCACTCAGGAGGCCATGTTGCGCGCTTACCGCTTCTTCGGAAATTTCCGCGCCGGTGATGCTCGCGCCTGGCTCCTGCAAATCGTTCGTAATTGTTGCTACACCTGGCTGAAGAAAAATCGCCCGGCGGAGGATTTCTCGGAATTGGACGACGATTCCATGCCATCGGAATTGCCTTCACCCGAAGCCCTGGCAATGGCCAACCATGACCGCGAGCGGGTAGCGCGCGCCCTGGAATCGTTGCCGGCGCACTTTCGCGAGATCTTCGTCCTGCGTGAGTTGGAAGGTTGCTCGTACAAGGAGATTGCCGCCATCACTTCTCGCCCCATCGGCACGGTCATGTCGGCACTGGCGCGCTCTCGGCAACAATTGAAGGCCGCGCTGTCCGAGCAGCCGCAAAAGGAGGCTCGCCGTGCCGTGTGAGCTCTCTGGAATTCATCTTCACGCCTACCTCGATGGCGAACTGGACGCCCCCGGCGCTGCGAATTTTGAACGCCACCTGCAATCTTGCGCGCTATGCGCCGCGGCTCTCGCTTCGGAACAAGCGCTTCGCCAGACTCTGGCGGCTTCTCATCTCTATGAGCCCGCGTCGGCTCGTCTACGCCAGCAGGTGCGCTCCAGTTTGCCTGCAACCCGTTCCGCCCGAGCCCTGAAATTTCAGCCCTGGCGCTGGGCTGCGCTTGCTGCCGGTCTCCTGCTCGCCCTTTTTCTTGGCAGGGAACTCTTCACCCTCCTTCGCGGACAATCGGAAGGAGCCGCACTCGCCACCGCAACCGTCGACGCGCATTTGCGTTCCCTACAGCCTGGGCATTTGACGGATGTCCAGTCCACCGATCGGCACACCGTGAAGCCCTGGTTCGACGGCAAAATTGAATTCGCTCCCTCAGTGCGTGATTTTTCCAACGAGGGCTTTCCTCTCCTCGGGGGGCGTCTGGACGTGCTTGCCGGTCGGCCCGTAGCCGTGCTCGTTTACGCCCGGCGTAAACACGTCGTGAATGTTTTCGTCATGAAGATGCAAACCCCGCAATCGCTGCCGGATACCGGAGAGCGCCAAGGCTATCACTGGTTGTCCTGGCAAAAAGACGGCCTCCAATACGTAGCCGTGTCCGATGTGGCGCCACCCGACCTCCAGGCGCTCCGCGATCTGTTCGCGCGTGAGTGACTTCAGGCCCATCTCCTCCCGCGGCCTCTCTCTTCTCTCTCATGTGTAGCGCTGGCTTTCATGCCAGCCTCCTGGGTTCCTCTCTCGCGCCGGCTTTCATGCCAGCCTCTTGGGTTTCCAATGAAAATTCCCTCCAACGTCTTGACGCTTCTCCCAGGTAAAGTTACGCTTCTTCCGAGGTTTCTACAGGAACCCCGTGTCCGACACGCCTCTCCAGGCTACCCGCGAGCAACCCAACGCTTCCGTAACTCCCTCTGTTCCGGAAGTTCTCAGCGATGCCGCCAAGCGCTCTGTCCTGAAGGTTCAGGACTACGCCAGGATGTCCGCCCGCTCTCTCACCAACCTCTTCACCCGTCCACGCTACGGCGAGGACACTCTTGATCAGATGGACGACATCGGTGTTGGCTCGCTCCCTATCGTTCTCCTGTCCGGTTTTTTTATCGGCGCGGTCATGGTGTTGCAAACCGGTTCGCAATTCCAGCGTTTCGGTCAGGTCTCTCTCACCGGCGACATTGTTTCCCTCGCCCTGGTCCGCGAACTCGGCCCTTCCATCACCGG
>JBAVHY010000571.1:0-1521 GCA_049686315.1 Candidatus Acidiferrum sp. | reverse complement strand
CGCGGCTCCGAGTAGTTGAAGGCAAAGCGGCAGGAGAGTGGCGCGCCGCCGGTTGGCGAGGAAGCCAAAGTGGCGAATGCGGACAAAGCCTTTGGGAAGCACATGCAACAGGAAGCGGCGCAGGAACTCATCGAGGGATAGGGTCATCAACTTTTGTTCATTGTTGTGAGCGGAGTCGCGCCATTGAAAGGTAACTTCGTCGTCGACGAAAGCAACGAGTCGATGATTGGAGATGGCGACACGATGGGTGTAGTGGCCTAAATAGCGCACCGCCTGCTCTGCATCTCCGAAGGGGGGCTTGGAGTAGACGTGCCAGTGGTGTCGGTATAGGGTTCGCAACCAGGCGGAGAAGGCTTTGGGGTGAGCCAGGGGTTTCAGAGTGCCATGGAAACCAAGTTTGCCCTGACGGAAGTTGTGTTTTAGAGCGCTGACAAACTTACGGCGAAAAACCTTTCGGAGCACCGGGATGGGAAGAAAGAAGCGAGAGCGCGATGGAACCCAAACCGAGTGATCGAGGGACAATCCGCCGGCGGGCACCACACAATGGGCATGCGGGTGATGTTCGAGTTTTTGATTCCAGGAGTGGAGCACACTGAAGAAGCCGATTTCGGCGCCGAGATGTTTGGGGTCGCGAGCGACCTGGAGGAGTGTTTCGGCGCTGGTTTGCAGCAACAGATGGTACAGGATTTTCTTGTTTTGCAAAGCGAGCGGCGCCAGCTCATGAGGTAGGGTGAAGACAACATGGACGTAGCGCGTGGGGAGAAGTTCCTTACGACGCGCTTCGAGCCAACGGTCGCGAGCGTTGGCCTGACACTTTGGGCAGTGCCGGGACCGGCAGCTGTTGTAGGAGATGGGCGGACGGTAGGCGCAGTCGGTGCACTCATCGAGATGCCCGCCCAAGGCGGCGGTGCGACAGCGCGCGATGGCCCGCAACACTTTGAGGTGTTGCCAGGTGATCCATTTACGGCTGCGTTCGAGGAAAGCGCGTCCCGCGGCGCGAACCAGATCGGCCACCTCGAGGGATGGCCGGTTCATCTAATCGCTCTGCGGTACCTTGTCTTTCAGCTGGAGCGAGTCCAGAGGACTCGCGGTTGCGTTGAGGTGCCGTTGTGAGAGGTGGAGATAAATGGTGGTCTCTTTCAGATCGTGATGTCCCAGGAGCAGCTGAATGGTGCGCAGGTCAGCGCCGTTTTCCAGTAGGTGAGTTGCAAAACAGTGACGAAGAGTGTGCGGATGGACCCGATTCTGGAGACCGGCGCGTTGCGCGGCCTTTTCGCAGGCATTCCACACTGTCTTGGGAGTGATGGGACGATTGGAGGTGTGCCGGGATCCGCCCGGGAATAACCATTCCGTGGGTTTGCGCTTCAGCCCACGCCAGTAGTCGCGTAGGGCTTTCAGCAGCGTGGGACTGAGCATGACATCGCGGTCCTGACGCCCCTTCCCGCCGCGGATGTGGATGACCATGCGTCGGCTGTTGATATCGGGGATTTGCAAGTGAGTTAACTCGGCACGCCTTACCCC
>JBAVHY010000570.1:0-2598 GCA_049686315.1 Candidatus Acidiferrum sp. | reverse complement strand
ATATAGAATATAATACGTTTTCTGGCATTTCACTCTTCAGCGCTGCTTGCTAAAACTCACGGGAATCTCTCTTCCCTCCTTCCAAGCTTGCAGGTGCCATTGTGTGTGTCCTTAAGTGCACTAGGATAGATTACTTAAGTTGCGTAGAATGAGGATAAAATGTCGTTGGGTATTGTTGTGCTCTGATCTTTTTGATCTCGGCCCGATTGATTATGGACAAATCAGTTTCAAAATCCTTTCTCCTATGAATGCTGACGTAAGCCTGAGAGATACACCGAAAGCAGGCGATCCGCCTTCACTTCGGGTTTTCCTGCATGGCCTCTTGCTTGTTGCTGTTCTAGCCGCCCTCTACCATCGGGTAATCGAAGGTCTTCTTGCACAATGGTGGCGAGATCCTAACTCCTCGTATGGCTTTGTTGTGCCCGTTTTGTTTCTTTGGATGCTTTGGAATCGCCGGGAGAAGTTCAAATGCCTGGTCTTGGTACCAAACTGGTGGGGACTTTTGCTCGTCTTGGGTGCCATGGGCCTTTTGGTTCTTGGAACTTTGGGAGCCGAGAATTTTCTGAGTCGAACATCGCTGCTATTCGCGTTGGCCGGCCTGGCGATATATTTTTGCGGGTGGCCTTTCTTCCGGCTTGCATTTGTCCCGTGGGCTTTGCTCTTTCTGATGATTCCGCTTCCCGTGATCATTTACAATCGGATCACCATTCCATTGCAGTTTCTGGCTTCACGTTTCGCCACTAGCCTGCTTGATCTAATGGGTGTGCCGGTTCTTCGTGAGGGGAATATCATTTACTTGCCCTCGATTTCGCTGGAAGTCGCCGAGGCATGCAGCGGAATGCGATCGTTAATGGCCCTGATCACGATTGCCGTGGTGTACGCATACCTTTTTGAAAAAAAGGCTTGGCGCAGGGTCTCGCTGGTTCTCAGTGCCATACCCATCGCCGTCCTGGCCAATGGCTTTCGAATCATGGGAAGCGGGCTGTTAGGGCAATATTGGAGCCCAGAGAAAGCCAAGGGATTCTTCCACGAGTTTTCTGGACTACTCATCTTTTGCGTATCCTGCATCTTGCTCTGGATGTTTCATTTTCTACTTGTCCGCATTTCGACGAAAAATGCGCGTGGGCCTCTGACATGAGATATGGTGGCAGTTGGCTCCGATTCCTATGCGTCTGGCTGGTTCTGCTCGGCACGGCACTGCTGCTAATTGCTCGCACCTCGGTCGAGTACGTCCCCGAACATAAGCCTCTCGATAGTTTTCCCTTCCAGATTGGTGGTCTTCACGGAGTAAGTCTGCCAATCGACCAAAGCATTTCAGAGGTCCTGGGGCCGGGTCAATTTCTGGATCGAGAGTTCAGGAGTCGGTCGTCGGCCGAGCCTCCTATTGACCTTTTTATAGCTTACTATCCCTCTCAGCGAACAGGGGATACGATCCACTCTCCTCAAAACTGCCTGCCCGGCACTGGCTGGACGCCTCTGGAAACTGGTCAGATCCAAATCCCGGGTCCAAATGGTCGGGCAATCACTGCAAACCGCTACATTGTGGGGAAAGGAATGGATAGAGTTCTGGTTCTTTATTGGTACCAGGCCCATGGCAGAACCACGCCAAGCGAATATTGGGCCAAAATATATCTGGTCACAGATGCCATAAAATCCAATCGCACAGATGGTGCTTTGGTCCGAATCGTGATTCCGCTCCCTAGTTCATCTGCAATATCCCAAACTGAAGACCGTGCAGTACAATTTGCGCAGTCCGTGGTGCAACAACTTGACACCTACATCCCGTTGTAGAGAGTTCATCAGTGTACGGGGTGGCGAGTAGCTGGCTCGTTCCGCCCGCCCAGTCCTTCAGCCTCGAATGATCGCAGTCCACTCCTTCCCGGGCGTAGACCTCCGCCTGACGGTACAACCGTAGGAGGCCGTATTTTGTGATCGAGCGGCGCGGTCAGGGACACCACGGCAACGATGCCTTCGGCAACTCTCTGGACTCGGAAACGTTGGCTTCGCAGATGTATACTACTGGCGGGGGTGAGAAATACGAGAGGCAGGAAGGCACGAGAATGACCGGCGTTCAGTGGCGACTACAAAGGTGCGCAGTGCAGTCAGACAACGCGATTGCTTGGTGCGCTGCCCGGCACCGCAATTCTGCGTCGCGCCGAGCACGACCTCAACTCGAACGCGTGATGAACCAGATGCTCTAAACTTCAGTTGATCTAAAGGTCGCACCGCTTCTATCGGCGCTAAACACAGACACATCCGAATTCCAACCAGAGCGAATTCGCGTAAGTAGTTGCAATGGAAGTGGCCTCACCATATGAGATTCTTGGAGCCGCAGGGAATGATTTCGACTTACTCGCAACCAATCTTTCCCACGTTGCTTTTGCTTCTCTTTATCGGATTGTTCCAAGTCTGGCGGCGGTCGCAAAAACAAAAGCCCATTCTGCTCGCGATCGCTCTCGTCACTCTGTTTCTCGTTTCTTGGCCTCCCTTTGAATGGCTTGCTGAGCAACCATTCGAGAAGCCGTTCCCTCGTTCTATCGACCCGTCAAATAACGCCCAGGCCATCGTCGTTTTGGCTGGTAACCTCCAGTACTCTAC
>JBAVHY010000569.1:0-8869 GCA_049686315.1 Candidatus Acidiferrum sp. | reverse complement strand
GTGTTTTTCTCTCCCCTTCGGCTTTCACGCGGGTACAAGGAGGAACGGTAAGGGGTTGTGGCTAACCTGTTGTAGTAGTTGACGTTACAAAGGGCACGCCGATCCTCACAATTGAATTCTTTGGTGAGTGAATTGCTCCAGTGTAGCTGCAAAGGCACCATGGAAAGTCGGAGTGCCGTCAAACAAAGTGCCCGATCTTCAAGGAATCGCTCTTCTCATCGAGGCTATGTCAAGGAAAGGCCAGACACACTTGCTCACTCAAATGCAGATTCAGCCCTCAAGCGTCACTCAATTCGTCCCGGAAATTGCAACGCCGAAGGTTTCCGATTCTCACGGTTATTTTGAGACCTACAACCGTGTCCTCGCCACGATGCCGCATGCGAGCGTTGAGCAGGTCGCAGACGAACTCTACCAGGCTTTCTTGGACGGCCGGAAAGTACTGATCTTTGGCAATGGAGGAAGCGCCTCTCTAGCTTCCCACTTTGCGTGCGATCTGGGAAAAGGAACAAGTCTGGACGGCAAGTCTGCCAAGCGCTTCCGGGTGATTTCACTGGTAGATAACTTGGCCCTGCTCACGGCCTGGGCTAATGACACGTCCTATGACCACATTTTTGCGGAGCAGATTCGGAATTTCGCAGATCCCGGTGATATTGCATTTGCAATAAGCGGCAGCGGGAACTCGCCCAATGTTCTACATGGTTTGCAGGCCGCACGCGAGGCGGGAACTATTAACATCGGGCTCGGTGGTTTCCACGGCGGCATAATGAAATCGATGTGTGATCTATGCATTGTAATTCCATCAGAGAACATGCAGATTATCGAGGATTTTCATGTGAGCGTCACTCACGCGCTCTTTACCTTGGTTCGTCATCGCATTGAGACCCAGACACACAGGCTGAAATCTTTCGCAGTAGCCGCAAAATAACCGGCCCTTCAGGCCACGCGCCGTCCGGCTCTTCTCGGGTGAATCAACTGCCTCTGGGCAGGAAGCAACTCGTGTGACCAACGAACCGCAAATTGGGAAACAAGAGATGGATATGAAAAAAACTACCATCCATGTTGTGCCATTCTAGATGAAGAGCGGAGTGCAGACGTGAAGCAAGAAGCCAAAGCAGCTCTCGGCAGCATCGCGACGGGGACAACAACGCACGCCATCTGCCTGCGATTTAAGGAGTTCGTCGACGTGGTCGGGGCCGCGATTCTACTGGCAATTTTATCGCCCCTTCTCTGCGTCGTGGGACTAATCATCCTCCTGGACGACGGGTGGCCAGTGATCTATAGGCGCCACGTGGCTGGGCGAAAGGGATCGTTTGATGCCTTTAAGTTTCGCACGATGCGACGTGATGCAGACGCGGTGCTGGATGCAAATCCGACCTTGCGTGCGGAATTTGAGCGCAACTTTAAGCTGAAGGCAGACCCGCGAGTGACGCGGTCGGGAGCCATGCTGCGGAAGTCCAGCCTTGATGAACTACCGCAATTGGTAAATATCCTTCGTGGAGAGATGAGTTTCGTAGGGCCGCGGATGATAACCACCCCCGAGCTTCAAAAATACGGCGCTTCCAAGTCATTGCTTCTGAGCGTAAAACCGGGCCTCACGGGATATTGGCAGATAAGCGGAAGACAGGAAGTAGATTACGCGGAAAGAGTGAGGATGGACATACACTACATCCAAAACTGGAGTATTTGGCTGGACATGAAGATCCTTCTGAAGACCCCCTTGACTGTGCTCAGGCGGGAAGGAGCGTATTGATGGAAAGGGTCCTGGTAACGGGCGGGGCAGGTTACGTCGGATCGGCGTGTGCGGCACGCCTGCTGGCACTGGGGCATTCCGTTGATGTCATGGACGATCTTTCCACAGGGCACGTGAGTTCGATTCCAAGCGGTGCAAGTTTTCACAAACTGGACATTGGTGACCGAGAAGGTTTGGACGGCCTGCTCTCAAAGAAGAGCTTCGATGTCGTATTCCATTTCGCGGCAAAGGCACTTATTCCCGAATCGGTAACAAATCCGGGTGTTTTCTTTGACACTAATGTCGCGCGCAGCTTGGCGATGCTTGAGGTATTACGCCAACACGAGATCCATAGGTTCATCTTTTCTTCTACCGCTGCCGTCTATGGCAATCCCAAGACAGTTCCAATACCGGAGGATCATGAAAAGAGCCCGGTGAATTCCTATGGGGAAAGCAAGTTGATGTTCGAGCAAATCCTGGAGCGGTATGCCGCTGCGTACGGATGGGGCGTGGTCGCTTTCCGGTATTTCAATGCCTGCGGTGGGGCCCACAACTGGGGAGAGCGCCACGAACCGGAAACGCACATTATCCCCCTGTTGATGCAGGTAGCTTCCGGTCGCCGCGAAACGTTCCATCTCTATGGGACGGATTGGCCGACTCCCGACGGAACCAACCTGAGGGACTATGTGCACGTCGGTGACATCGCGGAAGCACACATCTTGGCGATGAAGGCTCTGGATCCGTCGAGTTTCCAGATTTTTAACATCGGGACAGGAGCGAGCCATTCTGTACGCGAGGTTTGGTCGCTCGCCGAAAAAACTACCGGAAGAAAGATCCGTGTTCAAGTGGGCGGCCGGCGCCTTGGTGACCCCGCAGTGCTGTGTGCCGACGCGACAAACTTGAAGAAAAAGCTAGGTTGGCAGCCAGCGCAATCCAACCTCGAAAGCATACTTGCGGGTGCGTGGGAGTGGGAGAAGGTGCTGTCTGGCCAGACCGTGAATGCGGGCGAGGTCCTCTGACAATGAAGAAGAGCTTCCGGTACCTGATTCTTGCAGCCGACCTGATTTGGCTGTTGGTGGCGTTTATGCTCGCCAACTTCCTCCAAAGCGGCGTGGTTGATTTGATTCCCACCTTGAAATTACAACCAGGAATCCATGCATTCGTAATGTCGATTTCGCTGATTCTCTGGACAATACTCTTTCTGAAACACAGGCTCGATGGCTTCAGCCGGGGCTGGCATTTCCCTGCACAGGTTGCCAGTATCCTTGTGGCATCGCTGTACCTGAGCATTGCGCTGATGGCATTCACGTTCTCCCCCAGAATTTATTTTCCCCGTTTGACAATTGTCTATTTGTCAGTGCTGGTCCCTGTGGGAGCTCTGAGCCTCCGGGGGATAGCATGGTTGCTGATCAAATTCCGCCTGTGGTCCGGATCAGTACGGCGGGTTGTGATTATTGGCCAGGGACGACTCGCCAGCGAATTGTCCCATAAGATTTCTGCCCACCCGGAATTGATGATTGAAGTGGTAGGCACGCTGTCGCCTAGCGGGACGCGAGCGTCTGCGGGAGGAAAGCTGCCGCCGGGCAGTGAGGGCAAGATGCGGACGCTGGACGTCCTCAACCTGCTTCAGCAAAAGCAGGTTCGAGAGATCGTCGTTGCTGAGAACCTTCCTCAAAATGCGGAGTTGGACAAATTTTTGGCGGCGTGCCAACTTGCAGGAATGCGTGTGCACTTCGTTCCTCACTGGTTCGAATTGTACATATCAACGGCGAGACTAACGGAGATTGATGATGTACCACTGGTTTCGCTTGAATCCCGAAACCTTCCGTTCGGAACGCGGGAAATGAAGAGGCTGGTTGACATTGTTTGCGGGGGCATACTGTTGGCACTGTCATTACCCGCAACCATTGCAATCTGGATAACGCTACGACGGATGAAGGGCACACCTTTAAAGAAAGAAGTTCGAAGCGGCTTGAATGCAAAAGAGTTTTTTCTCTACCGTTTCAACATCGACCGGTGGTCTCAGGACCTGGTCGGATTTGAGAAATTCCTGGCGGAGCTTAGCCTTACGGAACTTCCGCAACTTTGGAATGTGATTCGTGGCGATATGTCCCTGGTAGGCCCGAGACCAGAATCCCCGGATCGCGTGAAATACTACACAATTTGGCAAAGGCAACGTCTGAGTGTTAAGCCGGGGTTGACCGGATTGGCCCAGGTCAGCGGCCTGCGAGAACATCATTCGTCTGAAGAGAAAGCGCACTTCGATCTACAATACATTTACCATTATTCTGTTTTTCTCGATCTCTCCATAATTCTCGAGACCGTCTGGACCTTGTGTTACAGACCGATCGAGGAAAAATTCCCGAGAGTTCAGCCTTTGCCGCACAGAATGGCGGGGCGCATGATTGCGATTCAGGAGGGCCTCCGTGCTGATAGTGCGCAGCCCCGTTAGAATCAGCTTCGGCGGAGGGGGCACGGACCTGCCTGGTTACTACGAGGAGTTCGGTGGCGCAGTATTAAGTACCTCGATCAACAAGTATTTTTACACGATCCTAAAGAAGCGCACGGACGGAAAGATCCAAATCATTTCTTCAGACCTGCGGCTGACAGAAACCTGGGACGACATTGCGCGCATGCAGTTGAAAGACAGCGGGCTGGAAATACCACTGGCTGCCATCAAAGAGTTTGGCTGCAGTGTCTCGGCCGACCTCTTCCTCGCATCGGAGATACAGGCCGGCACAGGCCTGGGTTCTTCAGCAAGTGTCTGCGTGGGGGTGCTGAAGACTCTGGCCACTTATCTGGAATTGGAAACATCGAAATACGAGCTGGCCGAACGAGCCTATCACATCGCTCGCAATGTCCTGGGTAAGCCGGTTGGCAAACAGGATGAATATGCTTCAGCCTTTGGGGGATTGAACTACATTACCTTCGAACGGGATGGTTCCACGCGAGTCGAACCGCTAAGCCTCCGTCAGAATCTCGTGCGCGAATTTCAAAGCAATTTAATGTTGTTTTATATGGGGGCAGCTCACAATTCTTGGAGGCTACTCCAAGAGCAAGAAGCGTCAACAAAAAAAGGTAAGGGCGCAGCCATCCATTCCCTGCACGAGATTCACTCCCTTGCAGATCGTATGAGAATTGCGCTTACGGAAGGAGACTTCCGTTCATTTGGAGCCATGCTCCATGAAGGCTGGATGGCAAAAAAGCAGATTTCTTCCCTAATTACCAACCCTGCGATTGACCAAGCCTATGAAGTCGCAATCCATAACGGTGCGCTCGGGGGCAAGATCACAGGCGCAGGTGGGGGAGGCTTCTTGTTGTTGTTCTGCGAAGAAGAACATCAAAACCGGGTGCGTAGCGCTCTATCAGGGCAGGGAATTCGTGAAATGGGATTCGAGTTGGAGTTCGAAGGAGCACACGTCCTTGTGAGCGACCCATTCATCGATGAAGACGAAAAATGCGGAATGCAGTGGGTATTTAAATCGCTCGAAACCTCGTAAAGCAATACCATCTTTGGATCTATCAGCCGGCCACGATCCTACCGGAAGGAGTTTTTTCCCGAGCAATGAAGGCTTTTCTATTGGCGGCTGGCCATGGTACGCGACTAAGACCTCTTACTGATTCAATGCCGAAGTGCATGCTTCCTGTCCAAGGAGAACCTTTGCTGGGTATTTGGCTAGAACTATGTCTGCGACATGGGATTACGGAAATATTGATAAATACCCACACGCATTCTGCCGCGGTCGCCCAATACGTGCACGAAAAGAGCCGTGGGATGAGCATCCGGATCACTGAAGAGCGGGAGCTATTGGGTAGCGCAGGGACGTTATATGCCAACCGGAATTGGATCGCGAAAGAGCAAGAGTTCTGGATTCTCTACGCCGATGTCTTGACGAATGCGGACCTGTCTCTAATGCAGGGTCACCACCGGCAACTGAAGCAAAGAGCCACAATGGGAGTTTATCGGGCGCCAAATCCGACTCAATGCGGCATTGTTTCTCTGGACGATTCGGGTATTGTGAGGGTTTTTGTCGAAAAGCCCGAGCGGCCGACGAGTGACCTGGCATTCTCGGGATTGTTGATAGCGAGTCCTGCGATTCTGGACTGTGTCCCTGCACAGGCGCCAGCAGATATCGG
Organism: Candidatus Acidiferrum sp.; assembly: GCA_049686315.1. Lineage (GTDB taxonomy): Bacteria > Acidobacteriota > Terriglobia > Acidiferrales > UBA7541 > Acidiferrum. Next base: position 3,003 of record JBAVHY010000569.1, on the reverse strand, counting down.
CTTTCACGTTTTGCCGCGGCTTGTTGGGAGCATGGCAGCCTATCTGATTCCTGACTACTTGCTGGATATAGGGACACCCGAAAAGTACGCCTTTGCCCAGGAAACGTGGCCGGGTTTGAAGTCCTAGCTCCGACTGCGGCAAACCACATCAGGCGGAGATTCGCCACGCAATCGGCAACCTATTGATTGGCAACACGTTACGGTGTGTTCCCCATGCATCCGATCCAAGCACATGACCTTACCGAGCCCTTGCTGTGAGGGCATTACCCAGAAGATGGGTCAGAAATAGAAAATGGATGCCAACTTCACGGATGCCCAAGGGGCCGTGGGCTACCCGCCTAAAAGCTCAGGCCTGATTGTTTCATTAAGCCCTTATTTTACAGCTGATTACGCACGGGCACTTCGATTGGATGCCCACTGGAATTGGCAGTCCCCTTGCTCTGTTAAACTCTAGAACCTCTTGCTGACTCACTCCGCAAGCCACGGAATAGGTTTGCGCGATCACGCGAAGAGTCTGAGTGAACGTCACAGTACGAATGCGGCACAGTGCGTCGCTCCCGAAGGTGCTCAATTGGATATAATGCAGGCTTTGGATTACCCGCAAGTGCAAACGGACCATCAGTTCTCTGATTCTATCCAGATGAAGGTCGAGATCGGTGGAGAGGAACTCCTTTCTCGGATCTGGGGGCGATGGAATCGGTTGTGCGCTCAAACGCAAAGCGAGCCCTTTGCCCTACCGGAGTGGATTGCCACCTATCGCAAGACGTTTGAGCCCCATGCTCAGATCATTCTTATTGCAGCATCCGATGGAGAACGCTTGTTGGCGGTTCTGCCGCTTATTCGCACCCGGGGCTACTTTGCCGGCTTGCCTGTACGAAAACTCATGTGTCCCGCTAACGTTCATTCCGTCCGTTTCTCTTTTCCACGTGTCCCCGGCGAAGACGGCGATCGGGCAACGCGAGCAGTTTGGGATGTGGTGAAGAGAACTCCAGGATGGGATGTAATGGAATTCCCCATCTTCTTGGAGAATGGTCCTTGCCAGGAGTTCTTTGAGTACGCGAGCCAGGACGGGTACAAGAGTTGGCAACGATTGGGCACGGAAAGTCCCATCCTTCGTATGCAAGTCGGCGATGACGGCAAGCTTAACTGGCTAGGTGGAACGAGTCGCCACTTTCGTCATGAATTGCGACGCTTCAATCGACTGCTGGAAACGGAAATAGGAACTAAGCCGGAGTTGATTCGACACGGAAATTTGGACACGGCGATTTTTAACGAGTTCCTCAGTCTGGAAGCAGCTGGCTGGAAAGGTCAAGAGGGTTCCGCAATTGCCAGCAAGCAGGAGACTCGCGCCTTCTACGGGGAGCTTGCCCGTGCTATGACAGAGTCAGGACACTTTTCATTTCATTCGTTTCAAGCCAACGGCACCATGATCGCCGCCGCGTACGGTGTTTTCACGGATCAGTGCTTTTATCCTATGAAAATCACATACAAGGAAGTGCTGCATCGCTGCGCTCCGGGCCATTTGATGTTTAATTCCATTTTCGAGGAGTGTTCTGCGAAAGGAATCGGCACTGTATATTTCGGTGGCGCCAGGGACCCCTATAAGACCAAGTGGACTTCTGACGTACAACGGAACCTTTGTGGTGTTATCTTTAGTTCGAGGCTCTATCCGCGGCTTGTCTATGGAATGAAGACGGAGATTTTTCCTGTGTTGAAGAAGTGTCGAAGCTTTGTGCTCGACAATATCCCTGCCATCTTCAAGGGGAAAAAGGACGATCAAAAGAATGAACGGACTGAAAGATAGTTCCGCATCTTGCCAGTACTTGCTTATAGATTTTCTGGTAAATGGCGGCAATGGTGTGAAGTATCTCTTGGCCGAGATTATGGCCGAGAGGGAGGCACTTCCATGCAGATAAGCATCATCGGATGCCCCTTTCAGACATCCTACGGCGTCTACATAGACTCTCTCAAGGCTGCCCTCGAACGAAAACCTGGCAATAAGGTTCAATGGGTGGGATCAAACTGCGGCTGCGGTGATCCGATCGAGGTTGGCAGGCTTTTTCAGACTCGCAAGTGTGACTACTTTGAGATGCATAACATCAGTGATTTTGTCTCCAAATCGCCATGGAAGCGCTGGTTGCGCGTGAAGGCCAGGCATGCAAGCTATTACTTCAGGGCTCGAAGATATGCGGAGCTCTCCCGGGATTCTGAGGTTGCTCACTTTCAGCAAATCCTGAATGCGTTTGGTTCCAGTTCGGTTTTCCACTGGCTCAATCAGCCGTCTAAAGCCGCCAAAATCGTTACCATCCACGAATTCGACAGTTATCAGAAGGAATTCCCCGAACAAAACAAGATTTACAATAGTGCCGATGCCTTGATCGTCCACTGCCAGGAAATGAGAGAGAAACTTATCGGAATGGGAATCCCGAAAGAGAAGGCGCACGTAGTCCTGCAAGGGGTGGATATTCCTGCACTGGACCGAACTGGCCATCGTGAAGGCATCGTTTTCTATGGCGGCCATAAACCGATGGCGGGTAAAGGAATGCAACCGCTCTTCAAAGCCATGGCGATTATCAAGGAACGCCTGGGAGCCGCGACACCCCTGCTGTCCGTCCACGGGCACTATGGAACGAATACTCCTGAAGAGGCGATCAAACTCGCTCAGCAAACGGGAATTGCCGACCAGATTGTCTGGCTCAACCAACTCCCCATCCAAGAGATGACGCACTTGTATCAAAAATCCCTGTGTCTTGTGTTGCCTTATGTTGGGAGTTTTGCGGGATTGCCGGTGGCCATCGCGGCTGCTAATGAACTGCCTATCGTCTGCACCAAGAACGCTGGCATTCCAGATCACATCGGAAAATGGGGACTGTGGGTCGAGGAAGAGAATCCGCAACAACTGGCCGAGGGAATCCTCGAAATATTGGGAAACGCACAATTAAGGATGGAAGTCTCTTCAGGGCTGCGGAAACAGGCGGAAGAAGTTCTTAGCTGGGACGTAAT
>JBAVHY010000568.1:0-16511 GCA_049686315.1 Candidatus Acidiferrum sp. | reverse complement strand
CTATTGAACGCCAGCGTTCCTATTCTGTAGCTATGGGTTCGGCCGCATTCGCGTCCTTCGCGTTCAGGTTCTCCGTGCCGCGGCGGTCTGGAATCAAACTGGCCGAACTTCTGAAGTCAGAGAGAACATCGACTACGAATAGAAGCAGGTTCATTCTCGGTTCTCTCTAATTACTCCCAGCCGCCGCCTAGAGCTTGATAGAGCTGAACCAGGGCGTTCAGTTCATTGCCTTGGGCTTGCGCCAAGGCCAATTCCGCGGAAAAGGAATTCGATTCGTTGGTCAGAACTTCAAGGTAATCGGTTGTACCGGCTTTGAAACGTATTTGTGAAAGTCGCGCGGCGTCCTGAGCGGATTCCACAAGGTGTTGTTGCTGGATGCGGAACTCTCGATTCTTGCGATAGGCGACGAGGGCATTCGAAACATCTCGAAACGCGCCTTGGATGCTCTGTTGATAGGTGAGGAGCAATTGTTCGTGCTGGGCCTCGGCTAAGCGAACGCCGGACTTGAGCCGACCCCCTTCGAAGATCGGCTGAGTTAAAGATCCCGCCAAGGTCCAGACACCCGCCGGCCCAGTGAATAAATTGGATAGCGCGGAACTTTCGAATCCCGCGTTTGCTGTCAATGAAATCTGCGGGAAATATGCGGCCCTGGCTACCCCGATCTGGGCATTGGCGGCAATGAGATTGGCCTCTGCTTCGCGAATGTCGGGGCGCCGCTCGAGGAGCGCGGAAGGAAGTCCGACCGGAACCTCGGGCGCGTGCGGCTGTTCGGTGAGCTGCAAACCACGGGGAATGTCCCCTGGATTGTTTCCCAGGAGAATGCTGATTGCGTTTTCCTGTTGTGCAATCTGGCGCTCGAGGTCAGGAACTTCCGCGGCTGCGGTGTACACCAATTGCTCCGACTGCCGTACGTCCAATAGGGTGTTGATTCCGTGTTGCTCGAGAGTATTGGTCAGTTCCAAAGAGTCCTTGCGGGAGCCAAGCGTGCGCTTGGAAATCTCGAGTTCGAGATCCAATTGACGAAGTTGAAAGTAGGAGCTGGCAACATTAGCGACCAAAGTGGCGGTCACTTCCTTCCGCGCCCATTCATTGGCGAGAAGAATGGCTCGCGCCGATTCGGTCGCTCTCCGGTACCGGCCCCAGAAGTCCAGGTTCCAGGCGGCGGAGGCTGAGAGTTGTCCTTGAGTGAATTCATAACCTGGGATGGGCCCCGCCTTGGCGTTGCGCACTCCGGTGACGTTGCCGCCGACGTCTAAGGAAGGAAGCTGATCAGCGCGGGTGATCCCAAGTTGAGCCTGAGCTGCAAGAACGCGGGCAGCGGCAATGCGTACGTCGTAATTGTTCTTCAGAGCTGTGCGGATAAGGCCCTGCAGCTCTTTGTCCTGGAAGACCTCCCACCATTTTTCGTCACCGAGCGAGGAGATCGCGGAGCCGCTGGAGGTGGAAGGATTCGAAGAGGATGGCAGTGACTCGCTTGTTGGGGCTTCGGGTGCGGTGACTCCTCGAAAGGAGGCCGGAACCGACAAAGCCGGCCTTTTGTAATTTGGCCCGACGGAGCACGCTTCGAGCCAGAGCATGGCTGCGCAAAGGAGTATCGTAAGGAAAACCGCCGAGCGATTACGCATAGTTGTTCTAATCTCCATTGCGCTCTTGCAGCGCATAGGCAGGGCTGGTAGCAGGAACATCCGGGAAATGCTTGCGCGTGGCACGGAAGAAGGAAAAGCGGTCCAATACCTTTTCCTGGAATTCCTCGAGGTACAGGTAAATGGCCGGGGTAACGAACAGAGTCAAGAACTGGGACACGATCAAGCCGCCAATGACCACGAGACCAAGGGGGCGGCGCGACGAACCGTCGGCACCATAACCCAGGGCGATGGGCAGAGCGCCGAGTAGAGCAGCCATGGTGGTCATCATGATGGGGCGGAATCGTTCCATGCTGGCATCGTGAATCGCCTGATCGTCTTTAATTCCCTGCCGGACGCGCTGTTCCGCAAAATCGACGATCATGATTCCGTTCTTTTTCACAATGCCCATTAGCATGAACATGCCAATGTAGGCGTACAGCGAAGCTTCGGCCTTGAATAGCCATAAAGTAAGCAACCCGCCAACCAGCGCTACAGGCAGCGAAGAAAGAACGGTGATTGGATGCAGGTAACTCTCATAGAGAATCGCAAGAATTACGTACATGACAAAGACGGCAACGAGCATTAACACGACGAGATCCGAGGCGGTGTTGCGAAACGTTAGCGCTTGGCCCTGGAGACTCCCGCGGACATCAGGGGGAAGGATTTCCTTGGCGCTTTTCTCGACGAAGTCCGTGGCTTGACCGACGGTGTATTCGGGTTTCATGTTGAAGAAGAGGGTGACGCTGGTGAATTGGTTGATGTGGTTAACCGCTTGCGGTCCGATGATCGCATGGGAGCTGGTGACGGCGTTTAAGGGAACCATGCGCTGGCCGTCATCGCTTTTGATGTAAAGTTTGCTCAGATCCTGAGGGTCGGAGCGTTGGTCATCGGCAACCTCAAGAATGACCTGATACTGATCGGTGGTTTTTTTGATCAGGTAGCTGTAATTCTGCGAATAAGCGTCGTGTAGCAGCGTGAGAATGCGCGTCTCAGAAACCCCGTAAAGCTTGGCCTGATCGCGCAGAATATCCACTTGCAGATTCGGGGTGTGATTGAAGAGATCTGAGTTGACGAAGAGGAAGCCCGGATATTCGCGCATCTTCGCCACCAATTTGTTTGCCGAGTCATAAACCTGATTGGGATCAATCCCCGATAGGGCATAAGCGAATTGCCCCTGGACGTTGGCAGTCGCTCCAGTACTGATTTCGAGCACCGGGTTGGGCTGGAGAAAGGCCAGCGCGCCCGGAACGGTGGACATGATCCCACCCATGAGTTGCCCCGCAACTTGGTCGATGGGGGCACGCTGGGCCGGGTCCTTTAGAAAGGCAATCAGAAATGCTTGATTCGCTGGGAAGAACTGACCAAACCCGCTGACGGTGAACGTGGCGGCAACCGCGGGGTTCGCGTGCATAATTTTCTCGGCGGCGTCCTGATAGCGGTGCATTTGTTCGGGTGAGGAGCCTTCTTGCGCGACCAACACACCGCGGATGAACGAGCTGTCGCCTACGGGAAGGAAAGATTTCGGCACGTTGTAGAAGAGATAGCCGGTTCCAAGAAAACAAATGAGCCAGATCACCGCGGAAATCCAACGATAACGCAGAAAGAACCACAACTGGCGGCCGTAGATATCCAGCACCCGGTGCTCGATGCCGCCGATCACTCGTTCTACCCAGGTTTTCTTGGCTTTCGTACCGCGATCCGACAGCAGCCTGGAGGTCATCAGCGGGGTCAGCGTGAGGGAGACGATTCCGCTGGCGAGAATCGAAACGACGATGGTAATGGAGAATTCACGGAAGATGCGCCCCACCAGGCCACCCATGAAAACAAGGGGAATAAAGACGGCGGCAAGTGAAAGGGTCATGGTCAAGATGGTGAAGCTGATTTCTTTGGCCGAATTCAGGGAAGCCTCAAGCGCAGATTGCCCTTCTTCCATCAAGCGCACGGTGTTCTCGAGAAACACGATGGCGTCATCAACGAGAAACCCAATGGCCAGCGTGAGAGCCATCAGCGACAAATTGTCGAGGCTGTATCCGAGAACAGTCATGGCCACAAAGGTGAGGAGCAAAGAAAGAGGCAAAGCAACGGCGGGAATAAGCGTGTCGGTTGCGCGGCCAAGAAATATGAAGATCACCATGACAACGAGGACGAAGGCGATATAGAGCGTCGCCTGGACATCTTTGATGCCGGTGACAATCGTTTGCGAGCGATCATAAGCGGAGACAATTCTCACCGACGTGGGAAGCTGGCTCTGGATACTGGGAAGGAGATCGCGAACGGATTTCGTGACCTCCACGGCGTTCGCACCCGCGCGGCGGAACACCGCCACAACCACCGTTGCCCCGGGAGTGGGATAGCCACGCGCCCAGAAACGCATGTCGATGCGTTCGTCCTGCACACCCTGGTTGGCCGTGGCAACGTCCTTCAGAAAGATCGGCGCGCCGTTGTTTTGCCCAACGATCAGTTGGCTATATTGTTCGGCAGTGCTCAACTGTCCTTGCGGCTGGAGCAAGAAAGAGCGATGCGGGCCATCGAACTGACCGGCGCCGGTGTAGCTGGTGCCATTCTTGATCGCGGTGGTCAGGTCTTCCAAGCTGATGTTGCGCATGGCCATGGCGGATGGATCGGCCTTAATACGGACGGCCGACTGCGTGCCGTACACGGTCACCTGGCTGACGCCGGGAAGAATGCTGATGTGCTCACCGACCTGAGTGCTGGCGTAGTCGTAGAGCTGCCCTTCGGTCGCCGTGTCGCTGACGAGAACCAGATATTGAATGGGCTGATCGTTGGGATTGGTCTTTGTAAATGTGGGCGGGCTAGGAAGATCGACGGGAAGTTGCGCGGTCGCCCTTGTGATTGCCGCCTGCACATCGGTGGCTGCGCCGTCAAGGCTTTTGGAAAGATCAAACTGAAGCACGAAGCTGGAGTGACCCTGACCATTGTTCGAGGTCACCATCTCGAGACCGGGTATCTGCATGAATTGGCGCTCGAGCGGTGTGGCGACATTGTTCGCCATAGTTTCCGGCGTGGCGCCCGGATAGCCCACCTGGACCTGAATCACTGGATAGTCCACCGCGGGCAGGTCGCTCACGGGCAATCGGAGAAATGCAAATATGCCAAAGAGTATGACCGATACCGTGAGAGCCACGGTCATTACCGGACGGCGAATGAAGAGTTCCGAGAGGTTCACGAGGCACCTTTTTCCGGACTCTTCGACTTCTCGCCATCCGACGCCGGCGCTGTGCCCGTATCGATGTGCACTTTGCTTCCCGGACGCACCAACAACTGGCCTGCCAGAACCACACGCTCGCCGGGCACGAGGCCGCTGGCTATGACGACATCAGTGCCTTGACGCTGGCCCAAAATGACCGGGCGGAGTTCAGCTGTGTCATCGGGTTTAATGACGAAGACAAAAGGCCCCTGTTGGCTAATCTGCGTAGCCTGGCTGGGAACAAGAACCGCTTCTTTCTGCGTGGTCAGCACAAGTTTTACGTTGACGAACTGACCAGGCCAGAAGTGGTGGTCGGGGTTTGACATTGTGGCGCGCAGGTTGACAGTTCCCGTGGCGTTCTGCACGGCGTTGTCGAGGAACTCGACCCTTCCCGGCCGCGTGCCGGTTTCGGGATCGCCAGGGAGGCGGACAAATGCTTTGAGAGTGCCGCGGCTCATCTGCTTTTGCACTTCAGGAAGATCACGCTCGGTAATGGTGAAGTTAGCGTAGATGGGGTCAAGACGCTGGATAGAAAGTAGCGGGGTGGTGTTGGCCTGGACTACGTTTCCAACGTCGACGAGCCGAGCGCCGGCGCGGCCGTCAATGGGAGAGTGAATGTAGCAGTAGTCCAAGTTGATCTGCACGGTTTCGATTGCAGCTTTAGCGGCTTCCACCTGCGCTTCGTTCACATCGACGGTGTTTTTCTTTGTGTCGTAGTCTTGCTTGGAGATGGCACGCGTTCCCACAAGCTCCTGGTCGCGGGCAAACTGGATTTTTGCGAGTTCCAGGGCCGCTTTCGCCTGCGCCAGGTTGGCCTGCGCTGAATCAAGCTGCGCCTTGAACGGCCTTGGATCGATCACGAAGAGCAACTGGCCTTTCTTGAGGTTCTCTCCGTCCTGGAAGCGCCTTTCCGTGATTCGCCCGGCAACTTGCGGGGTCACGCTCACCGATTCAAAGGCCACGTTTCTGCCGATTTCATCCAGGTAATGGGGAACATCCTGGGCCAACGCTTTGGCCACTGTCACGAGTGGAGGAGGGATTGTAGCTGCGCCTTCCGCGCGCGCATTGCCTCGGTTGCACGAAACGCAAACCAGGAGCAGCGGCATCAGGAAAAGCCAGCCGCAGGCTTGATAGCGGGAATGCAAGACTCTCTTCGCGGGGCCCAACGTGGCCGGAATGAGTTTTTTGTCAGTAGCGCGACTTACAGGTGGCATCTTTACTTTCTCCATGGTCTAAAGATTTTCCCGTCAATTTTTGATAAAACCATGAGCAGCGGCGATCAATGGGCTGGGGCCCCTGGGGAAACAGTACTCTGGGCGTTTTTGCATCCTCTTGCATCAATACGCGTGAGCACCCGTAACTATTTCGCAATTTTCCACGCCCTGCTCAAGGATTGTCTTTGCCTCTTTTCAAACTACCAAGAGTGTCCCGGCGGGTATGTTTCACCCACGGAAACGAAACAAATTGCTTGGGTTTCCTTCATCCCAAGATTTTTGTTCGATGCAGAGATAGGGCCGAAAGGTACTGAAGCGTTAGGGGCTGGGCGGGCCATTTTTGCGAGCCGAAGTGATCGCGTGACACGCACTGTAGCGCTGCACAATAATTAAAGGAGGCAATCGTTTTCCATTTGGAGGCAGAGTTAATTTCTTGCTTCATTCATACTCTGGAATCCCCATCGCGAGCCGGCTGCCTCGGTTCGAAGAGAATTTGCTGGACAGACTTCGCTGCAACGGCCTCATTTGTAAAGCCTTGCGCTAAATTGTTGATTCCACGGTTGGGGACGTAGTTCAGTTGGTTAGAACGCTGCCCCGTGAACGGGTGGTGTTGGCGCGAGGAAATGAGAACTTCACTGAAGGCCCACGTATAATTGGGCCTCGGAAGCGCGGGCCCGTTAGCCGGCCTGCGTGAGGGGGACGCTTTGTTATGCGCACACGTGTGGAACGGCGTACCGTCAATCTGTCTGCTTATCCGGATCTGGTAGTCATCTATCTTGGGATGCGAGTTAATCGCATCGCCGGAATCAAGACACTGCTAGGCTTTGGGCCGAAGATTTCTTCTTCTGCTGCAGCACAGCCCGACGGGCTGCTTCGGCACGAGACAATCATCTACTCGTTATTTCCAATGCATGTTGGCATGCGCCAATACTGGCGTGACGCGAACTCACTCTTGGAGTGGACACGTTCGGACCCGCACCGACAGTGGTGGCAGAGCTTTTTGGGAGACTCCGGCGGAACCGGGTTCTGGCACGAAACGTATTTTAGACGCGGGGGCATCGAGGCTGTTTACGACGATGTACCCGAAAACATTGGCTTAATGGCGTTCGCACCAGTGGTACCGGCTCGCGGACCGATGTTTGGCGCAGCAGCAAGGGCCGAAAAGGAATTTGGAGCGCGGCCCGTACTGTCCGAGGACGAGCTCTACGGGGAGCCAGAAACATAACGGTAAATTTACGCCCAAAACAAAATCTCGAAGGGCAAGCCTATCGAAACCCACATCGACCGTTGTTGCCTGGGGCTGCCCGGAATATACCTTGACACGTATATGCTCTCTAGAGTATACGCAGTGCATGGAATCGGTGTTCGAAATCATTGCGGAGCCGAACCGCCGCGCGATATTGAGCCTGCTGGTCTCGTCGCAACAGTCGGTGGGAGAGATCGAGCGGCAGCTTGGCATGCCTCAGCCGATGGTGTCCAAGCACCTGCGCGTGTTGCGAGAGGCGGGTTTCGTGGAATCCACGGTGGATGCACAGCGCCGTCTGTACCGACTGAAACCTGGACCATTTCAGGAGGTGGATGCCTGGCTGGAGCAGTTTCGCCGGTTCTGGTCCGATCACGTGGATGCTCTCGAACGCCACCTCGACCGCATGGATGAGTCAACAGCAACGAAAAGGAAGACCAGGAGAAGACGACGCGGCGCAAACCGCGAACGTGACACAGGAGAAACGAAATGAAAATCAAAGTGACTAGTTTATACGTGGACGACCAGGACAACGCCCTGCGCTTCTATACGGAGGTGCTGGGCTTTGCCAAGAAGACCGATTTCAGCCAGGGCCCGTATCGCTGGCTGACAGTGGCCTCGCCCGAGGAGCCGGACGGCACTGAGCTGCAACTGGCGCTGAACAACAATCCGGCAGCCAAAGCGTACCAGCAGGCGCTATTTCAACAGAGCCAGCCCGCGGCCATGTTCTTCACCGACGACATCAAGGGCGACCACGAGCGGATCAAGGGCCGCGGCGCCGAGTTCACGATGCCGCCCACCGACGTGACCGGCTCGACCATTGCGATGCTGAAGGACACCTGCGGCAACCTGATTCAGCTGACCCAGCTGGCACGCTATTCACGCTAAAAGTATGAACAACGATAGAGAGGCGTTGACACAAGAAAAACGCAAAGAACTACTCGGAACCTTGAAAGCCCGTTTTGAGAAAAACATCAACCGCCATAAGGGTCTTGAATGGGTCAAAGTACAAGCAAGGCTGGAAGCTATTGCTGAAAAACTTTGGTCACTCAAAGAAATGGAAAGAACTGGCGGTGAACCGGACGTAGTTGGTCATGATAAAAAGACGGGCGAATACATTTTTTATGATTGTTCAGCGGAAAGTCCTAAGGGCCGTAGAAGTCTTTGTTATGACCGTGAAGCGCTGGATGCGAGGAAAGAACATAAGCCAAAAGGTAGCGCAATTGATATGGCAACTGCCATGGGCATTGAGCTCTTGACGGAGGAAGAATATCGAGAGTTGCAAAAACTTGGAAATTTCGATACGAAAACGTCGAGCTGGGCGAAAACACCCTCTGGTATCAGAAAACTCGGCGGCGCCCTCTTTTGTGATCGCCGGTACGATACTGTTTTCGTGTATCACAACGGTGCGGAATCTTACTATGCCGCTAGGGCGTTCCGAGGCTCGCTAAGGGTCTAGATTTTGCATGCTGGCACGCTATTCACGCCAAGGAGAAAAAAGTGGGCGATCGCGAGCAGTACAGACCGGGTCCGGCCAGCGGGGCGCAAATTCGAAAGGACGGAGAGAAGTGGACGCTCATTCTCGTCCGAGAACTGCGGCACTCGCCGGAAAAAGTGTGGCAGGCGCTAACCGAGCCGGCGCATCTGCGCGAGTGGGCGCCTTTCGATGCCGATGGGAGCCTGGGCACGGCGGGAGCCAGGGTGAAGCTCACCACGGTGGGAGCGCCTGCGCTGCGTGTTTCCGAAACAACAGTGACGCGAGCCGACGCCCCCAAGGCGCTGGAGTACAAGTGGGGCGGCTTCGATATGCGGTGGGAGCTCGAAGACTTGGGTGGCGGCACGCGGCTGACGCTGTGGACGAACATCGGTCACCGCTACATCGCGATGGGCGCGGCAGGCTGGCACATCTGCTTCGATGTCCTTGAGCGGCTCCTCGCGGGTGAGCCGATTGGACGCATGGTCGGCCCCGAGGCCATGAAGTTCGGCGGGTGGCAGCAGCTGAACGCGGAGTACGCCAAGCAGTTTGGTATTGAGAGGCCCGACGGGCCGTTTCAGAAAGGGAGGACAAATTAATCATGAAAGAGGCCACCAAACGTTCGATTTTCCGGTGGATTCACATCGTCTTTGCCATTCCGATAATCGGTTATATTTATAGTCCGTTTGAACAAATTCCAAACTACGCGCCCGCTACTCGGTTTGTCTTCGTTCCTGTACTCGTCCTTTCGGGATTATGGATGTGGAAGGGCCACATCCTTCGACAACTTCTTTCGAAGAGGAATACAACTACGCGCATGAAAACGGGACAAGAATTGGAGGCATAAAGACAATGAATCCATCGGAACGTATTGACGAGCTGATCGCAGGACTCAGAGACTGGCGCGGGAAGACGCTCGCCAGCGTCCGCAAAACCATCCTTGCGGCCGACCGGGAGATCATCGAGGAATGGAAGTGGATGGGAAGCCCAGTGTGGTCACGCGATGGAATAATCGCGGTCGGCAACGCGCACAAAGATAAGGTGAAGCTTACCTTTTCCCATGGGGCGAGCCTCGCAGATCCTGACAAGCTGTTCAACGCGGGCCTCGGAGGCAACCAGTGGCGCGCGATCGATTTGTTCGAGGGGGATAAGATTAATGAGCGTGCTCTAAAAAATCTCGTCCGTTCCGCCGTTGAACACAATCAGATCAAATTGAAGAGGAAAGCGACGGCGGGGAGTCGAGCGAAAGTACGTAAAAGCAAAAAGTGATGAAACTACGGCTTCGAGACTCGCCCGCCGCAGAGGAGTGGAGGTACTGTCAGAAGGCTATGAGAAACGAGGTCAGATTCCGTTTCAGAGATTGCTGCTTATACGCTGGGGCGGCAGGATCGGTTTTATGAAGATGGCGATCCTGCAACGAGGGTCGCCTCCACCGGAGGCCCACCATCCTACCATTGATGACGTAGCTGTCCCCGTCGCGCACGATTCTGGCGCTGATGTTTGTCGCGTCGGACGAGGCCACGTCCGGTTCGGTCATGGCGAAGCAGGAGCGGATTTCTCCATTCAAAAGAGGTCTCAGCCAGCGTTCTTTTTGTTCGTGTGTGCCGTATCGCGCGAGAACCTCCATGTTTCCCGCATCGCGGGCCGAGCAGTTAAAGACTTCGGGCGCTATCGAACTCCGCCCCATGATTTCGCAAAGTAGTGCATATTCCAGATTCGTCAGGCCGGCGCCATTTTCATAGTCCGGCAAAAAAGGGTTCCACAATCCCGCGAGACGCGCTTTCAGCTTCAGATCTTCGATGATCCGCGATGTCTTCCAGCCGTTGCGCTGCACTTCTTCGGCATAGCGCTGCCCATTGGGGTAGATATGCTCATCCATGAAGGCGAGCAGGCGCCGCCGCAATTCCTTGATTTTCTCGCTGAATTGCAAGTTCATGCGATTGGCCTCGGTTCCGTGAGAGGTACTTTCTGATTTTTGGCGTCGGCCAACTGATGATTTCGGGGCGATTATACAAAAATGCTCGCTTTAGTGGCTACTATGTGTAAGTAACTCTCATTTGAAACGGGCTTGCCGGCTGATCAGGCGACGTCAAGGAAAAGGCCGCCCGCAATCATTCGCTGGTGACAGGAAGATTGTTGCCAGTCGCGGGTTGTGAGCCGCTGTTCGAAGGCGAGGGGCCGTATCCTTATTGAACTGGCGAGGCAAGCACTTCGATCAGATGCCTCCAAACAAAATTCTAGCCTGACTTCCGAGCTCTAATACAACTTTCACGAAGGTCTTTAGAAACCCGGCGGGTGTAGTCAATTTTTTCTCGTAATAATCCGCCGTTCGTTCGCCGGCCGCTGTAATCTCCGACAAATGCCCAGTGGCGTCCGAAGCGTTCTTGGTGGCGACAGCCAAGTTCTCAATGGATTCCTTGATGGCGGGATCGGCAATGGTAGCGTCAGCGTCAGCCAGAGTCTTTTGGAGTTGTTGGCTGGCTTTCAACGTTTCCACAAGATTTGCCTGAAGGTTCTTTTGGGATTCGCCGAGCAAGGCATTCTGATCGTTGACGGCCTTTGTTATGCTCGGAATCAACGAGGAATTGATAGATTCGTCCGTTCGCGAAACTAAGCCGGTAATTTGTTTTGCAGCCGCCGCAACATTTGACATGGCCTGCAGTGTACTCTCTGACTGTGCTTTTGAACTCTCCTGCCATGCCCTGCTCGCTTTCTCCACATTCCCTGCCGCCGCCCCCGCAGCAATGGTAGCCCGGTCTACGTTTGTGATGGTCACCGACAACCTAGGGCGCAATGTATGAACCGTCCAGGCGCACTCCGCAAAAAGCCAGATCGCCCCCGCGCACAGCAGAATCTTCAAGGCTTGGAGCAAATGGTTCATCGCCAAAGATCCGCCCTTCTCCTCGGCCACAGTCCTGGGTTATACCGCCTCTCAGCCAGGAATGCGCACGCGAAATATCATCGTCTGGTGGAACCCGCTTGGTGGAAATCGTGCAGGGATGATAATACAACGGAGGGCTCAATCAAAATAAAAACTCAACGAAAGTGGATTTCCTGACCGCGCGGATGAGCAGATCAAATATAGCGTACGGAAACGACGATGCCTCGATTCCCCTTATCGCTACGGCAGCGCCAGTTCCATCTTTAGATTGTCGCGATGAACCGTGTAGCGGTCGTCAGGGCACCGTTCCGTGACCCTGAACCCGGCCTTCTCGTAGAGTGTCCGGGACTGCGGCAGGTGATCAACGGTCCACAGGAATATTTTACGAAAGCGGCGCTCACGGCACCACTCAAGAACGGTCGAAAGCAGGACCTTTCCCGCGCCGCGTCCATGATAGGCCGGGTCCACGATGAAGAATCGAAGCTGCACTCCATCAGGGGAGGGATTCTGGCCGAGGATCGAGATCGAACCCACCAACGCGCCACTTATGTGGGACGACAGAACGAGGTCCCTCTCGGGATCATAGTGCTCGATGAAATCGCAGAATTCACGCGTCATCAAGAGCTCAAAGGGCGCCCCTGAGCCCCACGCTGCCGCGTAGTAGCGTCCATGAAGTTCAGCGACCCGGCCAACCAATCCTGGCTCGTATCCGCGGTGGATTTCAATATTTGTGTGCACGCTTGGAATGCGCACCGCACTATTCTTCATTTCTTATTTACTCCTCTCCTCCGCATCCAGAGGCTTCGCCCCGGCCCACAGATGTTCGAAGGCAAGGTTCAGCATGGCCACCAATCCGCGATTGTGAATGGCAACAGCGGTAAAACTCGGCTCGCCACCGGCGGGATCCTGCATCGAGACGAGTGCGACCTCGTCGTCGAACGCCTGCATCTTCAAAGGCAGTTCGGGCGAAACTCGAATGTCCAGTCCCCACTCCTGGAACTGCGCCATCCACCCCGCCAGTTCGGCATCCCGCATCGTTTCTAGATCGCACAACGCCCGATAGCTGAGGCCGCGCCCGAGTGGGGCCTTCAGGAAGGTCCAGTTTTGGTCCTTTGAGAGGATCATGGGCGGCTTGATGCACGAGTTGACACTTTTCTTCGCCGCCCCTGCGAGCGCCAAGGCCCGGTGCGCAATGCGGGTGGCGCCGGAGAGCACTTCGACGTAGGCCAGCGGGTCGTTTTGGCCCCGGCCAGAGACGAACACGGGAGCTAACTCTGCAGCCAAGCGAGAGGCCACCGTCTGTGTTTCCTGCCGCTGGCGCTCCAAGCCAGCCGCTTGCTCCTGGGCGAGCAGGTCGAGAGCAATCCTTGGATCAACCGCCGAATAAGTCTTAGGAGCTGTATCTCGCGCTGTGCATAGGCCCCTTGAAACAAGCGAAGCGAGCACGTCGTAGACCCGCTGGCGGGGGATGCCAGAGCGACTGACGATTTCTGCCGAGCCAAGCGTGGGGCGACCTAGCAAAGCGATGTATACGGCAGATTCATAAGTGTTCAAACCCACCGTCGTCAGTAATTGGAGTTGTTCAACCATATGTGACACCACTAAATAGTGGTGTCAGCCTAAAGCAATACCATAATGATGTCAATCCATTTTGTAGACGATTCTATTAGAGTTCACGGGCGCGTCATGACACCACCGACCTCCCATGCAAATATGGGTACCCTTCAGTTGCTCGTAGCCACACTTCCTGTTTGCGACAGAGACCATTTGAATGACGCTCGCAATGAGAAACATAAGCGGAAAGGGAGAGCACGGACTCCGTCACGCCGCAGGAGAACAGTTCTTCTTGACCGCCACTCGTCGGGGGGCTAGTTGATGGGACTTGCGGGTGTGACGATGATCCATTGAATTTTTCCGTGGCCGCGGATGTGGTCGTTGGCGGCGAGAGCCTGGTAAAGGCCGGAGCGCCTGCCATTGGACGAGTGCGGCAGGCAAAACCGGCAAGAACGATGGGCCGAGGGGCGGAACTGAGGCTCGAGATTCAGTACCTGAAAGCCGGGAAGATTCGCGTGCCGTTACGCGGATCCCAAGCAGAAAAAGGACAAGACAAGACCGGGGAGACAGTCGCTCTAACCGTACTTTTCGGATTGAGCGGATTGGTGAAACATGGCTCCGAAATTGAAGTGAAAGAAGGGTCGCTCTTCACTGTCTGGGTCGACCGGGACACGGATATCCCCGTGCCGCCCGAACCGTCGTAACGGAATCGGATTTGCAAGTGAAAAGGAGCGCAAGATGAATGCCCTAAGATTCGCCGGGAGATTTGTGATCCTGCCCGTGTTGTTGTTGTTTTCGGTCTCAATCGTGGTGGCACAGGAGCCTAGCCCGCCACAGACAACTGCGGAACAAGCGAAGGTGTTTGTCTTTGCCCAACGAACCGATAGGCATGGGAAGTACAGCAGTTCCGAGGTCTTCCATAACGCGATGGATGATCTGATGGCGCACCTGAAGGAGAAGAATGTGGTTATCGCCGTAGACGAGTTTGGCGGGCGGAATTACGCCGAGAGCGCGACGCCCATGGACACGGTTTTGAAGATCGCGCGCGCGATGCCGGTGCTAACAGCTTGTTATATGTAGTGGTGGACCGGCCAGCGACGAAATGGATCAAGGTCACAGTGCAGTCCTCCGATATCAGCGGCAAACCACGCTGGACGGAAGAGGGGTCTAACGGAGGTGGTTTGAGCGGCGCAAACGCTTTGAAGAACACGGAAAAGGGTTTGTACGAAAAGATCGACAAACATGTCGGTCAAGAAGGATTGCCAGTAGCAGGTGTGCCGCAGGCTGTAACCGAAAAGAAATAGAGGTGAGCGATGAAGCCTAGCGTTCTGGCAGGGGTATCGATTGCACTTCTGGGGATGATGGCTTCCACGGCTCTGGCGCGACAGGAAAAGCCAGCGGAGCCAAAGAAGGTTCTGCTGACAGAAGGCACAGAAGTATCGCTGCGCATGGGGCAGGACGTAAGTTCCCGTGGAGCCAAGCCCGGAGAGCCAGTGGAACTGGCCCTTGCCGAGGACTCAAAAGTAGGAAATGTAATCGTGGCGAAGGCCGGCGAGCGCGCCCTAGGGGAAGTAGTGCAGGCGAAGCGCCCCGACTTTTGGGGCGATGCCGGCGAAGTAAGCATCCGTGTACACTTTCTCCGTGTTGCGAACGTTAAGGTGGAGATTCGCGGAGCTCTGGGGACGGCCGGGACGCGGTACGTGGTGATTCGTGGCAGCCAGGGGATAATCAAGACCGGGACCCCGGTGAAAGCCTTTGTGGCTGCGGATATAGAGGTGCCACCAATACTCGATCCACCGGCAAGGAAATAAGTAGAAATGATTGACCGCTGGGCTACGCCTCCGGCGCATCGTCGCGAATTGTTTCGGCCTTCGGATCCCAGTAAATTCTCTTCCCAGACCAATAGGCGCGGGCGGCCATCATGCAAGCCACAGAGTGTGAAAATCCGTGATGCACAGTGGCGTTGGGCTGCTTACGGCTGCGCAAGCAATCGAGCCAGTTGATCATGTGGGAAGGCTCCTCATCTCCCATTTCCATTGGCGGGAGCGACTTGTCGCCGGGCAGAAGAATGTCCTTGACAGCGCGCTTGGTGTCAACACTGGCGTCTTCTTCGTGATTTCCCTTCTCTTCCACCATTTGCCAGCGCGGGCTGCCCTCGCCACCGTGATTGATCATGGTTGCTTTCTTTCCCATAATTCGAGTAAATCCTGGGGCGTCATTGCCGAAACTGGTCGAGTAGCTCACCAGAAACTTTTTCGGATAGGTAAATAGCGCCTGGAAGGTGTCGGGATTTTCGCGGCCGTCCTGCCAGGCAAAGATGCCACCGTTGGCCACGACCGACTCCGGGAAGCTCTGGTCCATGAAGTAGTGGCAGAGGTCGATGCCGTGGCTCATCCATTGGTCAGAGATGCCGCTGGAGAACTCCTTGAAGAGGCGAAACTCAAAGTAAAGCTGCGGATCGAAGGGCCGGTACGGTTTGTTCATCAACCAGGAGCGCCAGTCCGTGTCCTGTTCGCGGATCATTTTCACTTCAGGACGCCCACGCCAGCGAGGTCCGTGATAGTTCCATTCAATCTCGTATTTGGTGACATCGCCGAGAGCACCGGATCGGACCAGGTCGTGCACCGCAATCTGATACGGTTCACTGCGATGCTGCGTGCCAATCTGAACGATGAGATTCCGCGCGAGCACCCCATCGCGTGCCGCCTTCACCTCTTCGAGCACGTTACCCATGGGCTTCTCGCAATAGGCATCCTTGCCGGCCTCGGCGGTCATCTTCAGCAACGGTGAATGGGAGTGTTCAGGTGTGGAAATCATCACGGCGTCCACATCTTTCAGCGCCAGCAGTTCTTGCGGATGCTGGAGCGCCCTCGGCGCCTTGCCGTAATATTTCTGGTTGGCAGCCACGGCTCGTTCGAGATTATGCGTCCACAAATCACACACGGCCGTCACTTCCACGTTTTGTGAATCTTTAAGCGTCGCGACTATCCCGTCCAGTTCCCCGCCGCGATTGCCGATACCGATGTGCCCCAGCGAAATCCGATCGTTCGCGCCGGCAACGCGAGTGTAGGACAACGCCGTGCTGTTCAACGCCGAAGTTCCCGCCGCAACAACCGCGCTTCTCCGCAGAAATTCTCTTCTGTTGAGCTTGCTGTCAGAGGTGTCCATCGTTTTCTCCCCGGGAATGCAATGATCGAGGGCCAGATCGGAATCGATTTGATCTTTCTTCCGATGCTTGATTCTACCTCTGTTTGCAACAACCACTCGGATGCAATCGAACAATTTCCAGCAATCGGGCATGAACCTGCGTAC
>JBAVHY010000567.1:0-6169 GCA_049686315.1 Candidatus Acidiferrum sp. | reverse complement strand
TGGCGGGCTCCTCACGCTTCACTTTCATGACCACGCGCCAAATGAACAGCAGGCAGCCGACCAAAACAGCGCTGCCAAAGAGGAACAAGGTGTGGGGCGCACCGATGTGTTTGGCCACAACTCCGGCGATGAGGGCGCCAATCGGCATGACCCCCATGAACATGGTGGCGTAAACGGCCATGAGCCGGCTGCGCATTTCGTCGGGCACGCGCTGCTGAATGATGGTGTTGGTCGCGGCCATTTGCGAGGTGGCGGCAAAACCTACGACGAAGAGCATCGCCGCGCACAGCCAGAATGAAGTGGCAAACGAGAAAACCAAGAGTCCTAGTGCACAAACGGTGCACGTGCCGCCGATCGATCGCGCCAGGCCTTTGTACTGCGTCCGGGCGGCAAATTGAAGCGCACCGAGGAGAGCACCGACGGCTACAGCGCTCATGAGCAATCCCAGCGTTTTGGCATCCCCGTGGAGAATATCTTTGGCGTAAATGGGGAGGAAGACGGAATACTGCAACCCAAAGACGCTGAGAACGCTGAGCAGAAGCAATGCCGATCGGATGGGAACATCGCTCATGGCGAAGCGAAATCCCTCGACGAAACTGCGGACGGGGGATTCGCCGGCCATTTTTGTGTCGCTCGGTTCGATGCGCATCATCAGCAGGGCGATGATCACAGCGAAGAAGCTGATGCCATTGAGGAAGAAGCACCAGCCTTCTCCGACCAGGGCAATGGCGAAGCCGGCAATGGCCGGGCCGACGACACGAGCGCCGTTGAAGGTCGAGGAATTCAGGGCGATGGCGTTGGGCAAATCATCTTTGCCGACCATATGCACGAAAAACGACTGGCGAATGGGAACGTCAAAGGCGTTCACGATGCCGACAAAAAAGGCGATGAAGATGAGGTGCCACTTGTTGATAAGGTGCGTGAGCGTCAAGGCGGCGAGAAGAAACGCGAGAATCATGGAAAGGGTTTGCGTGATGACGACGCCGCGGTGCCTGTCATAGCGATCTCCGACGTAGCCGCCCATCCAGGCCAGAAAAAGCATGGGAACCTGGCTGGCAAAGCCGAAAACACCCAGGAAGGCCGCGGATCCGGTGAGATCATAGACGAGCCATTGCTGGGCCGTGTTTTGCATCCACGTGCCGATCAGCGAAATCAATTGCCCGATGATGAAGAGTTGAAAGTTCCGGTGCTTCAGCGCGCGGAATCGTGTGGGCAAGTCCAGAATCGAGTTCACCATTTCCTTGGATGATTTTACCGGGAAACGGTCACGCGGGCGCACTTGTTGTGCGATTTCTGAGCGAACTGGTTCGGGAGAAGAGAGGGGAACGCGGATGGATGTGAACAGCTATTCGGTGG
Organism: Candidatus Acidiferrum sp.; assembly: GCA_049686315.1. Taxonomy (GTDB): domain Bacteria; phylum Acidobacteriota; class Terriglobia; order Acidiferrales; family UBA7541; genus Acidiferrum. The sequence goes on along the minus strand of JBAVHY010000567.1, from coordinate 4,813 downwards.
GTGGATCGGGGACGCCGCCGACGTGCGTGTGACTGAGATCGTGGAGCGTGGACTTTTCGTCGTCGCTCATGCCCCTGGTAAAATTCGGATCGTTCAGCCGTCGATTCCGCGCCGACTCCGGCATATTTTTGAGCACACCCAACTTTTGATTGATCATCTGCTGGCGATCCCAAGGCATCTGGCGCATCTTGGGGAGTACCTCGTTCTTGATGTGATCGCGTTGCTCAGGAGACAAACTGCGCCACGTTTGTTCTTTTTCGCGGAGGTCGGCGCGCTGAGAGGGATTCATACGGTCCCACTGGTTGAACTGTTGGCGAATCTTGGTCTGTTTGTCTGGCGAGAGATTCTGAAATGCTTTGCTGTTTTGCAGGACGCGTTCGCGATCCCGAGGTGACAGATCGCGCATATTGTCGACCCAGGGACGCGGCGAGCTTCCACCCGGCTGCTGCCTCTGGTTCAAATTCGCGCCTGGCCCATTCGCGGGACGGTTCCCGTTGTTGAAGTTCGTGCGCGGTCCACTGTTCGATTGCGATGGATGGTTGTCTCCCCGATTCGCGGGAGCCGGCGCGCGGTTGGCATTCGCCGGAGGCCGGTTCGCATTGTGGCTTTGATTCTGCGGAAACGACGGCGCTGGACGTGACGGGGCCGGATGAGATTGCGGCGGACGGTCAGCATGGGGCTTCTGCGCCCATGTATTTTCGGCCAGTGCGATGCAACCAATCGCCGCAATGACGGCCATCCCGACCTGGATTCTCTTCTTCACTCGTATCCTTGCTTCCTTAGCTCTTTACTTTGTCTTCATCACATATCCTGCGGCTCGTCCGGTGGCTCATCGTTCTGCACCGGAGGCGGCAATTCCTTTAGCGGCTCAAAATTGGAGATCACATCGTGATCTTCCAGGACCGGCAGATCCTGCATCATCTGCTCATCGGCGGTGATGGGGTTGTTCCAGGGCAGCGGTGAAACCTGCTGTCGCCCAAAGATCCCGAGGTATAGGGTGGCCAACAGGAGCGTGGAGGCCGCGAAAGCTACGCGCGGGGAAACCCGTAACCAAGCCCACCAGTCTTGCTTCGCCGGCTCGGCAGCCACCAGCGCGCGCACACGAACATCAAACTCGGGCGAAGGCTCGATCACCGGCAACTCGTCCAGCAGTCCGGAAACCGCGCGGAACTCTTCCACGCGCACACGGCACGGCACGCAGGCCGCCAGGTGCTTTTCCGCCTCCAGCCGCTCGCTATCCTTCAGCCGTCCATCGACGTAACCGAGAATGCGGCTTGCCATTTTTTCGCAACTCATAACAGCCTTCTTTCCCTACCCCTGGTGCCTTACCTGCTGAGTCACGAGCGGGGCTAGTTCCACTCGAAGCGACTCGTACGCCCGGAAGAGCAGCGATTTCAGCGCGCTTTCCGAGCAACTGAGAATCTTGGAAATCTCCGCGTAGTCCAACTCCTGGTATTTGTGGAGCAGAACTGCGGCGCGCTGCTTTTCCGGCAGCTTGTCTATGGCCCGGCGAATCATCTTCCTTCGCGCCTCCTCGACCAGGTGCTGTTCGATGTTCGGGTGCTTCTCCGGAACATCCAGCGGCCTCTCGTCGCCGTCCTCCGAGTCCATGGTGACCGGCGCATCAATGGAAACCTCCAACTTCTGATAGCGGTTATCGCGCACCGAATTGAGCGCCAGGTTGGTGGCGATGCGGAAAAGCCAGGTTGTGAATTTCGCGCTCGGTACATAATCTTGTCTCGCGCGATACACGCGCAGAAAAACCTCTTGGGCGAGATCTTCCGCCTGCTCCCGGTTCCGCACCATGCGGTACAGGAAGTTGACGAGTGGCGTGCGATAGCGGTGCAACAGAAGCTCGAAAGAAGCTTCGTCACCAGCTTTCACGTCCAGCATCAGTTGGACGTCGGTCCTGGCCATAGCACCCACACTGTAGCAAACACGTTTGTTCTCAGAAAGTTGCGGTTAGAGGGGCGACGCAAGGAAGATACGGGGCGCTTCTACCTGCCCTCTAAACGTGGAATAAGAGCTTTAGAATCAGCAGACTGGCCACGCCGACAAAAACCAGCAGGGCCATGCGCCAGTTGGGCTCGCGGTTCACCTCCGGCAACAGGTCGGTGGCGGCAACGTAGACGGTTACGCCTCCGGCCAGCGGGAGAGCGTATTTGAGCTGGTTCTGGAGTTGGCTGGTCAGAAGCACTCCTGCCAGCGTGGCGGCACCGAGCAATCCCGCGGCGCGCACGGCATTGCGCTTACCTTGGCCGCTGGCGAGCACGACAGAGGCTATTGTAAATCCTTCCGGCAATTTGTGAAGGAAGACGGCAAAGAAAATGACGGCGCCCAGCCATGTGGATACGAGGAAGCCAGCGGCAATCGCCACGCCGTCGAAGAAAGTGTGAATGGTCATGCCCAGGAGCACAGTGTTGCGCGCGTGGTAGCCGTGCATTTCCTCAGTGTGGGTTTCTTCTCCAAAATGAAAATGGGGAGCGATGGTGTGTTCGAAGAGATGGATGAGGAAGTAGCCAATGAGCACGAACACCAGGGCATTTTCTCCGGCCAGACGAATCGACTCCGGAATGACTTCGACGAAAGCGACGCTCAACATGTAGCCGGCGCCGAGTGCGAGGAAATACTGCAGGTACTTGCGCGGCCATTCGCGGCGCACAACGAAATAGCCACCGAGCACGTTGCCGCCTGCAGCGACCAAACCCAGCAGGGCTGCGAGCGCAATGCGAAATGACAGTTCGTGGAACATGGGGAATAAAAGGTTTTGAGTTCTAAGTTTTAAGTAATAAGTGAAGCTTGCGACCAAGCACTAAAAACTTATTACTTATTACTTCGAACTTCTTCAGCCACTATGGCGGAAAAGAATAACATCTCCCTCTTGCACGATATATTCTTTCCCTTCGAGGCGCACCTGGGCCCTTTCCTTGGCCGCAGCAATGCTTCCGGCGGTGAGGAGGTCTTCGCAGCGAACCACTTCCGCGCGGATAAAACCCTTCTCAATGTCACTATGGATTTCGCCCGCGGCTTTGACCGCTGAGGCGCCCTTGTGAATCGTCCATGCGCGCACTTCGGGCTCGCCCGCCGTGAAAAAGGCAACTAATCCCATGAGGTCGTAGGTGGCGTGAATCAGGCGGTTCAGGCCGGGCTCTTTCAAGCCGTAAGATGCGAGGAGTTCCGCGGCTTCCTTTTCTTCCATCTCAGCAAGCTCAGCTTCGAGACGGCCACAAACGGCGACGACCGCGGTGTTAGGGCGTCCTTGAAGGGCGGCAAGCTTGTGCTTCTCCACGGCCTTGTCCATTTCGGCGGCCTCGTCGTCGCCCAAATTCAGCACGTACAACATGGGCCGCTGGGACAAAAACAGAAAACCGCCGATGGGCTTGCGCTCTTCAGGAGTGAGTTCCAGTTCACGAAGCGGTTTTTCCGCCTCCAGGTGGGCCTTGCACTTTTCGAGAACGTTCTTTTCGAGTTCAAGGAGTGGTTCTTTCTTTTTCTTGAGATCTTTTTCGATGCGCTCCAGTCGTTTTGAGACTTGCTCGTGGTCCGAGAGGATCAGCTCGAGGTCCAGGTTCGTCACATCTCGCAGCGGGTCAATGCTTCCCTCCGAATGGGGCACGCTCGGATCGTCGAAGACGCGGATCACATGCGCAATGGCATCAACATCGCGGAGAGTGGCAAGGCTTTCGCGCATACGCTCCTTCTGCACACCGGGGAGGTCCACGTACTGCACGGTGGCGTAGGTGATTTTCTTGGGGCTGTAGAGCTTGGCGAGCTCGATAAGGCGCGGCTCAGGAACCTTGGCGACACCAATGTGCGCCGCTTGCGCGCCTTTCGCGTCCACATGGGCCTTGGTCAAAATTCGGAACAGCGTGGTCTTGCCAACCTGTGGCAATCCAATAATGCCAGTTTGCATGAATCTAAAGATCCCTCACTCGCGATGCCCGGTCAGGTGACTGGATTTGCAGAGGACCACCGGTGACGGTGCACGAATTTCCCACAAGACAATCATTTGATTTTAGCACATCGGTTTCGAGGGCCGCGTAACCCTAGGCGGCAGCCGCTTTTGACCCTTACAAAACGAAATGCTGGTACTATCTTTGTCCTCCCTCTATGACTGTCAATACTCCACCCATGAACCTGGCATTCGATCTTAGCGAAGCGCTTCGCCATCTGTCCGAGCGCGACGAGCAGCTCAAGCGGTTGATCGCGGAAGTGCGTCCCTTCGCGATTAAGGTCGAAGACTCGCAATCTCCCTACGAAGTGCTGCTGGAATCCATCACGTATCAATCCATTTCTGGAAAAGCTGCGGCCACAATTTTCGGACGGATTAAAGCGCTCGGGGAAGACGGCCGGCCGCCAGCGCCGGCGGAAATGGTAAAGATCCCGACGCGTAAACTGCGCAAGGCCGGCTTATCCGGCGCGAAAGCCGTGGCCATGAAGGATTTGGCAAAGAAGGCGCTGGCGGGAATCGTGCCGACGCACGATGAAGCCCTGAAGTTGTCCGACGAAGAGTTGGTTAAGCGGCTGATTTCCGTGCGCGGCATTGGGGCATGGACTGTGGAGATGTTTTTGATTTTTCGGTTGGGGCGGCCGGATGTATTGCCGATTCACGATTTAGGCGTGAAAAAAGGCTGGTCGGTGGCCTACGGGAAAAAGCACATGCCGACGCCAAAAGAGTTGTTGAAATTTGGCGAGCGTTGGCGGCCGTATCGAACCGTCGCGAGTTGGTACATGTGGCGCGCCTTCGAGCGCGCGGGATACAAGCTCACCAACAAGATCCGGCCGCGCAAACCCAAGCACAAGAAGAAGTTGT
>JBAVHY010000566.1:0-3378 GCA_049686315.1 Candidatus Acidiferrum sp. | reverse complement strand
GTACCGAAGGAGAACATAGAAACCTAGAAGGGTCTGAGGGATATCCACAGAAAAGGCAGTAAAGACCAAAGGAAAGCTTTGGCATGGCGTCCTATAAGTTATATTATGTTAACTAGAAAGTGAGTGTAATTTAGGACGCCCAGGGCAGCATTTGTTCAGCCCCTTCCCCCCAAGCTCATACTTCCCTCCCGTGGCAGTTCAAATCCCAAAGCCTCACCTCACCAGCCAAACCGGTCATTTCACTTGCGCCTGAGCGGGGTCGAAGGAAACGCAGTCTGCGGAGTGAGAAATCCGTCTGAGATTTCTCTTATTTCTTTGGAGACTTGAGGTGGGCGACTTCGTAGTCGATGTATTGCTGGAGGGCGTGGGGGTCGGCACCGACGAGGCGTCGGCCGTTGATGAACAGGGTTGGGGTGCTGCGAACGTCGAGGAGTCTTGCGTTTGCGGTACTAGCATCGACTTCCGCGGCGGCTTGAGGACCACTCAGGCAGGACTTGAAGGTGTCAGTGTTGAGGAGGCCAATCTTCCCGGCATAGTCGATCATTTTTTCGTAGGCGTTCGAGGCGGATATTAGGTCCTGGTTGTCGTAAATCAGGTCATAGAGCTTCCAGAAGGCCTTGGGATCCTGCTGGTAGGCGCAGCGTCCGCCAAGAGCGGCGGTGCGCGCCCAGGGATGGATGTTATCAAGCGGAAAATCCTTGAAGATGATCTTGACCTGGGGATAGTTGGGCAGAATGCCGCGGATAGCGTCGTGGAGGTTGCGGCATACCGGGCACTGGAAGTCGGAATACTCGACTATGGTGATGGGCGCTTTGGGGTCACCGTAGACTGGCGCGCCAGCGGTTTGCATCTTGGCGATGTTCTCGGCGAGTGGGTCCTTGGTGAGGTCGGAGATTTCCCCGCGGAGCAGATAGCGTCCGTCGCTGGTGAGATACATGACGACGTTGTCCGAGCCCTCGGGACTCTTGACCACGATGGGGAGTTCCGACAGGCCGGAAGAGCCGATGGGCTTGGGAGCGCCAACCGTGATTTTGATGTCCGCTCCGAGAGCGTAGAAATAGCGGAGAAAGTCTTCGACCGTCTTCTGCGTTTGCGCCAGGGATCCGGCCGGCGGCGGTTGCTGTGCGGAGGCGAGAGTGGCTGCTACAGCTAGAAATGCAAGTAGAGCAAGCTTCAATGTAGTTTTCACGCGCGTCCTCGTTTGAGTACAGAATTGTTTCATGGAATAAATCGCTGTGCGATGGGAAATGGCCTGCCGAAACCAAAGGCGCGGGAGGTAATTTTCAGGCCGGGAGCGGCCTGCTTGCGCTTGTATTCATTTCGATCGACGAGAGCAGCGATGTTACGAACCAACTTGAGGTCGAACCCGGTCTCGACGGCGATCTCCTCCGGACACTTCACTTCTTCTATATACGCTTTCAAGATGCGGTCCAAAACCTCGTAGGGTGGAAGAGAATCCGTGTCTTTTTGGTCTGGACGCAGTTCCGCGGAGGGAGGCTTTTCGAGCGTGGAGCGGGGAATCACTTCCCTTTCGCGATTGATGTGCTGCGCGATCTCGTAAACCATCATTTTCGGGACATCCGAGATGACGGCAAGACCACCGGCCATGTCACCGTAGAGGGTGCAATAACCGACGGCGTTTTCCGATTTGTTTCCCGTGCTAAGAACCATGGAGCCAAACTTGTTCGAAAGCGCCATCAGGTAATTGCCGCGAACGCGAGCTTGAATGTTTTCCTCGGTAGTGTCTGGGGCGCGATCACCAAAAGCGGGAGCGAGGGACTGCTTGTAGGCTTCGAAGACAGCAGCGATGGGAATAGTGAGGAATTCGATGTTGAGGTTGCACGCGAGAGCCTGGGCGTCGGTTTTGCTGCCTTCGGAGGAGTACGGCCCAGGCATGGAAACGCCGAGGACGTTTTCCTTACCCAGAGCCGCAACCGCGATGGAGGCGACGACCGCGGAGTCCACACCACCGCTGAGGCCGACGATGGTTTTGGCGAACTTGCATTTGTGGACATAGTCACGCGTGCCAAGGACCAGGGCTTGATACGCGCAAGCGATTTCGTCGGGAGGCTGCTCCTGGACGTCGCCCTGTCCGGTGACGGTATCGAAAATGACGAGGTCTTCTTCAAAAGCCTTGGCTTGTGCGGCGATTTTGCCGCTGGGAGTGAAAGCCACGCTGGCGCCATCGAAGATCAGGGAATCGTCGCCACCAACCTGGTTGACATACACGACGGGGCGTTTGTGATGCAGCGCGGTCGAACGAAGCATGCCGAGGCGGAGAAAGCGTTTGTCGATGGTGAAGGGCGAGGCGGAAATGTTGATGAGCACGCTGGTGCCTTGAGAGATGAGTTCCGTCACCGGGTCGCGGGCGTACATGGGAGAGGCCCAGAAAGTTTTGTCATTCCAAACGTCTTCGCAGATGGTGATGCCGAGCTGCTCCTGGCCCAGGCCGTAGACGTATTGCTTGTCGCCGGGCTGGAAATAGCGGGACTCGTCAAAGACGTCGTAGGTCGGCAGGAGCATCTTGGACTGCTCGAAGACGATGCGGCCTTCGCGGATGAGCGCGGCTTTGTTGGCAATGGACTTCCCTGCCCTGTGGTGGTCCGGATTGACGCGGCCAGCATAACCAACGATGGCGGGGAGAGGCAGCTCGGCGGCGATGCGATTGAGAAAGTCGTGATTGCGCTGAATAAAGGCGGGACGTTCGAGCAGGTCGAGAGGCAAGTAGCCGCAGATGCAGAGTTCGGAGAAGACGGCCAGGTCTGCGCGGCGGCGTTTCGCTTCCTCGGCAAGGCTCAGGATGCGCGCGGAATTCCCTTCAAAATCACCAACGGTGGGATTGAATTGAGCGAGAGCTATTTTCATCCGGGTAGAAGACTAGAATACGAAGGGAGCGAAGAGAATGCAAATGAAGGGATAGCCCGAAGTGCATCAGACTCATAGGCGCGTGTGCTTTATGGAACATCCATCCGCGAGCGCAAGATGCAGACTCATGGCTACCGCGAGTATCAGAGCGGATATTCTGATTTTAGAGGAAACAACATGCATCTCGCACATCGCTATATCGCTTCGCTATTCCTGACCGCTGCCCTTGTGGCACCCGTGTCAATTATGGCGATTCCCACACCGCAGGGGATCACGATCAGAACCGAGTCTATGATCGTGAGCACAAGGATTATCACAACTGGGATGACAAGGAGAACCACGCCTGGGGGCAGTACCTTACGGACAACCACAAGAAGTCTCACGAATTCTCAAAGTCGAAAAAGAAGGAGCAGTCAGACTACTGGAATTGGCGCCACTCTCATCCAGATAAAGATTGACTAGGTTGAAGAAGCTGCGGTGCTCATTTCAGCTGGGCAAATAAGAGCTCCTTGG
>JBAVHY010000565.1:0-3277 GCA_049686315.1 Candidatus Acidiferrum sp. | reverse complement strand
AGGCGCTCGACTTCATCCATATTGTGGAGTGTGGAACGGCTGACAGTGACGCCTCCCACTTGCACCGGCTCCAGCATCGCCACCGGCGTCAGCGTCCCCGTTCGCCCCACCTGCACGATAATGTCGTTCACGACCGTAGTTTCCTGCCGCGCCGGGTATTTGAAGGCAATCGCCCACCGCGGCGCTTTCGCGGTAAATCCCAGCTCGTTCTGCAGCGCCATGGAGTTCAACTTGATCACCACGCCATCAATTTCGTATGCGAGCTTTTCCCGTTTCGTGTCCCACGCCTCGCAGTACGCGATCACCTCGCCAATCCCGTCGCACAATTTCCAGTCGTCGGAAGCACGGAACCTCAATTGCTTCAGTGCAGTTAAGGAGTCCGAATGCTTCGCGAAAGGCACTTTGCCGTCCACGAACAAGTAGTACGCGAAAAAATCCAGCCGCCTCTGCGCCGTGATCGTGGGGTCCAGCACGCGCACCGATCCCGCCGCCGCGTTCCGCGGGCTAACGAAAATCTTCCCACCCGTCTGCTCCTGCTGCCGGTTCATAGCCTCAAACGACTTCCGCGTCATCATGATTTCGCCGCGCACTTCAAAGCTCTTTGCCAGCTTCACTTTTTTCAGCGTCGCCGCATCCACTCGCAGCGGAATCGACCGGATCGTCTTCACGTTCGGCGTAACGTCTTCTCCCGTTGTTCCATCCCCGCGTGTCACTCCGCGCACCAGCACGCCGTCCTCGTACTGCAGAGAGATGCTCAGCCCGTCAAATTTGTGCTCGGCGATATATTCGTTCACATCTCGCCCGGTACCCTCCCGTACCCGCCGGTCCCAATCCCGAAGCGCGTCAGTGGAAAACGCGTTGTCCAGGCTCAACATCGGCCGCGCGTGCCGCACCGTCTGGAATCCCTCGCGCGGCGTGCCTCCCACTCGCACCGTCGGCGAATCCGGCGTCACCAGGCTCGGGTATTCCGCCTCCAACTCCTTCAACCGGTTCATCAACTTGTCGAACGCCGCGTCCGAAATCTCCGGCTCATCGGCCACGTAGTAGAGATACTCGTGCCGCCGTATCTCGTCGCGCAGCTTCTCAACTTCCTTCTTCGCCGCCGCAGGAACCGATTTCGCCATCAACGCCTCGCAGAACTCTTGGGGTTAGAGCGCAACTATTATATAGAATAGAGGTTTGTGCCAGGCCCGGGAGTATATGCAAACACAGTTTCACAACGCGCTTCTCATTCACAACCCCAACGCGGGCAACGGTGGCGATGGCCGCCGGCGTCTGCTAGACCAGGCCCGGCGCATCCTTGCCTCCAATGGCATAGACGCCGACCTCGCCGAAACCACCGGCCCCGGCCACGCCACCGCCATCGCCCAGCAAGCTGTTCGCGACGGCCGCCAGCTCGTCATTGCCTGCGGCGGCGACGGCACTCTCAACGAAGTCGTCAATGGCCTCGCGAATTTTGCCAATGGCCACCGCGTCCCTCTCGCGCTCCTTCCCGGCGGAACGGCCAATATCCTCGCCAAGGAGCTCGACCTCCCCTGGGACATCCCGCGGGCCGCCAAACGCCTTGTCGATGGCGAAGTCCGCGAAATTGCTCTGGGCCTCGCAACGCCCATCGAGCAGCCGGAACGCAAGCGCTTCTTCCTCTCCGTCTCCGGCGCCGGCCCCGACGGCATGATCGTTTATTCCGTCGACCTCGGCCTCAAAGCGCGTGTCGGCATTCTCGCTTACTGGTGGCAGGGCGCCCGCGAAGTTCTGCGCTACACCTTTCCCCGCTTTCGGGTTCGCACCGGCGACCGTCAGATGGAAGCCACTCTCGTCGTCGTCGGCCGCACAAAAAATTATGGCGGCCCCTTCAAAATCACGGACCAGGCCGATCTGTTCGAGGACAGTTTCGAAGTAATGGCTCTCACCACACAAAGCGGTTTCCGCTACCTCAGCTACCTGCCGACTCTCTGGATGGGGAATCTCCGCAAGGAAGAAGACGTGCACTTTTGGAAGGCCGATTCGCTGATCTGCGAGCCGCTCGACGCCAATCCGGTGTACGCTCAGGTCGACGGCGAGCCTCTCGCGCGTTTGCCCATCGAGTTCTCGATTGTGCCCCGCGCCCTGAAATTGCTCGTGCCGCGTGACTCCGCATCCGCAAACGGTAGCACTGCCGTCAAGCTCTGACCGTGGACATCGCCTCGCATGCTCTTGCATCCCTAGCCCTCGCGCGCGGTTTCTTCCCGCGCCGCCGCTGGCCTGTTGTTCTTGGCATGCTGTTCGCCGGAACCTTTGCCGATATTGACCTTGCGAGCGCGCTATTCGGCCCCGCTGCTTACTTCTCCGCGCGTCGCACCTTCACACATTCTCTTCTTGGTACGCTCGTGGTCATCGCCCTTGCCGTACTTTTCACACGCTATTTGGCGAAAAAACAAATTGAGCCGCTCCTAACGCTTCTGCCGCCCCTCGCCTGTACCGCCGGTCTTCACGTGCTCCTGGATCTCTTTCAGTCGGAAGGCATTGCCCTCCTGTGGCTCATCCGCCCCACGCGCTTCGCCACGGATTGGCTTCCGAGTATCGATGCTTGGATTCTCGCCATCCTCATCGCCGGGATTCTCGTGCCTGAATTGTTCCGCCTCGTAAGTTCGGAAATTGGCGCCAAGGATAAAACTCCGCGTGGCCGCAACGGCGCGATCGCGGCATTCGCCTTAATCGCCGTGTATGTCGGCGCGCGCGCGCTCCTCCACTCCGGCAGCGTTGCCTCGCTGGAGCCTCACTCCTATCGCGGCGAGTCCGCCCGCAGAGTCGGCGCTTTCCCCGACGCGCTCTCGATATTCACGTGGCATGGTGTGGTCGAGACGCAGTCTCTGCTCTGCCGCGTCGAGGTCCCGGCCGGCCCCAGTAAGAGCTTTGATCCAGAGAGCGTCGATTGCCTGCACAAGCCGGAAGCCTCGCCCGAATTGGACGCCGCGCAAAAAACCGATGTCGCTCGCGCGTACCTGCGTGCCATGCCTTTCCCGCGCGCCGCCGTTGCCAAAACGCAGGACGGCTATGAAGTCGTGCTTCGTTCCATGCGCGATCTCGCGGAAGGCCAAACCCGTCACCGCCTTGCCGCCCGCATTCTTCTGGATCCGCGCTTCGGCATTTCTAGCGAGGATCTCGTCTGGGCAAGCGACATTCGCTTGCGCTAAAATCCCCTTCCCGGCGAGTGGGTCTTGGGTTCTTTTGGGTTGTAGAGGCGGCTTTACGCCGCCATCCCGGGTTGGCTTTTCTCCCAGTAGGGGCGCAGCACCGC
>JBAVHY010000564.1:0-2484 GCA_049686315.1 Candidatus Acidiferrum sp. | reverse complement strand
CAAAGGGAAGGCACTTGGTCTCCACTCTCCCGTTTTTTCATGGCCCGACGCTGGAAACGCACGACTTAACCACGAAAATGAGGCCAAAAATACCAAAAATCGCTAGCAACTGCGAAAGTTGGGTTAGGGGAGGATGAGTAAGCTTCGGTCGAGGAGTAACCTGGTCAGGGGTGCGATTCTGCCTGTGGCTGCCCCTTGGTAACAAGCGGGTTTGGGGCCGTCCGTCGACGGGATACGGTGCGATTCCGTGGACCGGACATGACCGCCGCTTGCGCAAATGATTGCATGGCGCTGAGTGTAAATAGCGGAGGTTGAGCGGGCAGGCCGAAGTATTGCAAATTAAAATCCGCTGTCACGCTCTTGGAGGCATTTCGGATTTCCTGCTGAAGCCGCGCCCGTTTAAGGACCTCTTTGATTTCCGGCAACACGGATTCGAGCGGGGCTGAACGTTTGGAGACCAGTTTCAGAATGACCAGTCTGGTATACGATTCGATCACCGGGGTAACTACTCCGGGCTCCAAATCAAAGACGCCCGCTTGATCCGGCGGCATACTGTCGCGGCGAGCCATGGTCAACTTCGTTGGCGGGGGAGTGGTATTAATGCCCAAATCTTTGTAGGCCAACTGCTGCAATTGGTCGAAATCATAACCAGTAACCGCGCGGCTGCGGAGACCATCCATTTCGGCTTTGAGGATCGAGCGATCAATGTGCTGGCCGGTTGCAGAGACTGCCGATTCTGGAATGGACAATCGCCACACTTCGCCTTCTTCAAAATCAGACTGATGTTGCGCATAGTATTGCTGCAGTTCGGCCGTCGTCGGACTCCCGGCGTCCTCTTCTATCTGGCGATAAAAGGCTTTGGCCAGCACTTGCATGCGGCCAACTTGTCCTTGTTTCTCCAGCTCCGCGGCAACCACCGGATTGTCTTCCAGCTTGCGGTCGTTAGCTAATTTCGAAGCGGCGAGCATTCGCACATAGCTGATCGCAAGCTGCTGGCGAGACGATTGAGGAGTGTTTGGAGCCATCAGTTTCACAATTGCGTCCATCTGCGCTTGCGTAAGCACTGTCTTGCAATCCTTGCTCTCCGATTTCGTTGCTGGATCGCAGACTCCATTTAGAGTCACAACGGGCGTATCGGGAGGGAGTTCAACAGGAGCCGAGGATTTTTTTTCGGCTTTTGCCGGGCGCCGAATCGTCTGTCGATTGCTGTTTATGGCAGATGAGTTCGTAACCGATGAACTGCCGACGGGATTCTGCGCGCTCGCGGCCATCGCGCACGCAAGCAGACCTATAGCTGATAGAACAAGACGCATTGTGCCTCCAGTACCTTGCACTCTCGCAAGGCACGATTTCGTTTTGCACTCACCGGACTGGCAATGGGGTTCCGCAAACCAGAAGGAATCATCTCGATATAAGAATTTGCGAGTATAGCGCATTGGGACTCTGAAGATTACTCACCGTCTCCGGCTTGCTCGGTGTCCGTGCCAGTAGCGTCAAGCGCACTGGCCACGCCGGATAGGGTCACGGCAGGCTTCGATTCCGTTGTCTTGGATCCCACAAGCATGCGGTGGCCGCCTTTTGTAGCCGTCAATTGATGATCACCTGGCTTCTTTTGCTCCAGACCACGGAGCACTCGTATCACGTAGGCAACCGTCTCTGGATAAGGCGGAACGCCGTGATACTGCTCTACGCGCTCTGGACCCGCGTTGTAGGCCGCCAAGGCCCTCGGAAGATCGTTGTTATATCGCCAGAGCAGTTCCCGCAGGTAGCGTGCTCCGCCGTCTAAATTCTCTGCCGGATCCATGGCGTTTCTCACGCCCATGCGGGCCGCAGTCGCTGGCATCAGTTGCATCAATCCCTGCGCACCCTTGACGGAACGCGCGTTAGGATTGAACCCGCTCTCGGCGCGAATCACACTGCGTAGCAGATCGGGAGAAACGTTGTAATTGTGACTTGCCGCGCTGAGTGCTTCTTCCAAGTCGATCGGATGAGCTGGCCGGCCCGCTTGCGGCTTAACCTTTGGAGCTGCCGGTGGCGTGGTGTCCGTCTCGATCTCGAGAATATCGTCCGCCGGAACGTCCACAAAACTATCCGCCGATTCAGAAATGTACAATCGGGCGACTTCACCGCGTAATTCGCGTCGCTGGTAGTGAATTGTAAACCCATTGCGCAAAGTGGCCGTTTCGCCGGCGAAACAGGGGCAAGCGCACAAAGCCAGGAAAAACGCCAAAGCAACGAAATTGCGCCGGAGCTTCATACCTGACAGATCCTGAGTCCTTTCCACAGAGCTCACCTACCAACAGGGCCGCAGAACAGCGAAAACCAAAGGGTTGCCACCGTATCGTACAGAAAACAGGGCGACTAAGCGGCTGAGCAAGCACTCGGCTCGAAAGCCAGGGTATCTTCGCCGAGACATACTTAACCCAGACAAACCCGTAGACACTAGATTTCACTTTTAAATCGCACCGTCTTTGCTCTCCCGCA
>JBAVHY010000563.1:0-7456 GCA_049686315.1 Candidatus Acidiferrum sp. | reverse complement strand
GAAAACACTCTCTAAGCCCAATTATGGAGTTGTCGCTCAGGGGGAATCGACTGCTCCACTGCTTCAACCCAAGTTTTCAACGCATCCATTGCGAGCGGTTTGCTAAATAACGCGCAACCCAGTTGCGTTCCTCGTAACAAATCAGCAGCGGAGAAAGCACCGGACATCACAGCAAAATGCTGTTGTTTGCAGCCCTTCCTAATCAATTTCTCTATGTAGTCGATACCGTTCTTCCCCTCCATGTTTACATCCGAAATTACTATGTCTGCACAAGAGGTGCCCTCAGGACATGGGCACTCCCGAGTCATGTGCAGGGGACACGAGCCGGGCTCGGGGAAGGTGAAGACTTCATAGCCACGGTGGTCAAAGAAATGCCAAAGGAAAAAACGGATGCCCTCGTCATCTTCAAAAATGACTACACGCCTTCTCACAGCAGCCCTCCAATCCACGTGCAGGAGGGTCTGCTGTCCCCGCTTACGTCGTGGTAAGGATTCCTCCACGCAAAACAGAATCCAGCCCTATGCTCGCTGTGCTGCAAAGTGTGAGCATACATTCAAGTCCGATGCGTGGCCCTTACTCACAATAAGATGAGGCTGAGGGAACTTGGGCGGTACAGACGGGAGTTTGGGCGGCAACCTGAATTAAATTCCGTCAGCCTCATAAACCGTCTTCTAGAGCCTACTCTCTAGGGCAACGGCGAACAAGAGATTTAACCAGAACGACACCGAGAAAGTCCCTCAAAGAGGGTTGGGTCTCACCATAACAGGCGAGCGAACCATTGAAAGCCACGACCATGAAGAGGGGCTTTTAGTTTTTCAGTTATGCCTTGCTCTTCTTCTCGGCCATAATCTTCTTTGATCCGATACGCCAAAGGTATACGTCAAACACCCGCTCTCTAAACCACTGCTGCGCTGCTGTTGTGGCGATGTACTGAGGGGTGGCTATCTCTGGATTCTCCACGTATTCATGCACGTCTCGTAAAGAAACGCAGGCTTCTCGTATCTGTTGGTCAAAGCCATTAAACTTTTCACGCCATTGGCCGTAGTACTCCTCAATTTTGCGTGGTGCGACATCGAGTGCTACTCTGGCTAGCCTGTCGTAAATAATGATCGGGCTTTTCATCTTCAACCAAAGAAACTTTGTTGTCAGAGAGAGGATGTCGTCGCCTCCATACTGATGTGAGATTTCATCTCTTACTTTCTTTATAGGCGGCAAAAGATTTTCGCCGCCAAAATCTGCGGGATTCAGAGTGTCGATGATCTTCAGGACTGGACCGTACCGTTGGAGCCCTTTGCCTTCGTCATGACGCGTGGGAAGATTCCTAGCGATTCTGTAAAACACGGCCGCATCTGCAAGTGCCGCTAGCTTCTTCGAGTCATCAGAGCCATCTAATGCCTCGCAGCACGGTTTATCTTGTGCTACCCAAAGATTTAGGTAGTGGAGTGCGTAGTATTTGAACTCGTTTTTTGGCATTGCGCAGGGGCTTCATTGAAAATTAGCACCTGAGCGGTTCGGGCCGGAGTAAAAGATTAGGTGAACAGTGAGAAGGTAACGGCGTAAGTTCATACTGTGAGGGCTGCCATGAAAGAAGGAATGAAATTGAATAAGTTCAAACCCATCGAAACTGAGTACGAAAATGCTGCTCCTTTTCCAGATGAACAGTCTGCCGAGGACTGCTGCAAAGAAATGAATGGTCACCATGTAGGATGGATAGTTGAAGAAGCGGTATTCAACGGCGAGCCTTGTTGGAAGGTAGTCTGGCTAGGAAATTGAGTGCTGCCATGTTTTCCGCACATCCTTTGTGCGGTGAATGGACTTGACTGGCGGTTGACAGTTTGTTCCTCATAGTTCCTACGGTCACCCCAATGACATCGAAGCAAAAATCAAAATTGATCCCACAATGCGATAATTGTAGGCGCACGGAGGAATGATCATGGCTCGGGCTCTTGCGTTGACGCTCATCATGGCAGGACTGTTGAATCCAGTATTTACCACGGCGCCGGGGTCTGGATTCTTGCTCGTCGCCAACAAAGGCGACCAGTCGCTCGGTCTCATTGACCCGGTTGCGGGACGCCAGATTGCCACGGTCGCCGAGGGTGGCGTTACTGGGCATGAAGTTGCCGCGTCTTCCGATGGCAGACGTGCATTCGTGCCGATCTACGGCAACTCAGGAGTCGGCATGCCCGGCACGGACGGAAGCACAATGGCTGTGATCGACCTCAGTGATCGCAAGCTAATCCAGACAATCGATTTTGGGCACGGCGTCCGTCCCCATTGCGCTGTCTTCGGGCCAAAAGACGGTCTGCTCTATGTCACCACCGAGCTAGACAAATCTGTAACAGTCATCGACCCGCTGACCCTGAAGATTGTCGGCAGCGTTCCCACCGGACAGGCGGAATCTCACATGCTGGCGATCAGCCCCAACGGGCTCAAGGGTTACACCGCGAACGTGGGGCCGGGAACGGTATCGGTGCTCGATCTCGCAGGGCGAAAAACCCTCACGGTGATTCCCGTCGCGGCACACGTGCAGCGTGTCTCAATCACACCCGACGGCCGTTGGGTGTTCACCTCAGACACAGAAAAGCCTCGGCTGGCGGTAATCGATACCCCAACGAATAAGGTTGATCATTGGATCGTCCTGCCGGGCACTGGATACGGCACCGCATCCACGGCGGATGGGAAATGGCTGCTGGTCGCGATCCCGAGCACGAATGAAGTTGCAGTGGTCGAAATCGCCACCATGCAGGTGGTGAGGGCGATTAAGGTGCCACCTTCTCCTCAAGAGGTGCTAATACGGCCGGACGGGCAGGTCGCCTATGTGTCCTGTTCTGCGAGCCATCAGGTGGCGGCGATAGGGATCGACAACTGGGGAGTAAAATTGATCGAAGCCGGGCGCGGTGCGGATGGTCTGGCGTGGGCGAGGTAATTTTTCGATCTGACCCGCTCTACCCTTCGTTTGCAGGCACGGAGTCAGCGGCTCCAAGTCCTACGATCCCCCGCTAGCTTGGCCCAAAAGGGTCGTAGTGAGATCGCAACCAGCATGCCGCACCGGAACCATGCCCCGAGGGTCGCCCTGCCCGTAATCGCCTCTGGGCGGAGGGGCGATTTTGCCGTTTATTCCCGCTTTTCTTGGGTGTGCTGAGGTGCGCCTAATGTGATGGAAGAAGGACTTCCGTACCAGTCCGGTGGCGGCCAATATCGATGTTGCTCACAAATGAACAGACTTGCGAGTGGATGTCATCGCATTCTGTCAGCTTGAAGAAGAGCGAACTCACGCCGAAACAACTATCCTCCGTTCCCTGTCCCACATGTGGTGCCGCTGCCGGGGAGGGTTGTGTGCTGCATTCAGGTGCTCCCCGCTCTGAACCACACGTAGACCGGAAGTTTGCCGCTCTTGACGCCGCCGAACGGCAAAGAATTCACGCGGTCAATTAGGTTGACGGTTTTGCTTGCCACGAGTAATCGGCTTCACGAATCCGATTCACCGTCTTCCTGTTCGCCCTGAGCTTCGCTTCCAACTCCTCGGTGTCACCAGCATCCACTGGTATAATGCGATCCTATGGCACTAAATCCAGCCAACTACAATCATCGCGGGGGCGGCAATTACGGCATCGTTTTGCAATGTCCAGATGTCGTCGGGAGCGAACACCTCGTGTACTTCGATCACAATCGGGATCGCGGAACTTGGGTCATACGAGATTTGATCGCGGGACGCAGACTCGACGACAACGGTTCATCCTTGACCGAAGCGCAAATCGAAGCAGCGGCAACGTACGACGAATTTCCGCCTTGGCTCAACGTAGAGTTGAATCCTGCTGACTGGCGAACGTACCTGACGCTCCGGGCGACCGCTGTAATGAAACGCACATCGGAATCAACACTCGCGCCCCCAAATCCTAATTCTGGCAGTTGGCAGCCTCTATAGTCCCGACGTGCTTCTAGCAGGTGGGCGCGAGCGTAATAACAAGGCTGAAACGACCAGCACTCCTGCGGGAACCCTAGGCGTTAGGCCCACAAAATAAGGAGAGCATCTTGGCCCCCAAAATTCTCATGGTTCTTAGTGCGAGCATTATCTTTACGCTCGGAGTCACCCACCTCGTCTATACGTTCTGGGGGCCAATGCTCACGCCCCGTGACCCAGCACTGCAAATCAGCATGAGCCAGATTTCACCTGTCATTACGAGTGAAACAACAATGTGGCGGTGTTGGGTGGGCTTCAATGCCAGCCACAGCATGGGACTTATTTTGTTCGGCTTGGTTTTCGGTTTTCTCGCATTGGCTCATGGCCAACTCCTCTTTCGGTCGCCCTTCCTGCTCGTTGTCGGGCTGGCAATGCTTGGAGGTTTTGTTGTGCTCTGCAAGGTTTACTTTTTCAGTGGGCCTCTCACAGGCGTCTGCATTTCTCTCGCCTGCTACGTCGCCAGCGTTGCGCTATCGCGGGTCTAACAATGGGCTCCTGATGTAAACAGGCTAGCCTACCGACTCGTTCCACCACGAGAACCGTAGGAATTCACCTTCCCATCCACCACATTCGCCACGTAGCGCCCCGCGCTGAGGAACTGCATCACCTTCTTGCCTGATCGGGCCATCTGCGCCCAGCGGGATTTTGTCGCCGGGTTCTGCTCCAGTCCGCGAATCTCGTTCCCTTCGAAGGTGAAGTCCACTTGGCGCAGTCGGCGCTTGAGTGTGTTCCGAACAGGGAAGTTCTCCGCGCCCAGTTTTACGGTCTTGGCGTTCTCGACGAGGGCTTGCCGCCAGACTGCGATCAGCGTTTGCTCGAAGGAAAGTTTCATGGAACTTGCTTCTGGAGATTGTATCTCCCGGCCATGCGCCCGTGGGGGGTTGCACTTGCGTTTGCTCTCCCCCCGGCGTATTAGAGAGTCTTGGGGGAGACTGAAATGAAGAAATCCGCCGTGCTAAAAGTTGTTTGCGTCATCGTCGCTTGTGTTGCGCTTGTCTGGTTGCCACAGACTGCCTTTGCCCAGCGTGGTGGTCATGGTGGTGGCGGAGGAGGATTTCACGGCGGCGGTGGAGGGGGATTTCATAGTGGCGGAGGTTTTCATGGCGGCGGAGGTCACTATGGCTACAGTGGCGGACATTCCCACGGCGTCTCCCATGGCGGTGTCTACTACGGTGGACGCGGTGGTTATGGTCGGCTTGGGAGCTACGGAGGGCATGGCGGCTACTACGGTGGTCATGGCTGGCACGGTGGCTACGGCTGGCGTGGCGGCAACGGATGGGGCGGCAGATTTTGGGGCTTTCCACGCCACGGATGGGGCTGGGGATGGAATTCTGGATTTGGCTTTGGGTGGCCGTACTGGGGTTGGGGATACCCGTACGGCTACTACGGATACAGCCCTTGGGATTACGCTCCCTACCCTGACTACGACCCGTATTATTGTCCTCCGGGATACACATGTACTCCCAACGGGAACGATGATCCTCCGCCTCCGAATTCCAGACCAAAATCCGGGAGCAACCCAGCAATGCCTTGGAGACCATCGATGAGCACTCCCAACACGAACTACGCGACCAGTAATGCCGCCGCTCTTACCTCACGTGCTCCGATTCTCTCAATTGACCGGATAACCGCCACGACCAGCAGCTATCAAGTCGCGCACACAACGACTGCGGGACAAAATCCGAATGTCACTCCTGAAGTGCAGATGGCGATGCGAGCCTTGCGGGAGATGCCACCGTTTGCACGGGAGAGGGAAATCGAGACAGGTCGGTATAGTCACTTCTCACCCGAGGAGCGGGGGCTTCTGAGGAGCCTGAACTAGCGGCTTGCGACTTGTCTCAATTCAGTGCCGGGAGACTTTCTATGCCCTTGCCTGAACTTCTTGATGCCGAAATTACGTGGGTCATCCAGCAGGTCGCCGAATACATTGATCGCCAACGCCAAGTCTACAGAGGCAAGGCGGTACCTCCGAACGCCGGACAAAAGACAGCGATGCAGCCGTTCTTCCCGGCATCCACGTTGGACTCGGCGAGCGTCATTGTGCTCAGCGGGGAGCAGGTCACCAACCCGCACTTCTACCCGGAACTCCAGAGGATGGGATTCGATCCGGGCTCTCTGCCGGACTTCTCCCACATGGCCGCAAACACGTTCGTGGACACGGTGGTCTCCCACGAGGCGTTCACGGGCAGGCTCCTGTTCCATGAACTCGTTCATGTCGTCCAATATGAAAAGCTGGGATTGGGCGAGTTCGCGGCTCCAATATCATTCGGTCCGGCCCGGACACAAGCGAAGGGCACGCCGTTTTCGCTGCGCATGTTGGCGGGCAGGCCGCGCTCCTTAAAAAGCCGCTCAAACACAGTGAAAGCGTACTCTTCCCGGGTAGAAGAAAGAGCTTCACAAGTGAGCAGAAACCGGCTGGCGTGGTCGGTGACCGTCAGCGGATAGCAGTATTGATGATTCCCCAACAAAAACTCGCGTTTATAATCGGTGCACCACAGTTCATTGGGTCGCTGGCCTAACGAGAGCGGCGTTCCTTGGGCGCGACGACGCACCCGACCGCGGCGCTCCACTAGGCCGTAGCGATCCAGCACCGCATGGATAGTACTTTTCGCCGGGATGGGAATACCGGAGAACCGGCGCAGCAAGCGCTCACGGATTTTGCGTGCACCCCAGTTGGGGTGCTCACGCTTGACGTTCAGGATGTAGTTCTCGACCTGGAAAGGAAGTTGGTTGGCATAGCGATACGGACGCCGGCTTCGGTCGGTGAGCCCCGGAATGCCGCATTCCTGGTAACGATCGAAGATCCTGTAGCCCGTCTTACGGGAAATGCCAAACTCCCTGCAAAGTTCCGCCATCGCCTCGCCGGCTAGCCACAAACTGCAGTCTTTCATCCATTACCGAACACTCCTTCCAAGGCATCACTCCCTCCCCCTTACGGGAAAAAGTGTCACCCATGTGTCCGGTACAATGTGTTACCTGCGTCTCAGGCCGCTCAGTGTCGTTCAAACCGTTGGTCATAGCCCAGGGTGTTTTTCAGGTGCCCTTCGTCACCTATGTGATTGGAACCTTCGTTGGCCGTGGCTTGCTGTTCTTCTTCGAAGGCTTTCTGGGAGCCCGCTATGGAGTGGCAGGCAAGCAATTCATACTGACTCAGAAATGGACTTCCCTCGCCTTGGCCCTTGGCGTGGCCCTGCTCTTTCTTGTAATTCGCCGCGTGCCGGTTCCCGCAGGGCGGAATATTCTCAGACAGACTGAAGTTCGCGAACGCGGCGCTCAAGTGCCTGCGCGATCTCGTTGGCGTCCTGATCGGCTGTAAAACGCACCGGAGCGCCGATAGTGACGTGCACATGTCCAGGGTGCGCGAAAATGCGTTCCTGCTGCTTAAGGTCGAAGAGGCCTTCCAGGTACATCGGCACAACGGGAATGTTCAATTGTTTGGCAAGCAATCCAATGCCCGAGCGAAAGGGCGCCATATCTCCATCCTCAGTCGTTTTG
>JBAVHY010000562.1:0-7824 GCA_049686315.1 Candidatus Acidiferrum sp. | reverse complement strand
ACGGCGTTAGCGCCCTGGTCCGCGGAAAGCCCGACGCCGCGTCGGAATAAGTATAGGAATACATAGCCATGGCGTGCGAATACTGGTCCGAGCGTCTCGGCATTTCGCTCATACGGTCCTAGGCGTTTCAGATCTTCACGGGTACGGCCGCTGCCGTGATTCAGCAGAATGCCGGGGAACGGTCCGTGGCCCTGCGGGCGCCATAGCATCGCGTGCAGGGTAGCCGACCCACTGTGGATGAGTACAGTTTCAGGCGCGCTAGACGTCTGGCCCCAGGCCGTCGCGGCTGTAAGCGTTAGAACGAGCGGCGCCAGGACGAACATGTACAGCTTTGTCATTTTGGCACTCCCCTAACTGGATAGCACGGATGCGACCGACGCTTTGGGAATGGGCCCAGTATATCTGAAGTTGCGACCGCATGAGGTTCTTCCGGTCAAGTCCGGCCCAGACCTGGTTGCAAATACTGTGAGCGCAATCGCCTGGAGAGACTGCTCTGCGAAACAGGCCGAAGCGCCAACTTTAACTACCCAGCAACGGCGGCCCGACTAGCTTCATGCCGTGTCTCTCGAACCGACTTGGGTCGTTTACCTTAGCGTCCGGCTTGCTGGTCTCCTCGAAGAAGCTTTCAATCCTCGCCGCCGGGGTGAAGGCAAACAGCATCCGCCCGGGCTGCTGGCCGAGGTAAGCCCACACGTGCGGGACGTTTCTTGGGGCCAAAACCGAATCGCCAGGTTTCAGCCGCAACTTCGTTTCGCCGACCTCCATCAGCACTTCGTCGCTACCTTCGACGAAGTAGAACCATTCCTCCTGCTCGTAGTGAATGTGTCGCGGTGGTCCGCCGCGGACCATATTGCGGTTCTCCATGATGAACAGAGCGCTGTTGGTCTCGTGGGTGAGGACTTTGAAGTCCAAATGGCTGTTGGCACGTGCGGCCTTGTGCGGCTGCTCTGTGCGATCAGTACCTGCTTCGACGAGGTGAAGGGTGCTCTCTTTTTCGTCCGCAAGGGCAGAATAAGGACCCAACGAAAGGGCAGCGACAACTTTCAGCATCGAACGACGGTCGAGCTCATGCATAGAGGAGTTCCTCCCAACGAACGTTGCAATGCTAGTCGATCACAGCTGGTAAGAAAAGGGGATCGCTAGGGTTACATTCTTAGATGGCTTGACACGGGGCCAACTGGTGAAAAATCTCGATAGCACTCACAATCCGCGGTCCGGCCACTTGGTGGATTGTCGGCTACCCTTCCATAACCGCGCACCCAGCTCAACGATTTGGCTCGATGCCAATGCGATCATTCACGGCTGATCGAATCCGCTGCTTGCAGCCAAGGTAGCGTTCGGTCGTTTGCACCGAAACGTGCCCCAAAAGAAATTGGATCTGCTCCAACTCGCCTCCCGATGCGTGGCAAAGTCGAGCACAGGTCCGACGTAGATCGTGCGGCGCCAACTTAGCCACTCCGATGCTTCTGGCGGATTCCTTTACGATGTGCCAAACCGCCTTTACCGTCATCCCACCTCCCCATGTCCTACCTACTTTGTTGACCCGGCGGAACAGCTTTCCTCGATCAATTGCGGCCGCGGCGAGCCAATCGTCCAACTCGCTTCTCACCCAATCGGGAACCGGAACCGTTCGAACATGGCCTCCCTTGCCAACCAAATCGACAATGGCCCAGTGCTCTTCGCGCTGTTGGAGATGTTCCAATCTCAACGCCACCGCTTCATGCCGCCTCAAGCCGCACGCGAGCAGCAATGCGAGCAATGCTCGGTCGCGTTTTCCTTTCAGTCGTTGATGGTCGGGTGCTTGCCAAAGTGCTTGGCCCTGCTCCGCAGTCAGCCAATTGCCGAGGCGCACTCCCAGCTTCTTCACCCCTTTGACGCGACGAATCCCGGCAGCCAAATCGGCGCTGAGAAGACCGCAGTCTGCCGCTTCGTATGCGAGGCGGCGAACTGCCCCAAGACGCAGGTTGATTGTGCCGGGTGCCAGTTGACGGGATTCGAGATGCGACCGATAGCGCAACACCACTATTCTGTTGAGAGCCAAGCGCGGTTCCGAACAATACCAGTCAACGAACTCATCGATGGCGTGACGATAACCCCGTTGCGCGTCCAGGCTAGTGAGGCTATTCAAGACTGCGGCTTTGGCGTGCTCGAGGTCTGGCAGGCGCAGGACAGATTTTGTAGTGGTACGTTTTCTTCGTGAGTGCGGTTTCCGCTTCATGACCGATGGCCTCCATGCCACCGATCAATGATCGGGTGATGTCGCGGCGGTACGGTCAGAGTTGTCCGTCATCCGCGTAGACGCTTTGGCCGCAAGGCGGATCTTGGCGAGAGTTGACTGCGCTTATTTTTTGCCTAGTATACAATCCCGAGTATTTCCGTCGCCCACAAGGAGATCCCGATGAGGACAATCGATTGCAACGGTTGGAGTACGCGACGTGGTTTTTTCGAACGCAGTGCCCGAGCTGTTGCGGGGGCGGGACTGTTGGCGGCGGCCAATTCTTCCAACGCAGCGAACGTGTCGGCGCTGGAGGCGATGAACTCTGATTCAAGACCCATGTCGCGCAAGATTGCGCTCGAAGAGCACTTTGTCATTCCTGAAACTTTGGCTGCGAGCTATGGCGCTCCGGGCAGCCCAGAATTTCGGCAGCGGTTGGAAGAGATAGGAAGCGCACGGATCGCCGAGATGGACCGAGGCGGCGTGGACGTTTGCATTCTTTCGCTCGTTGGGGATGGTATCCAGGCGATTCCGAATGTCTCGGAGGCTATTCGTATCGCGCGGCGCGCCAACGATCACCTGGCCGAACAGATCTCCAAAAATCCGAAACGCTTCAAGGGATTCGCTGCGCTGCCGCTTCAGGACCCGCACGTCGCCGCTCAGGAATTAACGCGATGCATCAAGGAATTGGGGTTCTGTGGCGCGCTCGTAAACGGATATTCGCAGATCGGCACGGCGGACTCGCTTGTGTTCTATGACCTGTCGCAGTACCGAGATTTTTGGGCGACTGTGCAGCAGCTTGATGTGCCGTTTTATCTTCACCCCAGGTCGGCACCCGCGCATTTGCCGGCCTACGAGGGCCATGCTTGGTTGACAGGTTCTGTGTGGGGATTCACGTCCGAGACTGCCATTCACGCGCTTCGCCTCATAGGCAGTGGTTTGTTCGACGACTATCCAAAGCTCAAGGTGATCCTCGGCCATCTGGGAGAAGGACTCCCCTGCGGTATTTGGCGCATTGATAACCGCGTATCGAGAACCTTGGGCGCCAAACCAAAAGCCAAGCTTCCCATAGGCAACTATCTGCGAGAGAACTTCTACATCACCACGAGCGGCAATTTCCGCACGCAAACACTCACCGAAGTCATGATGGAAGTTGGTGCCGACCGCGTTCTTTACTCCGTCGATTTCCCATTTGAGGATACGGCCATTGCAGCCGAGTGGTTCGATCACGCTACAATCAGCGAAGCAGATCGCTGGAAGATTGGCCGCATTAATGCGGCCCAACTGTTGCGGATTTAATCCGCGCAAGCCAATTGTGGCTGCTCAAGAGTCCTCGTCGTCGGCCGTATCGTCGGCAACCCTTACCTTGGGATTATTTCAGGTTTGCCCGTCAGAACGAAGCCGCCCCGAGTAAGCGCTATTCGGGAGCGATCTATCGGGCTCCACGGCGCTCGCGCTTCGGCGTTGCAGAAAAGATCCGTTGTCAGCCTTAGACGGCACCTTGTAAATTGGACGCATGGCGCTCAAACGAATGGACAACGTAGGGGTCGTCGTCGATGACCTCGGAGGGGCGATTGATTTCTTTCGCGAGCTCGGCCTCGAGCTCGAAGGGCGGGCGATGATCGAAGGAGAATGGGCCGGACGCATCACTGGACTGAGCGATCAGCGCGTCGAGATTGCCATGATGCGCATGCCGGACGGCCACGGCCGGCTCGAGCTCTCCCGCTTCCTCACGCCGCCTGTCGTCGCGGATCATCGCAACGCCCCGGTGAACGCTCTAGGCTACCTCCGCGTCATGTTCGCCGTGGACGACATCGACGAGACGCTTGAAAGGCTCCGCAAGCGCGGCGCGCAGCTCGTAGGCGAAGTAGTCCAGTACAAAGACGCGTATCGGCTCTGCTACATCCGCGGGCCTGAAGGGCTTCTCATCGGACTCGCCCAAGAACTCAGATGAGCGCAATACGAAGACATCGGAGAAAACGCGGCTTTTCACCTACCGAGTGGATCGTCGGCCACCAGGAAGTAATCCAGATTGCAACATGGGAATCGGTACCTACAAGTTGGCCAGTGTTCAGGAATTCTGATCGGGCCTCAACGCCGGGATACCGAGACCCTGGCGCGTTTAGGGGTACTCACCCTGTTTGTGAAGCCGAGGTGCGGGGGGCAACGAGCGCCTTGGCCTGAAGTCGCCAGTTAGGGCTAACGGTCTAACCCCGGCTGTGAGCCGACCCCACTGAGCTTAAGGTCGAAGCGCGGCCGCGCTGATCTCGAATCTCGTCCCGGCGACTGACCGGTAGTGGCGAACGCTGTCCCCCACCAGTCCCACCGTCGTCCTGCCCGGCCACGCAGCGCCTGATTGGCTGCACGCATATCGAATATCAATATACAACTTGACGAAAAACGATATGTAGGTTATCGTTAGTCGATAACTCGACGCGGCTCTTCCTGAAGAGCCAAGGAGACGGTCTCATGACCAAGTCGTACCCTGACACTCTGACCCTGTCGCGGAGAGTCCTCCGTGTACTAACCAAGCTGAATCTGCTCATGGGCGCGCTAATCCTGGCGTTGCTCATAGCCAGCCTGGTTGCCGAATCGTGGGTCATGAGAGCGCTTGGTGCACGGCCCGCGACTGGCAATTCGATGTTGTTCCTGGGTATGCGCCTGATCATGGTCATCGGCATCTGTTCGGTTCCCATTGTGCACCTCATTCTGAGGCGGCTGCTGACCATCGTCGAGACGGTCAGCGTCGGGAACCCCTTCGTTATGGCGAATGCCGTCCGCTTGAAAACGATCGCCTGGGCGATCCTCGGCCTTGAGTTGATGCATTTCACCGTTGGAGCCATTGCTGCGGGCGTATCGACGGCTGCCGCACCGCTCAACATCAGTTCGGGCTTTTCGCTGACGCGATGGCTCACGGTGCTGCTGCTCTTCGTGTTGGCGCGGGTCTTCGAGCAGGGCGCGCGCATGCGTGAAGATCTCGAAGGTACGGTCTGACCATGCCGATCATCGTGAAGGTGGACGAGATGCTTCACGAGCGTCGAATGACGCTCACGGAGCTGTCCGAGAGAATCGGAATCACGCTCGCCAACCTGTCGATCCTGAAAACCGGAAAAGCGCGCGCCGTCCGATTCTCCACGCTCGAGGCCATTTGTGAGGCACTACAGTGCCAGCCAGGTGACCTGTTGGAGTCCAGACAGACACCGGAAAAGGAAGCGATATGAATGCAACCGCAATGGTGGGGCGACTGGAGGAAACGTCGCCACGTCTCAGGGCCAGGATTACGGGTGTGCTTTATCTCCTGACCATACTGACGGGAATATTCGCCGGGGGTTTCGTGAGCGGCAGGCTTGTGGTAGGCGGCGACGCAGCGGCTACGGCGACGAACATACTGACACACAGGGGCTTGTTTCAGTTGGGTTTCGGAGTCTACCTCATCGAAATGGCGTGCAATGTCGCTATGATCGCTCTCTTTTATGACTTGCTTAAGCCGGCGGGTAGGAGCGTCTCTTTGATTGCCGCGTTCTTAGGCCTCACCGGTTGCGTCATCAAGACTTTTAGCCGCGTCTTTTTTATCGCCCCCTTGTTCATCTTGGGAGGCGCGCACTACTTGAGTGTATTCAGCGCGGAACAGTTGCAGGCGCTGGGGCTCCTCTTTCTCAAGGTGAATGACCGGGGCGCCGCGGTGGCCTTGGTATTTTTCGGATTCTATGCACTGCTGACGGGCTACCTCATCATCAGGTCCACCTTCCTGCCTCGGATTCTCGGCGTGTTGTCGGTATTTGGAGGATTGGGTTGGCTGAGCTTCCTGTATCAGCCCCTCGGATACCGTCTGTTCCCCTATGTAGTAGCCTTTGCCCTCCTCGGGGCAGCATCGCTAATCCTGTGGCTCCTTGTGTTCGGCGTGAACGAACAACGATGGAAGGAGCAGGCCAGCGCACTGGGGGATCGGTGATAGCCGCGTGCCAAGCATCCTTGATTCAATGCTTCGCGAAAGGAAACGATTGTGAGCACAGCAATGATGACGGAACGGATTGCAGAAACTTCGCCGCAAGTTTATGCACGAACCGGTGGGGTGCTGTATCTGATTATCATAGTCATCGGTTTCTGTAGTGAGTTCTTCGTCAGAGACAAACTCATGGTCTCCGGAGATGTTACCGCCACTGCCAACAATATTGCGGCCTCCGAGTCGCTGTGGCGCATCACTATTGCCGGTGAGCTGATATTGCTTGTGTGTTCTGTCGCGCTAACCATGATCTTATATGTCTTGCTCAGGCCAGTGAACAAGAATCTCGCTTTGCTTGCGGCGTTTTTCAACATCGTTGAATTCCCGATTGAGGCCGTCAGCAAGCTTTGTCTTTTTGCGGCTTTGTTCCTTTCGGGGAACGCTGATTACCTGGAGGCATTTGAACCACATCAGCTGCACGCTCTAGTGAAGATTTCTCTCAAGTTGCATGACTACGGTTTTGGCATTGACCTCGTTTTTTTTGGCTTTGCGTGTCTGGTTTATGGGTATCTGATTTTCAGGTCGGGTTATCTCCCGAGGACTCTTGGCATTTTGATGGCGATTGCCGGTTTGAGTTATCTGACCAATAGCTTCACGCTCATCCTCGCCCCCGCATACGCAGGGACGATCCTCCCCGTTCTGCTGCTTGCCTTAATCGGAGAATTGTCACTTTGCCTGTGGCTCCTCGTGTTCGGAGTGAACGAACAACGATGGAGGGAGCAGGCCAGTGCAGCACTGTCAACCGATCATGTGCCTGACTGAGAGGCACACACAAATCTAACAGTCGGACGCTGGTGCTCGCCGAACGGCGGTCGGGGTACGTCATCATGTGGATGACGTGGACAGCCAACGAAAGGAGCGACCCGAGGAGGATGGAAGGGGAAGGGTGTCGGCGTCGCCAGCGGCATCGCCAATTCCAGCGGAGGCTTCTTCTTCGTCTGCACGCTCATCGCGCTAGGCGTGACCGCGCTCTTCTCCATCATCCTCTCGGCGCGCGGATTGCGGAGCCCGCAATGGGGCCAGTCTCGGTTGTCCAACAACTCGAACATGGAAAGGCCCGTCGCAACGGCGGAGGTGATCGGCGAGGGTCGGGTTCTGCCGGCGACCGCCGCGCCCAGATGAGTATGATTTCGCGCACTTTCGCGAGCGTCTTCCCGCGCCAGTCCCGAAGTTCGTTGATCTTCTCGTCGATCAACGAGCGCATGATCGCCGATGCACTCATCGAGGCTGGGTTAGTACCGCTAGTGTTTACCGATGAAGTGACATGCCGATTGCGATTGCCGCTTCGGCTCGAGTCGCGGCGCACTCAGAGACTGATCCGGGCCAGAAGCCCGGATCTGAGAAGTCACGGCAGTTGCTCGACTAGGTATTTGGTCACATGCTTTACTGTCACGCGATGTTTCCAAACACACCAGTTATCAGAAACACGAAATCGCCTTTGTTTTATTGATGATTTGATGATTTGGTGGGCAGTGCAGGACTCGAACCTGCGCCCTCCTGCTTGTAAGTCCGTTGTACACTTTAATCAGAACTTGCCGGAGCGACCGTAAAGCAGGGGAAAATCAGCAACTTGTAATTAACGGCGACAAACTACTTACTCCTTTTT
>JBAVHY010000561.1:0-8852 GCA_049686315.1 Candidatus Acidiferrum sp. | reverse complement strand
AACCCAGGCACCAGTTCCCTTCCTGCACGCCGCTGATTTCAAGGGCATTCGTCGCGGATGGAATTTGCGGGATACACAGTCGTAAACAGGCGTTTACACTCATAACCGCATGACGAGCCGATTCCGGGGAAATGACGAGCGACAGGAAGTAATCCAACCTGGTTGATCGCGCGCTTGTAGAAGTGGCCGGGCCGATTCCGCGACGGATTGCCCTTGTCCGCAATTGCTGTTTCCCGGGAATTGACCCGATTCTGTACCGTTGCAGAACGATCCTCGCACGATCCACTACCTACTGGTTAATTCTTTCGTAGCCATTTCCGTGGAGCGCCGTAGGAGTGATACCGTCCGGCGGTCCCACCACCTTTGCTCTCAAACTACCTTTGCGTGCTTTGCCCTCCCCACATCAGTCGCAGCCAGGACGCCGCGGATGGCGGGAAGATGGGGGAAATGTCCGCAATATTGGAAAACATTCGCGTGAACCTACCCTCGCCAGAAAAATACAGAATGACGTATCGGTCGTGCAGTGGATCGCGGCGGCCGATTTCGCCCGTCCATCTTTCGACATAATAGATATAGGCCAAGTTCTCGTTGTGGTTGTTCGAGCAGGAGCCAAGCAAATTGACACGATAGTGGTCGGGTGCGTGGCTTCCCGCGTCTATTGCGTCAGGCTTACCGACAATCCTTATGACCTCGTCGGAAGTCATTCCCGGCCTCAGTTGGGAAAATTGTGAGCGGGTCCTGGCTAGATCTGCATCAGACATCCGAAATCGTGGTTGTGTGGGAGCATTCTTGAGAAGAATTGGCAAAACGCGACAGCAATCGGGGTGATCGCCCACCCAGTCGCGGACTGCCTTCTGCAATCGCTTTCGGTGATCGCCAACGCTTGGCCACAGGAAATAGTCGTCCATCCTCAGTTCATCTGGTTTCTTGTGAGCAAGACGGGGCAAAACGTCGGGCACGCCCTTGTCCCAGAGGATCATGTATGCGACATCTCCAACGACCGGCGCTCCCAGTAAGGGCTCTGAGCGTGGGTCAGGCATCCATCGAGTATCCGTCAGTCGATTCACGAGGCACGGGACAGAGTACGGACCCAGTTGGACGAGTGCGTCGTAGGTGTCGTCCTCCACCGGTGAGTCGTAAACCTCATCGGCGAGAGCCCGTTTCTCGCCGGGCTCAATCGGAGCGTCCACGATTATGCGATCGTCCACGTGGGTCCCGACATTTGGCAACTGACGGCACATGAGTTCGGCGAGCTCTGACGCATGTTGGGCATCAAGCACTGCGCGCGGATTGCCTACAGCGATCTTCGGCCCCAAGAAATGGGGCTGCTTATGGAACAAGTAAACGTCCAAGACAGCTTTCACCTTAGCGAATTGCTCTCGGGACATGGTTTTGAGCCCGTAACGTAAGGCCACTTCTGACGCATTGAATCCGATAGCATCGATCCCATGATGATGGGCGAGGAAAATCGCGCGCTGATTTTGGAACATTTGCGAGATGATTGTGATCTTCTCTTGAGCGAATATTTCCTTCGCTCGAACCACAGAATCCAGTGTTCGGAATCCTGCATAGTCCAAATAGACTCGGTCGGCCGGCACGCCTTTGTCGATCAAGGCGTTTTTCATGTCGGTTGCCTCATCGTAGCTATGGACGTGGTTGTCGCCGCTCACAACGAAATAGTCGATCTTCCTGTGGTAGTAGAGTTCCGCTGCCGCCGCGATTCGGTTTTCGAAATAGGGATTAGACCAGCCTCCGAAGGTGCGCTTGGGGCATCCGAGAATCAACCCGACTCGCCGGTGGGGAATTAAGGATATGTTGGAGTAGGTCTTGCCCTTAGCCGCGTGCGCTATCACGATGCTGGCGGCAAGCAGCGCAGCTACACAGAGCATCACCAGCACACAAAACGCGGAGAGGACTTTCCGAAACATGAGCGCTTG
The DNA here is from genome assembly GCA_049686315.1 of Candidatus Acidiferrum sp. Classification (GTDB taxonomy): domain Bacteria; phylum Acidobacteriota; class Terriglobia; order Acidiferrales; family UBA7541; genus Acidiferrum. The sequence goes on along the minus strand of JBAVHY010000561.1, from coordinate 6,915 downwards.
ATGGTCCCGTACTGCTTCAGCATACACGCGAATGATCGCCGGCACCCGTCTCCGTCCGGAAGGATGTTCCGGCCACGAAACATTAAGATTCTGGATGGATCGTCGGGTGCCCGGGGCTCGGCAGCACCGGCAGTGCGCGAGCAAGCTTCCTGTGGGTGTACTTTCACCGAAGGGGGCTTATGGCTCGTTCCGCCTTTATTCACATTGACCAGATTGCTGTTATTCAGGAGTTGACCGACTTCGTCATAAAATCCGTGCGATACTGCGAGAATCAAATGTGGCCCAATCGTAAGACAAAAGAGCACGCGAAGACTGTTCGCATTCAGAAGCACACTGCACTCACTGATGCAGTTTTGCGGTCTGACTATGATGGGATGCGACAAATCATCGCCGGAGGAGCAGACCTAAACGAGTTTGACGATTTCAAAATGTCACCGCTTCTCTGGGCAATCATGAGAGGCGACATCGCTGCGGTCCGGATGCTTTTGGAGAGCGGAGCGGACCCGAACACAAGGCCGAATCTCAGCGATTCTCCGCTATGGAGCGCGGAAGATGATTGGGGCTTCGTTGAGATTGCCGCACTACTCCGGTCGTACGGAGCGACCAAGTAACGCGTTTTGTTCCGGCCCACAAATCAAACTGCTACCCTTCAATTTCTATCATATTTCCTGTTAGGTCCCGTTTTGTTCATGTGACCGGCGGCCTTTAGCCATGGATTTCAAGTCTACGAGTACGCTGTTTCACGGGACTTAGGCACATCCGACCGAAACAGCTCTCCGGCTGGCTCCTCGGCGCCAGAATTGCGCGAGACAGACGGGGACGGACAGACCTGACGTTGACAAGGACGGGAAGCTGGGGGCCGCGAGGAAACGACGGCAGATTCATCGCCAGTCGGGCCGCCTGAAAAAGCCCAGACGCTGGTCTGCGCGGGGACAGGTGAAGTGGATTCTCGGGTCGGAGGAGGCGCGCTTACGCGCTGGCCTCCGTCCGCCGCCCAAACTGCCCGTACACATTTCGTGTAGGCAGCTTTCACGAAGACTCAACTATGCCGAGATGCAAGAGAAGGAATTAAATCGATCAGACGAACAAGCTCGTACTCGCCATAAAGCTGGGCCGTAGGCAGCCGTTTCCAGCCAGCATTGCGCCAACACTTATAGCGATGCGACCAGATGCGTCGCCGGACCCAGCCGTCGAGACGTTGGAAGAGCTTGCGGATGTGGGCGCGTTTGTAATACTCGCCCCACCCTCGCAAGAGCGGGTTTAGCTCCTCAATCAGCTCCTTGGTTTGCAAAGGCCTGGTCCGTTTGGTTCGCTGCCGTACCTGGTCCATGAAACGACGGATCGACTTCTCCTTGGGATACGCATACAGCGCATTCTGTCGCGCCCGACTACGAATCTTGCTCTCGGGCAGATGAAGCTTTCTGTACCCGCGCTTGATTTTGTAGCCAAGGAACTCGAAGCCGTACCGGACATGAACGATCCGCGTCTTCTGCGGATGCAACTCCACGCCCAGTTGTTTCAGGATTCGTCGGGCCGCATCCACGGCGGCTTGTGCCTCTGCTGCCGATTTGCAGGTAATCACCCAATCATCGGCATACCTCGTGAGCTGATACCCTCTCAGTCGCATCTCCCGATCAAACGGCGTCAGAAGTATGTTACTGAGCGTTGGCGAAACTACGCCTCCCTGAGGAGTTCCGCGCTCGGATGGAAAGAGCTGCCCCTTTCCGTAGCTTCCCGCCTTGAGCATTGCCTTGATGAGGCGTAGCACTCGGCTATCCGCTACCCTTTGGGCTACCAGCGTGAGAAGTTTTTCGTGATCGACGGACCCGAAAAAATCTCGGAGGTCCGCATCTACGATCCACTCCGACCCGCTTTGAATCTCCTTCCAAATCTTGCGTAGTGCATCCTTTGTTGACCGCCCTCGCCGATATCCGAAGCTAGCATCATCGAATACTGGCTCGAAGATGGGTTCCAACCGATTGAGCAGCGCTTGTTGGCACACGCGGTCGTAGATCGCAGGTATGCCGAGCATTCGATACTCCCCTGGTTTGTCCCTCTTCGGAATAGGGTGTTGTCGCACCGGCAGAGGTTGATAGGTGTCCTCTTTCAGCTCCCGCTGCAGCCGAGCTAACTGCAGGCCCAGCTGTGCTTCAAAAGCCGCGAGACTCTGCCCATCTACACCTCCACTGCCCCGGTTCTCCTTCACCTTCTCCCAGGCCATCTCCAGGTTCTTCCGCTTGTACACCTTGTCGATTAATGAATGGACCTTCTTGGCACCCGTCAGGTTGATCCAATCCACCAGTCTCCTCAGACGAGAGCGTACGGGTTTTTCGCTAAAGGAACTGTTCCATCCTCCCTCATCTTTACTCATCTGGTTTCCTTTCTCTTCCTGACCATCTTCGTCGGCTGCCTTCCCCGACCCACTCTGGTCGCCGATCGCTCGGTCACGCGGCTTTCGCCGCGCTTCAGGTACTATTCAGCCGTCGGACTACTGACAGAGCGTCACTCGCCATTTCGCTTTCGCTTATAGGTCTGCTTACCCCGGTGCCACCCGGGGACTCTGTCAGTTCTCCTGAGGTCACGCGTTGTTCTTCTGTACCGTGCCGTCCGCAAACACCTTGGTGCGGTGGGTGAATGAGAACGCCTTCGTCTCAGAAGTGCAGACTCGACCTTGCCCCACCTTTGGCCGACCGGTTCATCTTGGGAGTTACCCCATCGATTACGGCCCGGTACTTCTCCTCATGCCCTTCAGATTCCACCTTACGGTGGACACCCTGCCCTCCGGAGTACAACAAGCGGCGGCTTTAGGTCGGTCTTGGCCGTATCCAGCTTTCGCCTTCGTGCCCGTTTAGACGTCTCCATACCTTCCACTTTCTCCGGCCAGCGAGGCTGCGAACCCCGCTTCTTGGATATGGCGCCCCTCATTTGAGCGCCAGAGGGACTTGAACCCTCCTGAACAACGCGCTGCTCAGCGCGCACTTCCGGATGGCCGACGACTCGCCCGGAATGCGGCAACCCGTAAAGCTGGCGTCGATACCCAAGTGTCCGTGACGCGACTTACTAGGACAGACCTGCTTTTTCAGTGATATTCTCCCATCGGGAATTTCGGAGTCATCACAAGGCCAGAGTCCTGAGAAACGAATCGGCGCACCTTGGAGGAGATTGTCATGATTGGACTCGAGCAAAAACGTCGATCCTTCCTGCTCGGCCTGGGGAGCATGGGCATCAGCCAACTATTGGCGCGAGGCATGACCCCGGCTCGTGGCGCGACGCCAGAGGGATATGTGCTCGGCGCTACCGAAGGCGAACAGCTCATTCATTTTCGTGACCATGGCAAGATCTTTATCAAGGTCGGTTCCGCCACAGGCTCCGACAATCTCGCCTTGGGGACCCAGCAAGTGACAGTCGGCGCGGGGATTCCAGTCCACCGACACTTCCAGATGGACGAAGCTTTTTACGTACTGGAAGGCAGCGGAATTTTCATACTGAACGATGTGCGTCACCCTTTTGAAAAGGGTGGAACGATATTCATTCCCAAGAACTCTTGGCATGGGTTTGCGAATCCCGATCACGAACTGCTCCTGCTTTGGATCATGTCGCCTCCTGGCCTGGACGGCTTTTTCCGTGAAACCTGCAATCCGCCCGGCGTACCCCCAAAGCAGCTCACTCGAGAGCAGATCAATGAAATTGCCCGCAAATATTCGACGGAGTTCAGATAATCGCGCGTCGCAATAGGAACATGTCGAGTGTCCCACTTACGCGGATTTATCGATTTATCCGCGTGTCCGACGATAGCTTCCGATTGGCCGACTATTCGGGAGCAGGCGCCGCTCGGCTCTTGAGCGACCTTGGTCCCCATCGTCTTTAAGCAAAATGAAGGAATGTCCTCTGTCGCTGCGCGCGGCAGATGCGAGATGATGTGACAATGAGGATGCCTTCATCAAAGCTGATCGACACTTTACTCGCGTGCGCACTTGCGTTCTCTACATCGATTGCGGGGGCCCAAGTCATCCGCTACGACGAGCCCTACCGTCCACAGGTACACTTCTCTCCTCGCGAGCATTGGACGAACGATCCTAACGGCCTCGTTTACTTTCACAAGGAGTATCACCTCTTCTATCAGCTCAATCCGTTCGGTGATGAATGGGGCCACATGAGTTGGGGGCACGCCGTTAGCACGAACCTCTTGGATTGGCAGGAGCTTCCGGTCGCAATCCCAGAGAAGGACGGCGAAATGGCGTTCACGGGCAGCGTCGTCGTGGACCACGAGAACAGCAGTGGCTTCTGCGCGCCCGGAGCAGAGTGCCTGGTTGCGGTATACACCGGTTCCCGCAGCACGAGCGAAGGAACACGGCAGACACAGAACCTTGCATACAGCGGCGACGACGGACGGACCTGGACCCGATATGCCGCCAACCCCGTAATCGATCTGCACATGGCCGACTTCCGTGACCCCAGCGTGTCGTGGGATGAGAAGGAAAACCGTTGGTTGATGGCGGTTTCCTTGGCCATGGAGCACAAGATTCGTTTCTATACGTCACCGAACCTAAAGGAGTGGACGCAACTGAGCGACTTCGGACCCGCTGGCGACGTCGATGGAGCCTGGGAATGCCCAGACCTCCTGCGTATCCCCGGCGAGAATGGAACAGGTGACATGTGGGCCCTGAAAATTGGTCTCAACTCGGGCGCGCCGCAAGGCGGTTCCGGCGAGCAGTATTTCCTGGGCAACTTCAACGGGAAGCGGTTTACGGCGTCCAGCGAGCCTGGTTCGCACGGATGGACGAACTATGGCAAGGATGACTACTGCGCCATCAGCTTTAACGGGCTGCCGAAGGACGCGAAGCCGATTCTGATCGGCTGGATGAGCAACTGGCAGTACGCGTCGCAACTGCCGACCTCTCCCTGGCGCGGGCAGATGAGTGTTCCAAGACGCCTCTCGCTACTGAGGGACGCTGCAGGATTGGCAGTAGTGCAGGACCCCGTTATCGCTCCTCTCCGTGCAGATCATTCCGACATCTCTACGACAAAGGGCGGCAGTGTCTCCGGTAACATGCAGGCCCCCTTCGAGTTAGACTTGCAGTTTGGCCGACCATCTGAACAAGTCTTTGGCATACGCATCTACACCGACGAGCAGCATTGGACAGAGATCGGGTTTGATCAGCCGAAGCGAGAGTTCTACATCGATCGCACAAAGTCGGGTGCGGCTATTACACCGGACTTCCCGGCGAGGACAACGGCTCCGCTGATCGCAAGCCGCCCCTACGACTTCAAACTCATCATTGATCGCTCATCCATAGAGGCTTACGCACAGAACGGCACGATTGCTATGACGGACTTGATTTTCCCCGCTTCACGAAACAGCAAGGTTGCACTCTTCTCTTCAAGCGGGAAGGTAGTTCCGGTACGGGGTGACCGCTGGGAGCTTCGTTCGATCTGGAGGTGAAACACAAGGCCGAGTAGGTCCGTGCGGTCACGTGTGCAAGAACAAGCACCGTGGGGTAGCAACTCGTCGCCTCCGTTTCACGCGAAGTCGACAGTCGCCCAACCACGCTGGGGATCGAGGTCAAAACTGTGCTCCCCATCGATCCCGAGTCACGAGCAACTCTGACGTAATTGCCGACTATCCGCCCAGAACGTGACTCTTTTGCTTGGACAACTACGTTGCTGGGCCTCGATTGAGCCACATTTCAGAACATAGAAGGTGGTACGCAAGCACTCTTACGCGGTAGATTGATCCCGTAGTCGTGTGGAAGAATTATCCATGCGGAGGGATGAAGTGATGCTGCGAGCAATGCGACGTACTTTCTCATTTCTGGTTTTGGTCCTGGCCTCTTGCGCAATCGTACCCGCCGCCGGCGGCGGGCGAGTAACATCTCGGGAGACAGGAGCTGGCACCAACCCCATTCGCGGCGAAGATCACTACGTGATGAGAGATGGTCTCCGAATTTACCTCTGGGAAAAACACAAAGCAGGACTGGAGGGCACTTTCGCGAACAACGGCAAGGTCGCACTCCTCGTGCATGGAGGCACGTGGTCGGGTCGCCCACTTTTTGATCTGCAGATTCGCGACTATTCGCTGATGGATTTTCTTGCCGAGAATGGCTATGACGTCTGGGCGATTGACCTCCACGGATATGGCCGTTCCGACAAGACTGACAAAGATTGGACGGATTCGCATTCCGCAGCCGCCGATATCGCGGCAGCGGTAGGGTATATAACCCGGTTAAGAGGTGTGACCAAAATCAACCTGCACGGCTGCTCCGCGGGTACCCAGAGAGCTGGCGTGTTCGCAATGGAGAACCCGGATAAAGTCACGAAATTGGTCCTTTACGCACCTTGGTGGAAAGGAAACGCTGAGTTAAATGAGTTTCGAAAAAAAAGAATGGAAAACGGCGGTAAGCCTCTTCCGCAATATCGCGACGTGACGGAGGAATCCATCCGCAGCGACTTTGTAAGAGGAGACTTGGCGCAGCATCCTCAGGTTGAAGCGGACGTTGTGGATGAACTCGTAAAAGAGGTCTTACAGGCCAACCCGCAAGCGCCGAATACGTTCGTCGAAAATGCGCATCTTCCAATCCTTGATCCGGACCGAATCATTGTACCCACCATGATCATTCATGGAGAGCGAGATTATGCGGCTAAAGAGGAAGACCTGCTGCCCTTCTACTCGCAACTTAGGACGCACGACAAGGAATACGTCTTGCTTCCGGATGGGGGGCACGGCCTGATGCTCGAAAAAGATCATCGGCGGTTCCAACATGAGGTACTAAGCTTTTTTGACAGGCCATGATCTGGACGTAGCTGCCTGCCGCCTGCCGCGTATTCCTGCTGGATGACGAGCAAACAGGAAGTGATTCCGAATCAGAAGGCTCGTTGTGGGAAGACGCGACCTTTCTATCCACTTGCCTGTGTAGT
>JBAVHY010000560.1:0-3245 GCA_049686315.1 Candidatus Acidiferrum sp. | reverse complement strand
CGGGACCGCCGATCTCCCGATCGGCCTCTGGGTTTCCCTTCGTAGGGGCGCCGCACTGCTGCGCCCTATGTCCGCAAGATCACAAAATCTCGCGCCACCTGGGTTCTCTCGCCTTTACTCTTCTTCTTTGGGCATCGCACCCGCCGGTTTTGCGAGTGGTTCTTGGGGTCGCAGCCGCGCTCTACGGTTTGATTGCCATAAATTGAGCCTTTGTCGGAGCTGTCCATACAACATCACCTTGCTCATTGAAGAACTGCAGTGACGCTTGGTCTTCATCGACCACGGTGGACTGTCCATTCACGACGCCCTTGGCCGCCATATGCAAACTAAGCCGCCCATAAACCTGGCCGTCCGAGTCTTTCAGTATGAATTCTTGCGCTTCCACAGTCTTGGCACGGATGGCAGGAGGTCCGATCCGGTCGGCGGCCTTGGCTCCCATTAGAACCGCGGAGACGCCCGCCAGGACAAAGGCGGTACTGATGAACTTCCAACGACGGTTTTGCGCTTCAAGCTTCTCCACGCGGGCTGCCAAGATTTGAAGTTCCGGATTCTTAGAATCCATGGGTTGCCTCCTGATGACTGGCGGGAAGATCTTAACCACTTCGGACGTTTCGTGAGCGAGAAGGTGAGCAAGATCGTTGGGGATCACTCAGAACGTGAGCGCGATCATTCCCCGGCCAATGCGGCATTGATGGCTGCGACGAGGTCCTCGTATTCGAATGGGGCATCGTGGCGCTGGCCATTGATGAAGAAGGTGGGTGTGCCGTTGACGCCGCTGCGGACTCCGCTGGTGAAATCGGCGCGCACCTTAGGCAAGAATTCCTGTTTTTCCAAAGCGCCGCGCAAGTCCGCCGCGGCGAGCTTGAGCTGCTGCGCAATTTCCTGATACAGGGCCCCGCCCAGGCGCTCCTGGTTCTCAAAGAGAAGATCGTGAAATTCCCAGAACTTGCCGTGGGGCGCGGCAAATTCGGCGGACTCCGCGGCGGATTCCGCGTGCGGATGCATTTCGTTCAGAGGGAAATTGCGGAAGACGAAGCGAAGGCGCTTGCCAAAGTGCTTCTGAACGCGCTTGACCATAGGGTAGGCGTGCCCGCAGTGCGGACATTCATAGTCCCCGTACTCGACCAACGTGCATCCCCCGTGCCCATCCCCCTCAACGTGATCGCCGGGACCGACCGGCGGTTTAAGTGTAGTCATGGGAGGCTCCTATTTGGGCAAGTCGTCCAGCGCCTGAAGAATTCCGTCGGCGCCGGGATTCACAGCCACCGGCGAAAGGTAGCTCCAGGTGATGATTCCGTTTTTGTCGATTAAGAATAATGCCCGCCCGGAAGTGCCATCCGCTTTTCGATAAGCTCCATAAAGTTGCGCCACCGCCCCCTTGGGCTCGAAATCCGCGAGCAAAGGAAAGTGCAAGTGGCGGTCCTTGGCAAAAGCCTCGTGGCACCAGACGCCATCGACGGAAATCCCCAGGAGTTCCGCGTTGTATTTCTGAAACTCGGGCAGAATTTCGTTGTACAGGGCCATCTGGTCGCCGCATACCGGACTCCAGTCCGCTGGATAAAACGCCAGGATGACCGGCCTGCCACGCAATTCACTGAGAGCGAGGCTTTGATCGGGAGTGACGTGCAGAGTGAAGTCGGGTGCGGGAGTGCCGGGAGTCAAAAGGGCGGACATGGGATGCTCCTTTCCAAACGAACGGGGGCTGGGGAAAGTTTAAAAAGTGTCTCACAGGTCAGACATTAGATGTTAGAGATTGCAATTGGATATCAGATATCACGAAGATGTTTGAGCTTGCGTATCCTTTTGTGGGCGTGATCCGTCTGGAAGACAGGAGCGGCCGTAGTGGCAAATGCGAGGCTGGTCCGGAGGTGACGCATGGCTGTCATCAAGCATATTGGACTGTTTTCCGCGCTGAAGATTGGGTTCCTTGGATATGCGGCATTGGGGCTGCTGGCAGGGATGGTGTGCAGCGCCGCCGCGTTCGCTGGAATTCCATTTGGCCTGCATGCTCGTATGCACCTTACCGGTGCGTATAACTTATTGCCGCTCATTCTGGCTCCGTTGTTCTACGGCACCATCGGCGGAATCGTCACGGTGCTTGGCGCGACCATCTACAATTTGGCGTCCCAGTGGGTGGGCGGACTGGAAGTGGATATCCAATAAATGGGCCGTAGGGCCACGGCGAAGGGCACGCCCGCCGGTACATCGAGGTGGGATGTGCATCACAGCACTGCCTAGAACGGCGTGGGAAGATTTGGCAATGCAAGCCACGACAGAGACGGTCGACGCCGGAACGCTCTTCCGCTCGCACCACGAGCGCATCTACCGGTACGTGCTGCATCTGGTGGGAAACGCGGCAGAGGCGGAGGACCTGACGCAAGAGACATTTTTGCGCGCGCACAGCCACCTTGAATCGTTGCGCGAAAAGGGAGCTGTGCTTAGCTGGCTGTACCGCATTGCCACGCACGTCAGCCTGGACCGTTTGCGGCAACGCAAGCCGCAGATTTCTTTGGATGGTGACGGATGCGCAGACGGCATTGAACCCCTTGCGTCCGTAAGCCCGTCGGCGCTCGATGCGGCAGAGCGCAAGGAAACGAGCCGGTGCGTGCAGCGATGCCTGCAATTTCTGCCCGACAAATACCGGGTCATCATTGTGCTGCACGAAATCTACAATTTGACCGCAGCGGAAATCGCCAGCGTGCTCCAGGTGAACTTGACCACCGCGAAGATGCGCCTGCACCGCGCACGTGCAATGCTCGAAATGGTGATGGAATGCGGATGCGCGGTGTCGAATGACGCCTGCGGCCTGCCGGTTTGCCAGGAGAAACCTAAAGTCCCCAGTGGCTCGATCAGGCGCACCAAGCGCAAGAAATAGCAGTTCTTGTAGGGCCCGTCCGTCCGCGGCGGGCCGCTTCTGAATTTCTCTTCGCAATAGCGGCACCGAGTGCGCGTGGTACACTCTCGCGAGATCTGCGGAAGAATTTCGACCAGGATGGAAAACTTGTTCAGCGCAGAGAGCAGAAGGATACGGCGGAAATATCGGCCAGTGCGATTTTGGGCCGGGATCGCAGCTGCGGCGATAACGCCAAGCGCGTGCTTTGTTGCCATGCTTGCACCAGGCCAGGGTGCGCAATCCAAAATTGCATCGAAGCGCGAAGCCCCCCCCTACTGGGCGTTTGCGGTGAATCCAGAAATTGGCGGATCGGGCACGGCGGCGGGGGCGGACCGCGCGGCGCGGCATGTGC
>JBAVHY010000559.1:0-40640 GCA_049686315.1 Candidatus Acidiferrum sp. | reverse complement strand
CAAAGGGAAGGCACTTGGTCTCCACTCTCCCGTTTTTTCATGGCCCGACGCTGGAAACGCACGACTTAACCACGAAAATGAGGCCAAAAATACCAAAAATCGCTAGCAACTGCGAAAGTTGGGTTAGCCTTGGCCCCAATTTTCCAAAGGTCACCTGACGTATAGGGAGCTACTCGTAGAAGTGACTGCCCCGATTCCGCGAGGGATTTCACATGTCCACGCTGTATACCTGGCACTGACCAACGCGATCTAATGGTCGGGCGGCGGTTCGGCAATGAAGACCACTTTGAATGGTCCTCCCATGGCTCTTCAATGGAAACCAAGCCCTCGCCGAGGATTATGCCGTCGTTCTCGTCCACAAGAAGATCCTGGACCTTCTCTCTCGCGATGACATCACGGAGCTTGTTAGAAGACATTAAATCGTAGTTGCGCAAGGCCTCGTCAGAATTGTGAAGAGTCGCGCCTGACCGGCTGGCTAATCGGCAGTTCCTGATCCTCGCAGTGAAAGGCCAAAAACCAGAATCAAAGCGGACTAGGATTTTGCCGCTTGTAACCATACAGTGTATAGTATACGCTGTATAGGTGAACACTACACCGCAGGCAGTTGTTCAACAAACCACCGCCGAACACATCGCCCAGGCGGCGCTCGAGATACTCGAGGCCGAGGGCGCTCAAGCCGTCAGCATGCGCCGCGTGGCTGGCGCTGTAGGCATCACGCCTATGGCCATTTATCACCACTTCCCGGGCCGTGAAGCGCTGCTCAACTACATTACCGATCGCGAATTTGCCAAACTGCTTGAACATATTCAGGCTCAGCCGCTGCGTGGAAGCACGGAAGCCAAACTGATTGGCAGAATGCGGTTTTACGTCGACTACGCAATGGCTCGTCCGCGCGTATTTGAATATGTTTTTTCGCGCCCGCGCCCGAGAGCACGACGCTTCCCCAAAGACTTTCGCGCGCGCCGCTCTCCGACTCTCAATCCTTTGGCCGACGTCATCACCGACGCTATGGAGCAGGGTTCTCTCAAAAAGGATGATGTTTGGGAGGTTGCTTTCGCGCTATGGGCACATGTCCACGGGTACGTGATGCTGTACCACGCCGGACGCATTGCCCTCTCCGAAAGAGAATTTCGTGAACTGATACAGCGTTCGTTAAGGAGACTTGTGCATGGGCTCAAAGCTTAACTACGCCGCGCTCGCGGCGCCCTGCCTGGCAGTTTCGGCGACACTATTTTTTCTAGGCACCGGACTGGCACCTGCATGGCCATGCACATGGCTGGCCGCCATTCCTGTGCTGTGGGTCGCTTCGCGTATCTCCGGGAAGCAGGCATTCTTTGTAGGTACTGCCGCATACGCGCTCGGGGGACTGAACGAGTGGAGTTACTCGCGCCAGGTGCTGCCGACGTTGATCGTCGCGGCGCTCCTGCTTTTTGGGGCATGCTTGTTCGGACTGGGCGTGTTGCTGTTTCGCGGGCGCACCCTGCGCGGGAAGATCTGGCAAGCAGTGCTGCTTTTACCGGCGTTCTGGGTGACAGTGGAGTATCTGGTGTCCGTGGCTTCCGTGCACGGCACGTTCGGCAACATGGGCTATTCGCAGATGAATTTCCTGCCCATTGTGCAGATTGCCTCGGTTACTGGTATCTGGGGAATCAGCTTCTGTATGTTTCTGTTCGCAGCGACGGTGGCAGCGTTGTTCAGTGCCGGCCGTGTTTCGGCAAAGATTTCGGTCGCTGTCGGCACATCTGTGTTTCTTGTGTGCGTATTTGGCTACGGCGCGTGGCGACTGGCGGCAACTCCCAAGAATTCGCCAACAGTCAAGGTGGCGCTGTTGGCTTCGAGTGCGAAGGGGAACTTCTTTGCCGGCAGTCCCGAACAATTGCACGCGATTCTGGAGCGTTATGCACTACAGATTGAGCCTCTGGCATCACAGGGCGTTCAACTGGTAGTTCTGCCGGAACATAACGGCCCAATCACGGATGCCTCGCAGACGGACGCCGATGTGCTCCTGGGGCAAATCGCGAAAAACACCGGGGCGTATCTTGCTCTGGGAGTCCAGCGCGTGGAGCCGAATCTGTCGCGGAACCAAGAGCGGTTGTACTCCCCCGACGGAAAATTGGCCGCCGTCTATAACAAGCATCATCTGCTGCCGGGGTTTGAGGATCAGTTTACGCCGGACACGAAGCGCACGGTGGTCGGTGTAGCTTCCGGAAAATGGGGCATAGAGATCTGCAAAGACATGGATTTCCCGCGACTGAGTCGACAATACTCTGAAGATGGAATTGGACTTTTGATTGTGTCGGCGTCAGATTTTGTGAGCGACGAATGGCTACATGGACGAATGGCGGTGCTGCGGGGAGTGGAAGGCGGATACAGCATCGCGCGCTCCGCGAATCTGGGGCTTCTTACGGCGACCGATGATCGCGGCCGTGTTCTTGCCGAGAAAGACACCATCATGGGCCCGCCGTTCGTCGCGGCGATTGCGGTCGTACCAGTGCGCCACGACACGACCATCTATTCGCGGTTTGGCGACTGGTTCGGGTGGGTTTGCATTGCGACGTTTGTAATTGCTTTGTTGAGCCCAAAGCTGCGAGCTGACAGCCAAAAGTCCGACAGCAATGTGCAGCACGAACTAGTGGCTGCGAAGTGAGGGTCTGTTACGTCGCGACCGACGCATAATTTCGGCGGCTATTTTGCTTGCGGTCGGTCATTCGGTAATAGCCTGTGGTGGGGGTAGCTCAAGTTCGCCGCCGGCGCCTCCGAATCCTAACCAAACACCCCCCGGAACCTACTCCATGACTGTTGCTGCTGCGGACGGGTCAGTTCAACGGACAACGACGTTCAGCTTGACAGTTACTGGCTCCTGATAATTGTGCTCTGGGCGACCCGAGCGTCGGGATCGGAAGTGAGGTGATAACACCAAACCCATCTGGGGAAGGAGTTAGGGATTCCGACACACCGAGAACTGAAGGCGCGGCGGGTTCTTCCGAATTGGGAACTGCTTGGGAGGAACGAACAGCCGTGGTGCTTGGGACAGGTGCGAGTGTTAACCAGCGGCCCGCCGGAATTACCCGGATTAATTTGTGCGTCGGTCTGAATCCATGTGCCCGGGCCGGCTGCGGGGAATCTGCCGACGGCGCTGACGATGCCCTTGGTGACGCTGAAAAGCATGGCGTCACTCGGGTTGCCAATGACCAGCACGGACTTACCCTGGCGAACCTGTGAGGTATCGGCGAGCGCGAGATGGGGAAACAGGAACTCAGGAGAAGGCGGAGCAACCTTGACGAGAGCGAGGTCGAGATCAGGATCGATATAAACGACACTGGCCTGCAATTGCAGACCATTGGGAAGCAGCGCGAGAAGACTGGAGTCGCCGCGGGCCATGTGGGCATTGGTGGCAATCACGCCGGTTTCAGTGACGAAAAAACCGGAGCCGGAGCCGGTTAAAGTTTTGAGCCAGACGACGGCAGGCTTGGTCAACCGCACGAGCTCCTCAGGAGAAAGCTCCAACTCAAGCGCGGCGGGTTGGGCTGGCGTCGCGGCGGCAACAACACCGGTAAAGGTACTGGTGATGGTTTCGAGGTCGACATTGAAATGATTGGATTTGAACAGCCAGTATTCTCGGTGATGGCGGCCGTGAAGATCGATCCATTCCATGGGCCCTTCGGTGAGAACAATTTCGTGGGTGATGAAACTGGCCAGGGAAACGCGCGCAATCATGGGGTGCTCAAGGCGCTGGCCGAGCGCGGTGTGCGTGCGGTGAAAATATCCACCTGGGAAACTCTTCTCAAACGGGGTGGTGCTGACAGGGACGCCGTCGAGTTCAATAGACGCACCCGGGGGGTTGCTGGTGATTTTGAGCGACTGGGCAATAGAAAGTATCGGGAGGCATAGAGAGACTACGGTGAGGAAGAACAACGAGGGCAGAGTCAGCGGGAAACGACTAAAGGAGAGGTAACGCATAGGGGCCTCCCTTATAGAAGTATCCTAAGAACTTTATAAATAAGACAGTAATCGATGCGTTGGAATGCGGATCAAGGTGCGCAGGGCCTCGGGGTGTGACCTGGGCAGATGAGCACGGGCAGTCGGGGATATTTTGGGAAGCTTGGATCAGATTGTGAGAGCTGGCAGAGGAGGAATTGAGAGCCTTTCGCGGAGGAGATAAGGCGTGCGTGGAGGCAATTGGAGCAAAGACCGAGTGCGGCGGAATTATTCGGAGCTGAAGGCTCGGCAGACATTCAGGCTCGCGCGAGGCGTCAGTTGGGCTTGGGCGGCTCGGGGGGAGAATCGGCGGGCGGGGGCGTCGGCGCTGGAGGCTTGGGCTTGCCGAAACGCGAATCTTCCAAAGGAATATTCACTTCGATTTTATCGGCAGTGATCCTTTGCGTCTGGTCGGTGCCGGGCGAACTCGATTCGATAAGGAAGGGATATTTCAGGCCGGTGACCTCGCGGAATTCGTGAAAGTAAGTCTCCCAGGGGACATCCTTGCCGGTGACCTTGCGCGCGCCTTCCCACTTGAGAAGGAGAGAAGTGGAGGCATCGAAATAGAAAAAGCTGACGTCGCCGAGTTTGTTGGTGAGCTTAACCTTGTAGGCGGGTTTTCCCTGGACGTCCACCTTGTCGATCAATTCGATCTGATTGCCCTTCTCCTTGTAATCGACGAAGGGGCCATCGAAATCGGCTTCGTCGAAGATGTTGCGGAGGTCAGCCTCGGTCATGGGCTGGACGGAGGGACTGGGGGTGAAAGGATTATAGATCCAGCCGGAGGATTTACCGTCGTAGGTGCGAATGAGGGTCTGGCCGTTGAGGTTGATCTCCATGTGCATCTTCAAGGGACGCTTGCGCTCGACGAAAAAGGGGCCGTCGGCATCGGGACCGAAGGAGATGGTGCCGGTGACTCGCTCGGTCTTGATGGATTTGATTTTGTCCACTCCGCCACGTGCGGCAACATAGTTGGAGACGATCTCGTCGGCGTTCTGGGCGGACAGGGATGTAGCGAGCAAAGCGAAAGCAGCAAGAAGGAAGAGTCTGCGGATCATAGGCGTTGGTGTGCGGCGCAACGGTCGCGGGCACAAGCAGTAATGGTAGAGGGAGATGGGGGAGTGGTCAACTGGGGTTGAGCCGAGAATCGTGATTTGTGACAAGTGAGGCGCCGCTGCGGGTGGGCGGCCCAGGCTTATCCGCTAAGACGAAGTGTGGTGCTGCTGAACGGCCAGGCGGACTGAACCTGGAGGAATCATGGTCAAGCATGCGTGCCGTGTCCTCGTAGATAGAAGAGAGAAATGACGCCGAGGAAAACGGAAAATGCCGGAACCGACCATTGCAATCCGTTTACGAAGAAGGTTGTAGCCGAGATTGCCAGGAGCAACAGAATGCCGGCAATAGTAAAAAGCGGGTGTGCCCTCAGACGCATGGGCAAACTCGATAGCCGCTCGCTCGTGATGGCTCGGCGAAAACGAAGATGGGTATTGAGAATCACAAGCCAAACGAAAAGCATGCCGGCAACTGCAACTCCATAAAGCATGAGAAAAGCGTTCTTTGGAGCAAAGATGGCTAACAGAATGGCTGCGACGATTCCTGCGGTGGAAGCGAACAAGGCGCGATGAGGCACTCCGTTGCGGCTCACCTTGCCCATCCATGCAGGAGCATAGCCTCCGCGTCCTAAAGAGAAGAGCATTCGAGAGGAAAGGTAAAGGTTGGTATTCATGCTCGAAAGCGTAGCGGTAAGCACGACGAAGTTCATGATCGCGGCAGCGAACGGTATGTGCGCCGCTGCGAATGCAGCAACGAAAGGGCTGCCGGATAGGGTTGACGTGCCGGCCATCTGATTCCAGGGAACCATCGTGACCATGACCGCAATTGCGAGCACATAGAACAAAATGAGCCGCCACACAATACCGCGCATCGCGCGAGGAATGGTAACCTCGGGATTCTCGGCTTCTCCCGCGGTGACCGCAATAATTTCCACTCCCATGTAACTGGTGACGGTTATGGTTAGCGAGAGCCATACCCCTTTCCATCCTCCTGGGAAAAATCCTCCGTGGCGGGTTAGATTGGCAAAGCCCTTGGCGCCTCCGGAACCCGCGCCAAGGATCAAGGACAGCCCGACAAGTATGAAGGCCACTATGGCGCCCACCTTGACCATCGCGAACCAATATTCAAACTCTCCCAGGTGGTTGACCTTCATGGAATTGAGCGCCACTAGGGCCGCAGAAAGCAATACCACCCAAATCCATTGCGGAACATTCGGAAACCAAAAGGACATATAGATGCCAGCGGCGGTGACTTCCGCTCCTATGGCAATGATCTGCGCAACCCCGTAGGTGGCGCGAACCGAAAAGCCCGCCCAGGGATTGAGGTAATTCTCCGCGTAAACTCCAAATGCGCCGGCGACGGGATGCACAACCGCCATTTCCGCCAGAACATAGGACATGATCAGAGCGATGCCTGCTCCAAGAATGTAGGAAAGAATGACGGCAGGTCCAGCGAGGCGAATGCTTACGCTGCTTCCCAGGAACAGGCCGACGCCGATGGCACCACCAATGGCCATCATTGTGAGTTGCCTTTGGCTCAAGCGGCGGTGCAAACCATCCGCCTCACGCATTGGAGGTTTTTCTCCGGAAAGCGCCGTTGATTCAGCCACTCGTTATCTCTGCTAAGGCGCCTGCAAAGCGGTGAACCTCTTCCATGGTGTTGTAGTGGACCAAGGACGCCCTAACCGCGCCTGTCTCCAAGGCCAGACCCAATCGCTTCATCAGTCGCGGCGTATACATATGCCCATCGCGCACGCCAATGTTGTTGTTCGCGAGTTTTTCGGTGACTCTTGCCGGAGATATGTTCGGCAAATTGAAGCATAGCGTCGGGACTCGTTCATGGATCCGGTTCTTATCCGTCAGGCCATAGACGGTGGCACCGCAATCGTTCAGCCCGCGAAGCATCTCGAGTGAGAGAGACTCTTCATAACCGCGGATTGCGTTTAGCGCACGACGCAATGCGGCGCGCCTCGATTCCGGCTTTTCTTGCCCCTCAATTTCCCCCATGTCCTTACCCACGGTTTCCAGGTAGCGCACGGCGGCATCCATCCCGGCGACATTCTCATAAATGAAAGTACCTGCTTCAATCTTCCCGGGGGGTTCGTCAGCGATGAAATCCTCACGGAAAGTTGGAAGCCGTTGAAGCAGTTCGCGGCGACCCCACAGGAATCCCATATGCGGCGCGAAGATCTTGTAACCCGAGCACACGAGATAATCACAGTCAAAGGCCTGCACGTCGATGCATCCGTGTGGGCCGTAATGAACACAATCGAGGAAGAGTTCGGCGCCCGCTGTGTGCGCTACCCTGGCTGCCGCCGCGACATCCACGATCGAGCCGATGGCATTCGAAGCAACGGTGCAAGCAACCAGGCGCGTTGCCGAGGACACCAGGGGGATCAAATCATCGACGTGGAGATTGCCATCATCCCTGATCTTCCACCATAGGATTCTCGCTCCGAGCTGTTCCAACGCGAGCCAAGTTGCCACGTTAGCTTCGTGATCTAAGTCGGTTACGACGATCTCTCTTCGCTTGCCCAGCGTTTGCCCGATCGCCAAACTCACCAGGCGAATAAAGGAAGTAGCGTTCATGCCAAAGGCAATTTCGCTCGAATCGTATGCATTCACCAAATCCGCGACACTTTGCCGCGCACGCAAGATCATTTCATCCACTTCGCGGCTTTTTGCGTAACGTCCTCCTCGCTGCACATTGCATTCGAGGAGATGATGATTTACCGCTTCGAATACAGCTTGCGGAACCTGCGCGCCAGCCGCATTGTCGAAAAAGACGAATTCCTTAGTCCGCGTAAGTGCGGGGAAGATAGCGCGAATGGTTTCAACGGGGAAGCGCGCGCTCGGTGCCGACGGGACTTCGGGGTTGAGAACCCCTTGGGATTTGGCCTCCAAAACTTTTGCTCCTGGCACGGCTAAATTCCGGCATGAAAGTCCGCAGTGTGAACAGCGCCAAACCTATACCGCCTGGCAGTACTCGTCAAGCCGGCTTCTCCCGCCGGCTTCTCCCGCCTTCGCAGGTCTAATCTGCTCTCTCCGTTTCCACAGGTGACCAAGATGAGTTATAGTCTCCGCACCGTCGCGGATCAAATATGCCGGTATCCCGCACCAACTCCAGCCTGATCTACAACGCCTTGAAGGAATGCGAGATCCGCCTGCTCTCTGCTTTGCCGGAAACCTGGTTAGTGCATCTCATGCGGCTTGCTGAGGAGGACCCAAAGATGATTCTAGTGCGCCTGGCAAAGGAGGAGGAAGGTGTCGGTATTTCGGCCGGGGCACACTTTGCAGGAGTCAAATCCGCCATGCTGATGCAAAACCATGGATTTCTGGGATCCATTAACGGCATCGTCTCTTTCACGCATCTATACAAAATTCCTCTCCTGATGCTCATCAGCTATCGCGGCTCCTTGGGTGAGCGCGACCCGTGGCAGACACAAGGCGGAAACGTCACCGAACCGCTCTTAAGGGCGCTAGGCATCCCTTACTCTTTCCTTGACGCAGCCGAGACCGTCAAAAAGCGTATTGGCCAGGCGCAGACACTGGCCGAAAGCAGTTTGCAGCCAGTCGCCCTTCTTCTGACACGCGACCTGATGTGGCAGGAGTGATGCTTCGCGTCGATTGCCTGCGCTCGGTTTATTCCAAACTGGAAGAGTGCCTGGTCATCACGATCATGGGAGCGGTCGCCGCTGAATTGCAATCCTTGGGTCATCGCCCTAATTTCTTTTATTTGCAGCACGCGATGGGACTCGCTTCTTCCACGGGGCTGGGTCTTGCCTTGTGTTTGCCCGATCAAAAAGTAATTGTCTTTGATGGCGACGGCTCGCTCTTGATGAACCTTGGGAGTCTCACCACAATGGCGCGTTACCGTCCCGGCAATCTGGTCCATGTGGTTTTCGACAATGAAAGCCTGCTCTCCGTCGGGGGCTTCCCAACGGCGACAAGCACGGGCACGAACCTGGAAGGAATCGCTGGCGCCGCGGGCGTTCCTAAAGTCACCACCGTACGTAACGTGGAAAGCTTCAAGTCCGTAGTGATCGCTGCCAGTCAGGGGAACGAACTGACAACCATCATCGCAAAAGTCGAAGCGACCGGTCCTGCGGCTTACGTCACCGGCCTCTCGCTGATTGAGAATCGTTTTCAATTCTTGCGGCATATTCAGTCGCTCAAGAATCGCTGAAGATCGGGCAAGCCATATTCGAACGGGGAATAATGTCGCGGGCGGAATCCGTAAGGAGGGTTAATGTCACGGGTCTTGGCTGAACTGCTTGAGGAACTCTACGTCGGCCGATTGCGGATCGTGGATCTGACCCAGCCTTTAAGCCCGCAGACGCCCTTGCTGCCGCTGCCATCCCAGTGGAACAACACACCCGCGTTCAAAATCTGGGAGCTATCGCGTTACGATGAGCGCGGTCCTGCCTGGTATTGGAATGCGTTCGAAACTGGCGAACACACCGGCACTCATTTTGATGCTCCAGTGCATTGGGTATCCGGGAAAGACCTTGCCGACAACACTGTGGACCGCATTCCGCCGAAGAAATTTGTTGGACCTGCCTGTGTAATCGACGTTACTGCCGACGTGGCAAAAAACCCGAACTATCTGCTGACCCCGGAGCGCATCCGCGAGTGGGAAAACCAGTATGGCCTTATCCCGGTGGGCGCCTGGGTTCTCTTGCGCACGGACTGGTCGAAGCGGAAGGACACCAAGGATTACATCAACCTAAAGGAGGATGGACCCCACACTCCCGGATTGGCCAAGGAAAGCTCCCTTCTTCTCGCCAAAGAGCGAGACGTGCTGGGTGTCGGCGTAGAGACTGTCGGCACCGATGCAGGCCAGGCCGCCACCTTCGACCCTCCCTTCTCGAACCATTATCTGATGCACGGAAGCGGCAAGTTTGGATTAGCGAGCCTGTGCAATCTCGATCAGCTTCCACCGACCGGCGCCATTATCATTGCTGCGCCTCTAAAAATTGTCGGCGGCTCCGGCAGTCCATTGCGAGTCATTGCCATCGCACCTTGAAGCTCCGCTGGCCGCAGTGGACAAGGAAAGCGGCGTCGTCATAAACGCTTCGCTCGTTACTGGAAAAAGGAACTTACGTTTTCAATTCAACAACGAGAAGAATGGGAGCTCGTTTCAGCACGTAGTGTGGTTTGAAGAGGCTCAGAGCACCTTCCGCGATCCGAATGCCCGTCTCTTCCATGATCCAGAGCACTCAGAAGAAGAGGATCGGTTTATCCTCATCGAGTGAGTTCAACGGCAAGACCTTTGGTCGTCGTTCACTGCTATGAGGAATCCGATTCCGAAATTCGGATCATTTCCGCCCGGAAGGCAACCAAGAAGGAGGTTATATTTTATGAAGAAGGAATATGATTTTTCCAAGATGAAACAACTCAAGAACCCATACGCAAGCAAGAAACAAGCCGTGGGAATCAACTTGAGTCCGGAAGTCGTCGACTATTTCAAGGGACTGGCGGATGAGACAGGACTTCCTTACCAAAGGTTAATCGATCTTTATCTTCTTGACTGTGCGAAAAAACGCAAGAAACTGACGATGAAGTGGGTAGCTTAGACATCCAATGGCCGAATGAGGGTTGAACTAGCCGCCTTGCGGAATATACAGAGAGCACACGCATCTTCGACAGATCGGATTCTGCTCGATATCAAGCTCGCGGCGAAACCGCAACGCCTGCGGACTATTCACGATCTCCTCCAAACTGTGGTCGTGAATGTTTCCGAAGGCCGGGTGAAAAAAACATGGCCGGACGGCGCCCTCTGCATCTACGACAGCGGAAACCCAAGGCGCATTGCAGCGCGGGGCTACCCCTTGCGCTTGGCCCAGGTAGACACGGAACTGCTGGACGATGCGCCGCAGCTTCGCAGGAGTTTCTATCACGAAACCGGAATCCGAATCGGATCGGCATTCGTGGATGAGGTCTTCCATCTCTCTTTCCAAGGTTTCAACTTGTTCGGCATCAAGAGTGACGGAATCGGCATTGGGCTGAGTCCAACCTTGCGGATGATTGAAAGCGTCAGAGACAGCGTCGACTGCCAGAAAGGAAATCGAATCCAGGCTGTGCTCTTTGGCAGATCGTACAGTGGCGCGTAACGATGCGTGATTCTCTCTTTGAACGGTACACCGCGCCCGAATGATAATTTCTGGGCGAAAGTCTCGCAGAGCCCGCACTCCCTCCATGAGCAGTTCAAATGCGTCCGGGATTCTCCGGATGCGATTGTGTACCAGAGCAGGACCGTCGAGCGACACGATGACATCATCAATGGCGGTTGCCAGGAGAGCGGCTTCGGTGGAAAGAAGCATGCCGGCCGTGAGTAGGGTTACGCGAATACCAAGGCTACGGAACATCCCTGCCAAGATGCGAAGTTGGGGATTGCGCTGCGGTTCACCCCCAGTCAGCACGACCCACCGAACCCCCAGCTTGCGGAACGAATCGAGCTGAGTCTCAAGATCCGCTGGCGTGATCTGTTTCGACTCACGAATTTTCCAGATATCGCACATTACGCAGCGGCAGTTGCATTGGTTGTGGGGTGAGAGGACAACCACGGGCATCGAGCGGATCTGGTGGAGAGACCGGTCCACGTGGGCACCTGCCTGCTGGTTTGTGTCGTGAAGGGACTCAAGAGGCGTCATGTGGTTTTGCTCGCAATTCTCGAGGGGGCCGTGTGATCCTTCATTTCGCCGAGTCCGGGCTGGACCTGGGCCCAAAACAAGTGAAATTTCGATGGCTCTCGTTTCCCTGATGCGTATGCTTTCAGCGGCCGCAATGCCCAGTTGATTCCGTACCACGGTTTGAGGGTCTTCCACTGCAGGCCAAATCTGTCCGCCAGATGGTCTAACCTTTGAGAAGTAAGGTACTCGCGGCTGGGAATGTTATCCGGGCGAAAGCCGTAACGTTTTGCGAATGTGGAGTGTTTCTCCTGAATCATTTTCTGTCCGCTGAACTCGCCGCGATAGAAAGGAGAGTCCGATATGACCAGGTGCCCCGGCCGCCGCAGGCACCGCAGGGCTTCACCTACTGTTTGCTCATAATCTACGGAGTAATGGAAAGCTGCATTGAAAAACACAATGTCAAACTGAGCTGCGGTGAAAGGCAGATGGTCCATCTCGGCTTGCACGCACAGAAACGGACGGCCCAGATGAGCGGAGTAGTGGCGGGCAGCACCCAAGCCATCTGTATCATTGTCGAGCAGGTCGACCGCTATTGGCCGGTGCCCTCGTTTCGCCAACTGATAGCTTAGCCAGCAGTTCCCGGCACCGATATCCAGCACGTCGCAGCCCTGTGGATGTGCGGCCTCAATCCGGGAGAAGATGTGCTTCACGGCGTAAAGGAATGTGCGGCTTCGTATCTTCCACTCCCAAGTGTTGTTGCCGGTCAAGTCCCGGAAAGGAAGCGCGGTGTAAAAATGCGGAGAGGGTGAGCCCCTGCCTTCTCGCGCTCGTACGGTCTCATACTGTTCGACGAATTGGCGGAAATACGATTCGCGCCCGGGGCGCAAGGCCCGAAGAATCCCATTCCTTTCGTGGATGGCAAAAGTGCAGCGCCGGCAGTAGACATAACCCGCGGGCGAGTCGTCGAGTCTGTCCATCTCGATCCCGCATGCCGGACATGAAAACGAGATCGATCGCTGGGACTGTGCCCCCTCGTCGGTCCTGGTTATTGTCGACGCCGAAATACTCATAGGGAGACCTTTTCGAGTTTCAGTAGAACGTGATCGGAAATCCCGCGAATTACTGGGCAGCGTGCCAGTAGAAGATCGGCCCACTCTGCCAGCTTCAGGAGTGCCGGGAAGCGCTCTGCAAGGGACTCAACATAGCTGGGAGGAACCAGGAGGCCGATGCCCATCCACGAGCGGAGCCGCAGAGACGGTGCGAAGATGCGCCCAAGGGATCGAACGCTGTAATAGTGCACCTGAATGCTCGCCCCAGGCGCGAGCTCCGCGGTAGCACTCGCAGAACGTCCGCGTCTGAATGCTTTGCGCAGTTTTCCTTGCAACAGATACCAGAACACTTCCCAGAAGCAACATGGACCGAGGAAACACAGAAGAGCGATCCCACCTGGTTTGAGCAGGCGGCCGAGGTCTTGAGCAACTATGTTCAAGTCTTCGACACAATTGAGGGCACCAAAGTTTGAAAAGACACCATCGAACGGGCCATCTTGCCGAATTGCAGAGAGGTTCTCAGCTGTCAGCAAACGCAAATCCACATTATTTGCGCCTTTTTCTCGAACTCGTCGCGCTGCGATCCGAATCATCGCAGGTGAACTGTCGCATGCGACTACTTTCACGCCCCGGCCGGCCAGGAAACATGCGTCGATGCCTGTACCGCATCCGATCTCAAGAACACGGTCTCCGGAGCGGAACGTCCGGCCGAGTTCTCTCCACACAGCGCCACGTTGGGATTGGCCTATCTTCGAAAAAGTGAAAACACGGTCGTAGGTCTCGGCAACGGGGTCGAAAGGAGCGCGAGGTATTTCTGTTTGTAAGCTCGACACCCTCATGCCTCCTTTTCGGATATGGATGCTTGCAAGCCTGCGCGGGCATCGGCAATGTCGCTTTGCAACTTGAGAATGGCTGGCAAATCAACGCCGGGTTTGGCCCGCATCCTTTCGAGTTCCACCTCGGAATGAAGCAATCTATCCGCGAAGTTGTAGAAGCGGCGCGAATGGCGGCCCCGTATGCGAACTTCTCGATCGCTACTAACCCTCCAAGGTTTGAGTGCTTCGACCCTGCCGGCGATTTCGCTGAAATACGGGGTGCCTTTGATCGGATACGCTACCGTCGTAAAGAAAAGATCGGGATTCGTTCGCTTCACGTGCTGGACCGTGGCCTCAATGTCTTCGAGTTCCTCGCCCTCGTATCCCCACATCAGAAACATCCCTGTTTGAATGCCGTGTGAGCGGCAAAGCACCACTGCAGACTGAACCTGCTCGACCGTCACACCGCGTTGCATTGCGTCCAGCACTCGTTGTGAGCCGCTCTCGGAGCCTATCCACACGCGAAAGCAACCCATCTCCGCGAGAGTTTCGATTACTTTTGGGCTGAGCCGGTCCGCTCTCGAAATGCATTCGAAAGGTAACTGTAGGCGCCGGCGTCTGAGTTCCTCCGCATACTGCGAGAGCCAGCCAGGATGAATGGTGAATACGTCGTCGGCCATCCATGCCATGTCCGGCTGATAGCGCCCAATCAACCACTCGAGTTCATCGGCCACCGATGCTGGCTTTCTGCGGCGGTGAGTTTTGCCAAATACTTCGTGGCTGCACCAGCGGCAATGGTAAGGGCAGCCGCGGGCAGTAATAAGGGAAACTGAGCCCATGCCATGGTGTTTGCGCCAAGTTGCAACATACTGCCCCATATCGATGGCTTCGCGATCTGGCCAGGGCTGGGCGTCGATATCGGGCAACTGATCCCGCGGTTTCGTCTGAAGGATGTTTCCATCTGGGTTGTGAAAGGCGATGCCATCTACTCGATGGAGCGATTCCCACGAACCAGCGCGTAACACCGGAATAAGCTCCTCGAGAGTGGCTTCTCCTTCACCGATGACAACGACATCAGCTCCAGCATTTAGGTATTCCGGAATGTACGCGCTCGGTTCCGGCCCGCCGACAACGGTCTGCCAACCCAAGTTCTTCGCTACACGCAAGATTTCGATTACATTCGAGCGCGTCATTAAGTTTGCATAGATTCCGAGGACTGCCGGCGGTCCCTGCCGAAGAACTTCGAATAGCCGGTCGCGCGAGGAAAAGGTGGAGTCAAAGACTTCAACCTGAAATCCTTTTCTGCGAAGGTGCGAGCAAATGTAAAGAATCCCCAACGGTGGATAGGGCTTCATGATCTGAAGTTCCTTCGCATCGTCAAATAAGAAATAACCGTGTGTGAGAAGCAGATCCATATCCGGGTACGCACCCTTATCGAAATGTAGCGCCTGGCGAATGTTACGAACCGAACTAAAATTGCAATTGAACTAAGTTGCCAGCGCGAGAGCCATCGAGTTTGGTGGGATTTGGAACATGGCTCGTCTGTTCAAGTTCAACCAATCGGTCCCACAGTTCTCGCAGGCTATGCGCGCCGGCCAGCCCATTCCAGGAATCCACCTCCGCATGCAGAGCGTCGTGCAGAGCGTGGTAGAACTCACCGGTATAGGCCCCCTGAAACATCATCGAGAGGTCCTCACTGTCTGACCAATTGGTCTTTGTTCCCAGCTGCGCTTGCACTCGGCTGAAAAACTTGGTTCCTGGGAGTGGATACGATACGGAAACGCCGATATCGTCCGGGCGGGTATCCCGCACGAGTTCGATCGTGCTTTGGATGTCATCCCATGTTTCGCCTGGGTAGCCAAATTGCAGGAAGTAGCAGGCGCGAATCCCCTGCCGCCGGAGATTCTCTCGCGCTTGGGCGATTTGCTCGACGCTGGTGCCTTTGTCCATGGCATCCAATATCTTCTGGGCTCCCGATTCCGCTCCCATCCACACTTCTGTACAACCCGAGCGGCGCAATGCCGACACCGTGCCAGGCGTCATCAGGTCGACGCGGGATTGCATTTTAAAAGGAGCGGCAGCGCCGAGAGTCTCGACAGCTTCAGCAAACTCTAGAACCCATTTGGGTTGCAAACCGAAGATATCGTCTGCGAACCAGAGATGCTCGGCGTGGTATTCGTGCTTGAGCTGGCGCATCTCCTCCGCAACATTCAAAGGCGAACGCACAGAAAACGTGTCGCCATAGATCGGCTTGGCGCACCAGTTACAACGATACGGACAACCGCGACTGGCAACGATATTGAGAGAGAAACGTCCATGTTTCGATTTCCAGGCATCGCGGTACTGGCCCATGTCAATCAGGTCGCGCGCCGGAAACGGCAAAGTGTCCAGATGGCGCAGCGGTGGACGTTTCGGGGTATGAACGACCTCTTTTGTGTCCGGCGATAGATAGGCGAGGCCGGCGATTCCGCCCAACTCCGCCTTTTTGCCTCTCAGCAACAGCGACACGGCTTCCAACAATGTAAATTCAGCCTCGCCAAGCAAGACACAACGAAAACCACCCCGGAGATAATGCTCAACGTGGTCTGAGGCATCCGAGCCGTTGATCAAAACCTCGGCGCCCGCTTTTTGGGAGGCAGCAAGTATCCGGAATGCCACCTCTCGCATTCGAGTAAGGCACATCTTCGAAAGGAAGTTGAAGTTATCTTCGTAAACCACAACAAGAGCGGGATGATGCAGGGCAAGAGCCGCCTCGAATTCCTGCTCCGGATCGTTCAGCATGGTGTCGAACACCGCTACCGAAATGCCCAAGCTGCGGAGGATCGCTGCGGCGTACAAGGTGCCCAGGGGCGGATAAGGTTGCATCTTGCGAGTTTGCTTACGGTCGTAAAATAGATGATACGAATGAGTTAGTAGAACGTCTGTCACATCGAGCCTCCGCGAACGCAAACGAAGAGATCAGCAAACTTCCTGCATTCGCTCAGCCAGCTTCTGCCCAGTCAAAAGAGACCGCTTCGTAACCACGCGCTGTGTCACGCGCGAAATCCAAAGCTCCCAAGGAAAGGAATATTGGTTCTTCCCAATACGCCAGCGGATGGGCGCTCCGAGTGCCTGGCGAAATCTGTTCCGTAACCACGCTTTGCCTTGCGTCGCCTTTCGGATTTGATTGTTCAGCAGGAAATATTCCAGACTGCGCCGCAGCCGCCGCAATTCTTCGCCTTGCAACCATGGAAGAACATTCCGGCCGAGCGCCAAGGTCTGCCATTCCTCCAGGCAGCGTGGCTCGCGCAGGCCCATCGCCTTCAATTGCGGCCAAATCGGAATTCCCGGGTAGGGAGTAAAGATATTCGGCGAAAAACTGACATTGGCATATTCCCGGGCGATGTCGCTCATAATGCAAAAGGTTTGTTGACGATCGGCCTCGGTTTCCCCAGGGTAGCCCAGAATTACATTGAACGTGACGCGAATGCCTGCGAGAAAAGCTTTTCGAGCGGTCTGCACCATTTGCTCGACGTTCTGGTGGTGTTTGTTCATCAGCTTCAGCACATGCTGGGATGCAGATTCCGTGCCGAAACCCATATGGGACACACCACTCTCCGCCAACAAGCGAACGTCATCGTCGCTCATTCTCCACAGAAAATCGGTTGAAGCCTGAAAATCCCAGCGAAACTTGACCCCACTGGCGACGATTCCACGCGCAATGGCGACGGCTCGCTTGATATCAACTAGAAAGTTCGAATCGAACAGTGCTACTTCCTGGATTCCATAGCGAGGGACCAGGTCTGCGAGATCGGCAACCACTCGCTCAGCCCTGTAGGCGTTGAAGTGGCGGTTGTAAAACACCATATCCGTGCAGTAATTACAGGCGTAGGGGCACCCTACGCTGGTGGCATATGACAATTGCCGGATGCCAGCGATTGAAGCATAGGCGTCAAAATTCGCCAGATGAAACGCCGGCGCGGGAAGGTCGTTGATGTTAGCGACCTGTCTCTCTGGCTCGTGGTGAATGCCTGTCTTGTCTTTGAACGAGACACCGCGCACGCCGTGCAGGCCCTCTCCTTTAGACAATCTTTGTGCAACTTCCAGCAGGGTCAACTCTCCCGGGCCCCGCACCACCGCGTCAACGAAATCCGACTGCAGCGTCTGTTCGGTGACAAGGGTGGGATGCCATCCGCCAAAGATGACCGGCAAACGCGGGTTGGCCTTCTTCACTGCCTTGGCGACGCGAATTGCCCACCCAATCATTGGGCCGGTGAGAACGGAAATGCCAAGACAGAGCGCGTCGCGCGTTTCTCCAAGGATTTCACTCTCAAAGTTGGGTGAAATGATGTCGTCTATCAACTTGACTTCAAATCCTGCCTGCAGGAGTGGCGAAGCAAGGGCCAGCAAGCACAAAGGCGCACTCAGCGGCGGGCCGCTGTATGGCGGGTAGAAGAGAACAACCTTGTTCTTTCGCGGCAACGGTACCTCACATGAGAGGAGCAAACTCCACAAAAGCGTAAATCACGGCGGGGAGGGCGATTGTCACGCAATTGTAAGATTCCAGCCCTTTCTCTTTTACAAGCTTTAGACAACTCGATGACACTTGCGCCCTGTGTGGCTGTTACTTTCCTGGTCGCGACATATAACGCAAGAGGTGTCGGTGTGAGGTCGTCGAACAAAATCGTATTCTTCGTTGCGTCTTTCTCGAGCATCGAGGCAACGGCCCCGCTGGGAATTTTGGCGATTTCGACCCCGTTGCTGAACGCCGGATACGACGTCCGAATCATTGATTCCAGCATCACTCCTGATTACAAACGGCGCGTCTTAGAAGAGGTGAAGGATGCTCTTTGCCTCGGAATTTCAGTGGTCACCGGACCGATGATCCGAGAGACCGTTGAAGTCGCCAGGGCAGTGAAGGAATGGAATCCCGAGTTCCCCGTGATCTTGGGTGGCTGGCACCCTTCCCTGCTGCCTAGGCAGACGCTCGAAGCTGAGTACGTAGACATCATCGTGCGTGCTCAGGGGGAAGACAGCATGTTGGAGGTGGCCCAGCGCCTGCAATGTGATTCGCCACTCGACGATATTCTGGGGATTGGCTTCAAGCGCGGCAATAAGCTTTTCCTTACGCCCGAGCGGCCGCTAAAACAACTTACGCAAATGCCTCAGAAGGCGTATCAACTTGCGGACTTCGATGGATACGAGCGGGTCTGCGGCAGGCGATGGGCCATGTATGTTTCAAGCCTTGCGTGCCCCTATAACTGTTCGTATTGCACCAATGCGGGAGTGTATGGCCGCAAGTGGAATGCCCTTCCGGTCGAACAGGTTGTCGAAGAAACGATGGAACTCACCCGCCGTTACCGCCTGGAGTTGTTGTGGATGGCCGACGACAACTTTCTCGTTGATCTCGGTCGTGCGCTGAAGATTGCCGAAGGGTTGGTTCGGGCCGGCGCAACATTCAAATGGAGCGTTCAGGCAACCACTAACTTGACCGCTCGCCTGAGCGTCGAACAACTCTCTCTGCTGCGCCGCTCGGGGTTGCATCAGATCTGCCAGGGCATTGAAACTGCCTCGCCAACAGTGATGAAATTTATGAACAAGGATTTCCAGGTGCTCGGTGATATCTATGAGTCCACGGAGCGCTGCATTCATGCCGGCGTCATTCCTTCGTTCAACATTATCTTCGGGCATCCGGGGGAAGGGGAAAAAGAACGGCGCGAGACAATCACCTTCATGATGGATGTCTGCCGCCGCTTCCCTGGCGCGGAATTCTGGACCAACATTTTCACTCCTTATCCCGGATCCCCTGTGTTTCAGCAGGCGGAGAAACTCGGTATTAAAGCTCCCACCTCTTTGGAAGGCTGGATCGACTATTTCCCCCGCTACACCACTCTGCCTTGGCTCAAAGGCAAAGATCATCAACGAGTGCAGACCATGCGCGATTATCTCCGCATTGCATTCGACCGGGCGCCTATCGCAGCCAAGGGCCCTGGACGGCTCGCGAGGACCATTCAACATCTGACCGCTTATCCAGCGCGCTGGCGCTTGGATCATGACTTCTACGGATTGCCAGTCGAGCTCTGGTTGAATCGGACCTTGAAGAATATTGTGAAGCTACCGAAACCGAGTGTGGACGCCAAAGTGATGGAGCCGGCGCCCGCGCCGAATTGTTCCTAGCCATTCATTTTTGTACGGTTTCACTGATATAGGAGTCAAACGAGATCCTCGTAAAATGATTATTCTCTACAACCCAAAGGCGACACGATCCCGCAACCGCCGCTTTCCACTTTCCATTTTGGCGATCGCTGCGATGCTCGAGGGCAGGGAGGACTATGAAATCGTCGATGGGAACCTCGATCCCCATCCCACCGAGACGATTGCCGCCCTGATTCAACAACACTTGGCCGAAATCTTGGCCGTGACGGTGATGCCCGGCCCACAAACGGTCGGCGCGGTCTCTACATGCCGGGAGATTCGAGCGCGGTTCCCACATGTGACTATCGTCTGGGGAGGCTATTTCCCCACAAACTACACCGTGGCCGCTCTCAATGCGGATTATGTTGACTTTGCCGTGCGCGGTCAGGGAGAGCTTACTTTTCTGGAGCTACTCAATGCTCTTCGTGAGAAGCGCGAGACCAAGACGATTGCAGGCCTTTCCTACAAAGACGCAAACGGGCAACAACACCACAATCCGGAGCGGCCCATGAGATCTCCGGATGTGTTCCCCTGGTATCCATATCATCGGGTTCCTGTGCAGAAATATCTGCTCCCGACCTTTCTCGGCCGGCGCACGGCGGTGCATCAGGCAAGCATCGGGTGTCCATTCCGCTGTAATTTTTGCGGCGTCGTGGGATTTTCCGGGAGCCGGGAAAAGATGGAGTCACCCCAACGCACCGAGACTGTCCTGCGGCATTTGGCGCAGACCTATGGCGTCGATGCCATCCAGTTCTATGACAACAACTTCTTCTTGCGCGAGGACCACACGCGGGAACTCGCGGAACGCATGGCGCCACTGAACCTGCGCTGGTGGTGCGAGGGCCGTGCCGACATCATGATGAGTTACTCGGATGCGACCTTTGAGGCAATCCGGCGCGCCGGCTGCAAAATGATCTTCTTCGGCGCGGAATCGGGCTCCAACGAAACGCTAAAAGAAATGAAAAAAGATATGCGGGCTGAAGACACGCTGGCCCTGGCTTCCCGTATACGCCAGTTCGGTATTATTCCCGAGTTCTCGATTATTTTCGGGAATCCCAAAGATCCCGAGGGCGATACTCGCGACTGTATTCGCTTTATCCGAAAGTTGAAGGGTCTGAATCCGGACTGCGAAATCGTGGTCGAACATTACACTCCGGTTCCGCAGCGGGCGCAAATGTATGGAAACGTGGAAAGCCAGATCACGTTTCCGAAAACTCCGGACGAGTGGGCCACCGAGCGGTGGCAACGCTTCGCTACACAGAAGGATCCCAAGACGGTTTGGCTGAAGCCTGGAACCAAGCAACTAATCGACAATTTCGAAATGGTGGTCTCCTCACGCTGGCCCACCGTTCAGGACATTCGCCTTCCGAAGTGGGGAAGGCTAATACTGAAGGCACTTAGCGCCTGGCGCTACAAACTTGGCGTTTATTCGCTGCCATTCGAGCTGAAGTGGACCCAGCGCATCATCGATCTTAGAAGGCCGAAGGCGGAGAGCCTATGAGAGCAATTCCATGACGAACTCCGCTGTTGCTGGGCAGCTCGACCGGCCTTATTCCGTCCCGCGCCACGTTTCCGTGGAAGAAGGTTACGCACGATGGGCGCGCACTTACGACGAGACTCCTAACCCGCTCCTGGCCCTGGAACAACGCTGCCTTCTACCACTGCTTCCATGCATCACCGGAAAGCGCGTGCTCGATCTGGCCTGCGGAACAGGCCGTTGGTTAGAACAATTGTCGGCTCTGGGACCTTCGTTGGGTATCGGGATTGACTTGTCGGCGGCTATGCTGGCCGTGGCCCGAGAGAAGGACGCAATTGCTGGGCGATTAGCCAAGGCCGACTGCCGAACACTGCCCTTCGGAAACTCCACCTTTAACTTGGCCGTCTGTTCCTTTGCTCTGGAGCACATCGCCAACCTCGGCGAACTGGCGCTCGAGTGGTCGCGCGTACTGCAGCAGCCCGCGGATCTTTACGTCACGGAGCTTCACCCTAGAGCATATGCTGCCGGCTGGCGAACGGGGTTTCGGGATCAGCAAGGCGCGATGCAGATTAATGCCGCACCCCATTCTGCAACGGAGATGATCACTGCGTTCAGTGGTGCCGGGTTTGAGCTCTTGGGCGTGCTGGAATGCTTTGTCGGAGAGCCCGAGCGTCCGCTGTTCGCTCGCACCGGAAAGGAGCGATCCTTCGACGCCGTATGTGTCGTGCCGGCGATCCTGATGCTACATTTCAGACGCCATTCCTCGGCAGCAGAAAATTAAAGTTCGCATTTGACTCTTGGTTGAAATCCAGCGATGAATCGACAACTCCCCGAAACCATAATTCGCTATCTGAGCTTTTCCAACGGAGTCGGCAACAGCGGAACTGCGCTCACTGATTTCACGTTGCGACAGTGGGAACGGACATTCACATGGCTGGATAACGCGAATCTCGCTCTTTATTTGTTAAAGAAACTACGCGATACGCATGCTGATCGGAATCTTCCGTCCGCTGTGCTTTCACGCCTGGAGCAAAACTATTCCAACAACCGGTTGCGCGTCGAGGAAATGGCCAGCCAGTTTGCCGTTGTGAATGAGATGTTCCGCCAATCTGGAGTTGAGCATGCGGTCGTCAAGGGTTTCTCTCTCGTCCCTGAGTTCTGCCCCGATGCTCGTCTGCGCCAACAAAGTGACCTGGATTATTTGGTCGATGAAAAATCATTGCCCGCCGCACAAAACGTGCTCGGCCAGTTGGGATATACCCTCAAGTCGCATCATACCCCCGAGCAGTGGGTTTTCTGGAAAGGCGCCATACCGTTCCCCGCCACCTCCAGCGAACAGTACGATGCAAAGGGGCGATATGTCATCGAACTGCACTCGGCGATGTGGGAGCCAGGCGAACACGGCATTGACGTAGCTGGTACGCGGTTTTCTCGGCCCCGGACGATCAACCATGAGTGGCGAGGAATTTACTTTCCCGCTTTGTACGACGAGGATGCGTTTCTGCTGCAGATCTTGCACGTGCTGCAACACCTGTTGGGTGGATGGATAAGGATGTTCTGGCTCTATGAAATTGCGTATTGCCTTCATCGGCGGGCAAATGATGCATTGTTCTGGCAAGGTGTCGAGGGGTGCGCCGAAGCAGAAGCAGTGCTGCCCCAGTTTGTGGCCATCGTTACAGAATTGGCTGCGCAGTTTTTCCAAGCTCCACTTCCCGCCATAGTGCAGGCGTGGAAGACGGACCTTCGTCCCGCCGTGAAGGTTTGGCTTGACAACTATGGACGGCAGTTGGCTTTTGAAAAGATACCCTATTACGAATTGGATCTATTCTCAGCCTCAAAGCTGGTTCTCTTCCTACATCGCCAATTCTTGCATGACGAAGCGCGTCGAAGGCATTTCATGCGACGCCGCTTATTGCCCTGGACGAGACCCGTTAGCATCGCTCGTTCGATCAAGGAGCGGCCCACCGTCCTCTTCGATCCCCAGTGGCGGCACCGCCAATTCTTGTTTCATCGAGTTCTATTTCACGCCAGTTCGGGATTGCGGTATCTGTGTGAAATCCCCCGATGGCTCTGGCTGAACAGAAGAAAGGCTGCTTGAGAAGTTAGACGAGAATGACTGGTTGCGTCGAGCGCGGCGAAATAGTGTCTATGACGGAGTTCACTCCGAACAGCAAGGAGTGGAGTCGCTCATGAAGTCAGGAGATTTTCTTCGCCGGGATGCCCAAACCCCACTTCACGGAAGATTTGTGGCTGCGGGTGCGGTGTGCACACTGCAGACGAATTTTGAGCCAATCCTCGAGATCGCGCGCGAGGTTTTCTTGCCTGTGACATCCTCCGGCAGGGGCGGGGAATTCTCTCTCCGTTTCTGGGTCGACCCTAAGGCTTGTACCGAACCTCCGTGGCCAAAGCCGTACATTCGTGGACTCGAACACTTGGTGTTTGCCGGCTTCGATTCCGACAGCTCCTTGCTCATAGATGTATGCAAACGGCGTGTGCTGGGGAGGTTCTCAATGAACATGGGGTTGGATCGCGACTACTGGAAGGCGGTGATCTTTCCCATGCTTATGTCCCTTGTCGCCGCCTCGGTCGGAACTGTGGAACTTCACTGCTCGTGCGTCGTGGAAAGTGGCAAAGGATATCTACTCGCTGGGCCTTCACGCTCGGGAAAGTCCACGCTAGCGTTGGCCCTGGCGCGTGCCGGCCTAGCATTTCTTTCAGACGATCGAACTTTCTGTTCAGCAGAAGCCGGAGGCCTTTGCGCCTGGGGGGTTGCCGCGTCCCTGAAATTGCGCCTTGAGGCTCGGAATTGGTTTGAAGAACTCGTTAATCGAGAACCGACAGAGGTCCAGGAGGGGGAGTCGATTCTGCGATTTGATCCGGAACGTCAGTTCGGTCTGAAACGAGCCAAGTTCTGCGAGCCGGAATGTCTGATTTTTCTGGACCGGCAGGAAGGACCCGTGTTCCGCATGACCAAGATGTCTCCCGCGGACGCCGCGGAACGCATCGAGCAAGACCTTATGGCCGAGCCTCCCGCGCTGGTTGAACAGCAGCGTCAGGTGATTAACCGTTTGATTGCCATCCCCTGCTGGCGGCTGCGATATGGCGGCGATCCCACCGTTGTTGCGGGAAAACTCAAGCGCCATCTCGAACGAATCCTCAGCAGAGTTTCACAATACGCTAATCGAAGCACCCAAAACGACGGGGTGATACTCGCGTGACACCGGCAATCCAGACGGGTAGCAAGCGTCTCGATCCGCTTCACCGTTTCGAGCCCACGCCGTACAGGATCAGCTTGCAGCTCATGGGAAGGACTGTATGTGTGGAGACCAATAGCCCCAAGATTCTCGAACTCACACTTCAGTTCTTCGCTTCCTATCCGCAATTGTCGCAGGGCGATCCCGAATTTGAATGGCGAATCGTGGGCGAATCCGGTCATTTCACTCCGCCGGATAGAAGCACCCCGGCGTTTTCCGACCGAGACCTCAGCTTTGTGAACATGGGGCAACGGAGCTTTCTGGCTGTGGACGCGAAAGCACGGCTTGGAGTTGCATTCCTGGATGAAGGGTTTACCCAAGCCAGCGAACCCAGATTCATTGTCCGGCCTCCGCTGGGTACCCTGCTTTGCATGAGCGCTGCAAGCCTGGGGCTCACAAGTCTGTCGGCAGCCTGTGTTGCCTTGGGAGAAAAGGGCGTTGTGCTGCTTGGGGAGCCGAACAGCGGTAAGACCACCGCCGCGTACGCAGCAGCGATGCTCGGCATGGAATTCTTCGCGGATCAGTTGGTTTTCCTGGAGTGCGCTGCTTCCAACATATACGCGTGGGGCGACCCATTCCCGGCGGTGTTTCGCCCGGCAACATTAGATTTTTACCCGGAACTGCGCAGCGAGGTTCGCGCATCGTCATACGGCGATGTCCGCTTCTATTACTTCGACAAGAGCAAGCTTCAACGCAAGCAAGCGCACCGTGTAATTCCGGTGTGCTCCGTACTCCTTCAAAGGTCAGTTGCAACAGAGCCCCGTCTTGTTCCTCTGGGGCAGGGCCAGCTTTCTGAGCATCTGGCAGCAAGCCTGCTCTTCAAGGACAGCGACCGCTTCCAGTCTCAACACGCCGCAGTGTTCGAGGGGTTGGCAAAGCTCCCATCGTTTCGCCTGCCTTATGGCGAAGATCCCGCCACGGCCGCCACTCTCGTTCGTGATTTGCTGGTTGAACATGCCAAAGAGGGCACTCGATGAACGCGAGATTCGGAAAACAATGCCAAGTCATTTGGATCGGGCTCCAAAACCGCGGTTTCTCCGCCCCTCAGGGCAACGTCATCGGCCGAAGAAGAGCTTGTTATCCTGTCGCGCTCCAGATTTTGTCTCCAACGATACCCCGGTGATGTTGATAAGCATCAATCGTTCCCAAGGCAACTCGGGCCGCGAGTGAGCCATACGCCAGTAATAACGAAGAGAAGCATATATACAAAGGAATAAGTGTGTGAACAAACGGCCACGATGGTAGATATGCCCAATTCGGCCACAAATAGATGCGCCACGTATTAAAACGGTCGGCGGAAATGGCCTTTTCGCCCCTGCACCATCCACGCGTCGGCATATAACTGCGGTCCCCGCAGTGTCAGTTGTTGCCATCAGTCATTGGTGCGCGATACAAGGAAGACAAACCAAACGCTCGGCCGCAATCGCTGGCGAAGAGTATGCCTTTGGAATCCAATTCCCAGGCAGGCGAGGAACTATTGCAATTCCCGCCTGTCAATCGCCTCTCTTTACCGTTTGACAGATCGCGGAGCCAAATTTGCGACGGGCCATTTTGTGCGGACTCAAATGCCATCCATTTTCCATCCGGGGAGACGACCGAAGCGGGAGAATCTTCGGGGACCGAAATTGATCGCGGTCCAACTTCTCCTGTGGATGGATCAAAGCGCATCATGGTGGAGGTCCGATTTGCAACCAACTCGAAGTAGATGGACTCGCCATCGGGGGCGAGTCTGGGGTGAAGGGCATGTCCTTCGAACGAGAGCTCTTCGTTGCGATGGTCATGCAGCCACCGCAGCACATACCGCCCCTTCCCCATCGATTGATAGAAAAGGCCGGCACGAGAAACTACTGGGAAGGAAGAGAATATGGCTCCCTCTTGTACGGCAACTCGCTCAAAATGCTGCCCCGGCTCGTTTGCAAAGCTCTGTAAGTGCCGCTTGGCGTCCGCGAAGGAAATCAGTGCAGCAAACATCGCCGCTGCAAGAGTGATTCGGCGAGACATTCCCCGCCAACTCTGGTATCCCACAACTACAAAGAGGGCTAGTAGCAACCACACCTTCGGAAACAACCAGGTCGGACGCAAGGGCAGCGTTAAAAGCAAATAAGAAACCACTAAGAAAGCACTTCCCCAGAACCCGGACTCTTCCAACAGCAAGACCAATGGCAACAAGAGAATGACAAATGTGTAGGAAGCCGTGCTCGTCGAAAGCAGAACTACAGCAATGACGAACCATGCGAAGTCGTGCCGATCGCTGGTTCGCCTCATGCTTGTGCCAAGAAAAAGTAGAGCAACAATTAGTAACGAAATGAAGCTCCGGAGGAAGAAAAAAAGCCATGGAGCATTCCAAAGCGGGTGAGGATTCAGTTCCGGCTCCGCTACAAATGAGCGTGTCAACAAGGTCGAAAACGTGGGCACACCGGGATTGTAAGGGTCGATTGAGCCGCCTTCGAGGGATCGAGGGAGAATTTGCGTGGCGTAATAACGGACGTCAGCCGGTCCGAACAGCACAAGCGCCACGCCGATCAGAAGGAGAACCCCGGCTGTCATTCCGATCAATGCCTTCCATTGACGCTTAGCGGCGAAGTACAGCAAGAATG
The DNA here is from genome assembly GCA_049686315.1 of Candidatus Acidiferrum sp. Taxonomy (GTDB): domain Bacteria; phylum Acidobacteriota; class Terriglobia; order Acidiferrales; family UBA7541; genus Acidiferrum. The sequence continues at coordinate 13,612 of JBAVHY010000559.1, read as the reverse complement.
GGCCGCCATATAGCTTCAGTGCGAAAGCAATACCGGCGAAAAGGCCGCACGCTGAATGGTTATTCCGGTCCAGAAAATAAAATGCGAGGGTGAGAAGAAACAACAAGAAAATGTAGTACTGCCCATAAAGAAAGTTCGTCCACAGTGAAAAATAGCCGCAAAACACTAGAAGCCAGATAGTATCGGGGCTGAATCGTGTGACCCGTGACAGCAACCAGACGGTCGCCCCCAGAAAAACCAGGTCGAAAATCAGCCAGATCTGCTTAGCCGCTTGTGCCGTAAACCCGGTGAGCGGCACCATGGGAATCATGGTCAGCGGTGTCTGTGGCGTGTAGGCCCCTAGCTGCCTGCCGTTTCCGGAATAGTTCATTTGCCGAGCAAACCAGGTCCAATCGTAATAGTTACGTAAGGGCTGATGCTGGCGCACCAGCGTCGCAGCGGTATAGTAGTTAGGAAAGTCAGTCTCGGCCCGCGTCCAACCCGCTCGAAACGCGGTGACCAGAAGAAAAAGGAATGTCAGCAAGGCAGCCAAACGGGTTGCGAATTTCAGGTGACCCTTCTCAAACGCAAAAGTTCCAAATGAATAACGGAAGTTCGAGCTGGAAGAGTCGCGTGTTTTAGGTTGCGAGTTTGTTGCAATAAACATGAATTAAATGCTCATCTGACCGAACCGAGTTATTGATTCAGAAGAGGGAAAATAGCTTCTTCAACTGGGCCAACAGCCTCAGGGAGATGACTGCTTCGGTTGCTTTGTGCCTTGCGGCGAAGGCGCCTGCTCCACGGCCCCACCGCAGGCATCTCCGCTATAGGCCGATGGCTCGCCCAAGCTTCCTTCGCGGGGCAAATTGCGAACATAGATCACAATGGACCATATCTCCTCGTCCGCGAGAATACCGCGCGACGCGGGCATTCCGGAGGGCCATAATCCGTTCTTGATAACCCAGTAGAGTTGGCCGTCGGTGTAGTGTTGGACTTCCCTTGACGCGAGTGAGGGCACGGGCGGGGACATGGCCTCGGCGAAGGGTACCCCGGTATTTTGACCGTCCAACCCATGACAGGCAAAACAATAATGCGAGAAATTCTGCTGGCCCTCCGCGATGCTTTCGGATGTTGCTGGCAATGGATTCTTAAGACTCCTGCTGCCGACGAGGAGCCGGTGTTTTGCCAAGGTCATGATTCGGGTCTCCCACTTTCCGAGTGGGCGCGCTTGGGCCCCGCGCGAGACCAGCAGAAGCACGGCCAATAAGGTAGCGGCAAAGATGGCTACCCCGAAGCCAGCAATGACTTTCTGTACTGCCTGTATTTTCATTATGGAATCACGTCGATTTGCAGCGTCATCTTTCCATGGCCCTTCCCGCAGAAATGCGCGCATTTCCCCACAAAATGCCCCGCCTCCGTGGGAGTTATTTGAATCTCCGTATCCGTTCCCTTCTTCACTTCCGATTTAATGTTCAGTTCGCCGACTTTAAGGCCATGTGTAACATCCATGCTACGCAGCACTAGGACAACCGGTTCCCCCTTCTTCAGTGTGATCGAGTCCGGAGTGTAGTTAAACCTCTGCGCAGTGATTTCAATCCGCCGGGGTGATTGAGCGCGGCCCGCGGGTACGCCCACGAAGAGCGATACACATCCTAATAAAAATGATGATTTAAACGAATTCAAGTCAACGCTCCTGCAGTGAATTGATTAAGGCGCCAGGAATTCCAAAATAAGCTTTTCATCTTCCGCGCTTAGCATCGCCCGTACACGCATTTGCCGGACGACCGCTCGCGCTTCTCTCGGCGAAATATCCTCGGGTGGGTTATGGCACCGTCCACAATTCGTCTGGAACCGTTTTTCCCCGTCAGATGACGAAGCTTGAACTTTACTTGTGGCAACCGGATTCCCCTTCGAATTGTGCTGCGAGGGCTTTGCACTCGTCTGTGCCAAGCTGGCGGCGCCCGCGCCAAAAAAGCAGACCAAGGCAAGTAAAATGCATATCCGGCGCTTCATTTGGATTCTCCTGGCCAAAGAGGGAACAAGAACCGATAAGTGATGCCAAACTCCCAGACATTAATATCAGTGGATTGAGAGATGTATTGACGTCCATAGCTCCCGTTCAGCCTTATTTCATGCGGAAGGTAGTAGTTCAGGCCAAATTGGGGGCTGCGCATGCTTGTGGAAGGCAGAAAATCGCCTGCGACCTGCTGGGACCGGGAAAACTGCTGCATGCGAAACACCGGTTCGAGGCGTCCAATCGCGGAACTCGCACCTCCAAGTTGTGACAGGCGGTACGCTCCTTGAATCCAGTAGCCGTAGCCTCCCAGCGAATGCGCCCACTCACCTTTAATCTCGAGGGGCAAACGATGGGGAATCCAGGAAACGTCAAGGCCGAAAGAGTTCAAGTGTTGATTTTGCAGCGTCCTCGCGTAGGAGGTCCCCACTTCCAGCCTCGTCCCGGCGAAGAAGACTCCCACCCTGCCGCCCGACGTTCGCTGCGACTCGAACTTAGTGACATTGCTCAAGGTTGAAAAGTAGGCGGTGTAATTCACTGCATAGCGGTCATTGGAGATCAATGCGCCCCTCAGCATGAAGCCATCGCTATATCCGTCGGCGGTGCCAATTGCCGCGATGACCGGAGCGTCTTGCAGTTTGCTTATCCAAATCGCACTGAGCCGCTCGTTGTATATGCCAAAAGGAGTCAGGAAACGGCCGGCGGTTATCGTAAGGTGTGAATTAGCGTTGTAGTCCAACTGCAAATACTCAAGAGTACCGAAGAACTGGCCATGATAAGGTCCCGTTGTCCCATCCTGGCGGGCGATAAATCCCAGCAAATTAGCGCGCGATTCGACAAGCCAGTGTTCCCCAAGTGGAACCACCAGCACAGGCGCCACAACGGGCTCGAAGGAGGAAGCGCCGCCTTGCGTGGCACCAAAAAAGCCAGCTCCTCCGGTGAGGATTGGCACACCAGACTGAGCGCTGGCGCCCGTTATTCCAAACAGTGCCATCGCGAATACCGATATAGCCCTTCTGATCATTGTCACCCTACTCTGCCAAAGCAATTACGACTTACTCGGCCACGTACACTTAGCCAGCTTCTTTCCATCGCCGGCCATGTAGCCGACAACCCTACTTTGCGTGGAGTGGACTCCACATTTGTCACCGGCTGGTCAAGAAACTGTCACATTTTTTCTTTGCATTCTCGAGCGTCAACTTACGAAAAACCGGATTCGACATTTCATATATGAAGAGATTGCACGGAAGGGAAACTAATGACCTAGCTGTGAGGGGTCAGTTCTTTGGCGGGAATCGGAAAAGCAGTGCTCCCTTGCTGGAAAAAACGAAGACGCTGTTGGCGCCGTAATCCGCAACGGCCATGCGATCGTTCGAGAGTAGTGCCATGCCGTACGGAGATTTCAACGGGCGAGATACAAATTCGGTTGCCTTAGGCTTAGTCGAATGCGTGTCAACCGTGAAGATTGCCCTTCTCCCCGGATCGGCAATGTACAGCCGGCCTGTGTCAGGATCGAATGACAAGGCATTCGGCGTACTGAGATCCGAAACCAGCACTTTTGACGTCTTTGTCCCCAACGAATATTGGTAGATGACGCCCGCAGCCACGTCCGCGATATATATCTTTTGACTGGCCTCATCGAACGCCAGCGGGCCAAGCTTCGTTGCATTGGAAATGCGCGTTACGTACGCACTCTCGGTTCCTTTGAGATCCAGCTGGTAAATTTCGTTCGAATCTGACGTCGCCACGTACGCTGTGTGACTTTTCGCTCCGAAGTCGATCCCTGAGCAAAAGTTTCGAAACGTCCACACCTGCAGTTGCCGCCCATCGAGAGCGTATCTCGCCACGATTCCGCGGCCGTCCAGCGTCCCTGCGATAAGCACTGAGTCGGTACCGCCCGCCGGAGCATAGCTCATATCAGCCGCAGCGAGCGTGCGAGGCAGAGTGATGCTCCCGTGCTCCTCAAGGCTGTTGTTCGTTACTCGGAATTCATGCAGAGTTTCCCAGTTGTCTAGAACAAAAAGCTCGGAACCCGGGCCGTCGCTGTCCATCATGATGGGCCGCTCGAACTCGCCCTCACTCGGACTCTCTGTGCCTTGCAGCGGAAAAAGACCTAATACAAGTAGAATCGAACATAGTATCCAAATGACCTGCGCGGAATGTCTGCCGTGCTGCTGTGAATAGAGGTTCCTCATGGCGTCTTTGCGAACATGCCCTTCATCCAAGAAACAACTGCCGCGCCCCCGCTCACCAGGATTGCGAGAATGAACGCAGGAAACAGTTGCCGTGGGTCTATGTCCAGGTCAAACAGAACGAGCTTCGAATTGCCGTAAGCCGTCATCATTACGCCGACAAACTCGGCAATGAGTGCCAGCACAAGCGCCGAAAGAATGGCGTGCAGCGCTCCTTCGTTGTCTTTTCCAAGCTTGCCGGTGAGCAGATACCGCGCCGCGAGACCCAGTGCAATTCCCGCGCAGAGCGCCAGTGCAAGCCCCAAGAGGCCCGGACCGAATCGAATCTTGAACGGGACGGTCTGTTTCCTATCCGCACCCCCCGGAACCGTGTGATACGTCACTGTCAGCATCAGCGTGTCATGTGGCACGTCGGGCTTGATCATCAGCGCACCCTGCATCAGAGCGGGGATCGAATTCGGGAGCAGGTCGATGGGCAGGGTGGCGTTGGAACCAGGCTCGATTCCGATTGGGTTTTTATCATTCACCGTTGAAGAAATTCGCCTCCAGCATTTCGGACAACTTTCACTCACGGCAACATTCGTCACTGAAATTCCCATCGCGTCGGGAACATTACCCAGGCGGACCTGCACCGGACTGCCACCCGAAATACTCACGTATCCTGGTTCTTTCTGCTCTTCTGTCTCGAGGAGGTCCGTCTTCGTGGCATTGTATGCCGGCATGAGGATCACGCCGGTTGCGTTTGTCGTCAGGCGTTTCACATGGAACGAAGCTCTGACAGGGGTATCCCGAAACGATCCCGTTGGGTTTCCCGTGATTTGAAATTTATATGTCTTTCGCCCGCCCGCCCCCAGCTCCGCCAGATATGCCGTGAAAGTGAACGAATTAAACCGAACTTGCTGGATGCTGTCGACATCCACGTACAGCCGGAACATTCCATCCTCAGTCTGACCCACCAGATACTGTGGCCCGGAGAAATCGAACCGGCTCTCCGATCCTAGCGACAGAATTGAAAAGCTCACCACTCCCTCCTGCTTCACGTTTACGGGATCGAGGGTGAGTTGGGGAATTCCTCCGTCGGCAAAACAAGGGCTTGCAGCAATCGCGGAAACCATCAGAAGTCGGCTCACGTCCCGCCGAATCAGTGTACGTAGAATTCCCGAGATCGAACGTGCGCAAGATCGCATAGTCGGATTCCTGCTTGAGCATCCTCTCATTCGTCGAACAAGTGCGGTTACCGCGCAAACTATTATCCAGCGGACATACTCTTAGGCGAGACTTTAGGGACATCCTAACGGGCTGTCAAATGCTTTTATGGCCGCCGAGAAAGTATGTGAAGTAAGTAAAACCAGGCCCGGGGGGGCTGACCACCTTTCGACTTAGTCTCGATCTCTCAAGCTAGTTAGGGAGAGACCTGAGTTCAGGCGAGCGTTGCCTGCAGGACTTCGCGGAGGAGCTCTTGCTTCTGCGCCGTCAGTTTCTTTCCTTGCGCTGAAAGGTAAAACACATCGATCGCCTTCTGTCCTTCCGTATCGATCAGTGCCACATCAATGTTGCACTCCAACCGCGCCAGTGCCGCACCGATTCCGTACAGTAGCCCTGGGCGATCCTGCGTCACAACTTCAACGAGTGTGCAATGCTCGGAAGATGCGTCGTCAAAATTGATAGCCGTCGATACCGCCACCTTTGGCGGCCGCGCCATTCCCGCCGCCAGGCGCCCCTTCAGCAGGGGTTCAAGCGCCTGCTTGCCGTTCAAAACGTCGGCAAGGCTCTGCTGGAACCGCAAGATTTCGCCGGGGTTCAATTCCAGTGTGCGGTGCATATCCACGAAGTGAAACGTATCCAGCACCACGCCCGCATCGTTTGCAAATGCATCCGCCTTCACGATATTCATGCCCCACCCCGCCAGCGCTCCCGCAATCGTGGCAAACAACGCTGGGCGGTCCGCCGAAAGCAGCGTCAGCACATACGCGTGATGCGACTTTTTTATCTCCGTCTGTACCGGTTCCGAGCCAAGTTTGCGGTACAGCGCGAAATGCGCCGCAATCTCCGCTGTCGAATGCACGGCCAGGTAGCGCCGCGGGAAGCCTTCAAGGAACCGTTCGATTTCCGGCTTGTTAACGTCCGTGGCTTGCTTCCGTACCTGTTCCAACAAAGCTGCTTCGTCGGAGGCGTGCAGCCGGTCGCGATCCAATGTCCGGCTGAAATGATTCGACGTGCCTACAAACAGCTGCCATAACATTTCGGCCTTCCACGGTGTCAGCGCCTCGGGGTTCACCGCGTGAATGTCCGCATACGTCAGCAGGCAAAGCCGCTGCAGGCGTTCGTGCGTGCTCACCGTGACCGCAAACCCGGAGACCGTGGCCGGGTCGAAGATATCGCGGCGTTGCACGGTCGCAGACATGTCCAGGTGATGCTCAATCAGGAAATGTACCTCCGCTTTTTCCTCCGGAGTGAGCTTCAGCCGATCGGCCGCAATTTCCAGCGCCTGCAAGCTCCCCGTCACGTGATTCTCGACTGGCATGCCCTTGCCCACGTCGTGCAGCAGCAGGGAAAGGATCAGCAAATCACGGCGATCCACCGTGCGCCAGAGCGGCGTGAAATGTTTCCCAAGCGGCTCCGGCGGTTCGGTCAGTTCCTGCAAATGCTCAATCGTGCGCAGCGAATGCTCGTCCACGGTGTAACGGTGATAAAAATCCCGCACCACCAGCGAATCGATCGCTCGAAACTCCGGTAGCGCTTCAACCAGCAGGCCCAAGCGGTGCATCGGCCGCAAAGCCACGCCCGGAAAATCTGCGCCCAGTATTTCCGCCAGCACCGGCCAGGTGATCCGCGAATTGCGCTGCGGCAACTCGGGATGCGTCATGATGTAAGCGATGCTGCGCTCTGCGTCACGGCTCAACGGTACGCCGGTGCGCGCCGCCTCCGACAGCAGCGAATAGGTAACATTGCGGTCCGCGAAGTCTGGTTCGTTTGTAATTTCCAGTAAGCCATCCCGTACTGTGAAGGGCTTTCCAGTCTGAGCTTCCGGCCTCCCTCCCATCGCCGCATTCAGCAGCCGCCGCCGCAAGGTGATAGCCCCCGGCGCGCGTTGTTCCACATATCGCGATAATTGCCGGTTCAAGGTCCGCGCGTGGCGGAAATATAAACGCATCCATTCCGCCGCATTGCGCCGCAAATTGTCGTCAATTCCCAGCGAACGCTCGGCCGCCTGCGCTTGTAATTCATACGTTAGCGTGTTGTCGTTCCGCCCATTGTTGTAGTGCAGAAAACAGCGGATCGCGCTCAGGAATTCCACCGCATTGCGCGTAAGCTCATCTTCATTCACCGGGCTGAACCGCGGGTCGCGCCTCTCCCCCGCCAGCTGCCGCATCCACAGTGTCGAATGAAAGTCGCGCAGGCCTCCCGGAGCGTCTTTCACGTTCGGCTCCAGGTGGAAAATGGTGTTGCCGTAGCGGCCCAGCCGGTCCCGCGTCAGCCTTTGCAGTTCGACGAGTAGAAATGGCCTGGACTGCCTTTCGGTCACGGAAATAATCTTCGTGTCCAGCTTCTCGAACAGCGCCTTGTCTCCGTCCAGGTACCTCCGGTCCAGCATCGCCAGGTGGAATTCCGCGTTGTCTTGTTCAATTCGCTTGCATTCATCCAGCGTGCGTCCCGCGGAACTGACCCGGAATCCCAGGTCCCATAGCATGCGCGAAAATTCCGCTATCAGCGGACGCGACTCTTCCTCGATCTTTTCGTTCGCGAAAAGAAACAGTAAGTCCAGGTCCGAGTAAGGAAAGAGCACCTCGCGGCCATAACCACCCAGCGCCAACAGGCAAAGTCCCAGGTTCGCGCCGTCCCTTACGCTCTGCAGTTCGCCAAAGACTTTGCGGATTGTTCCGTCGGCCAGTTCACACAACTGCCGCAGCGTTTCCTGCGCGCTCGCACCGCTCTCAAATAGCTTGCGTATTCGCTCCCGATGGGCGTCGCACTGCGGCCCCAGCACCGAAAGCGGCGTAACCGATTCTTCCATTGTCTTAGTTGGGCGAACTCCGGAAACGAGACTTGGACGTGGCGAGGACATGGTCAAATTCAGAGCGCGCTTTCGCCCCTCTCCTCATTCCTGATCCGGATCGCTTCCTCCACGCGCGACAAGAATATTTTACCGTCCCCTATCTTTCCTGTCTTGGCACTCTTCAAGATCGCTTCCACCGCCCGATCTACTATCTGGTCAGGCAGCACCATCTCCAGTTTTACCTTCGGCAGCAAGTCCACTGTATACTCGCGCCCGCGGTACACCTCCGTGTGTCCTTTCTGCCGTCCGTGCCCGCGCACTTCGGTTACCGTCATGCCCTCGATTCCGATTTCCAACAATGCATCTTTGACGGATTCAAACCTCGACGGCTGAATGATCGCTTCAATTTTCATCATACGAATCTGTGCTCCCGCCTCGAGTTGTCAAACTGCGCTTCCCGTTGTCTTATGACTCCAAGTTATACCCTTCTTCACCATGCAGGGTAATGTCCAGGCCTTGCACTTCCTGCTCTTCAGAAACTCTCAGCCCGATCGTCAGATCCACCGCTTTCAGAATTACGGTCGTGCCCACCAGCGCGAATGCCCACGCGCATAATATGCCCACTAACTGGTTTCCTACTTGGCTCCAATGCCCATCGAGCCCGCCGACGGCCTTGCCTTCGCCGAAAATGGGATTGATTGCCGCCTGCGCGCACACGCCCGTGAGCAACGCCCCGATCGTCCCGCCCGCTCCGTGCACTCCAAAGGCGTCGAGGGCATCATCGTAGCCGAAGATAGCCTTGAACTTTGTTACCATCCAAAAGCAGAAAACCCCGGCAATAAGTCCAATCGCCAGCGCCGAGCTCGGCGCCACAAACCCCGCTGCCGGTGTGATCGCCACCAGACCCGCAACCGCTCCCGAGATCGCGCCGAGTGCGCTCGCACGCCCGTTTTTGATCCATTCCGCCAGGCTCCAACCTATCGCTGCTGCTGCAGCTCCAAAATGCGTGGCCACGAACGCGCTTGATGCCAGACCACTCGAAGCCAACGCGCTGCCCGCGTTAAATCCAAACCAACCAACCCATAACAGGCAGGCTCCCGTAAAACTCAACACCAAACTGTGCGGCGGCATTGGCTGCTTTGGATAGCCCACGCGTTTGCCGAGATAGAGCGCGCACACAAGTGCCGACACCCCCGAAGTAACGTGCACCACGGGTCCACCCGCAAAATCCAGGGTAGGGAACTTCCCTCCGAGCGATGCATTCAGAAACCCACCCTTCCCCCACACCATGTGCGCCATCGGCGCGTACACCACCAGGAACCATAGCGTCATGAACAGCACAGTTCCGGAAAATTTCATTCGCTCCGCGGTGGCCCCGGTGATCAGCGCGGGCGTAATGATCGCGAACATCAGCTGATACACCATGAATGTCAATTGCGGTCCCCTGAGTAATCGGCATTGGGAATCACCCCCACTCCGCGCAGCATCGCCATCTGAAAGTTTCCAATCACCGGGCCATTGCCGCCAAAGCACAGGCTGTAGCCCACCAGCGCCCACAGCACGGTAATTAATGCCATGAGCGCAAAACTCTGCATCATGATCGCCAGCACGTTCTTTTGCCTGACCAGCCCGCCGTAAAACAGCGCCAGCCCCGGCCCGGTCATCAGCAGCACCAGAGCCGCGCTCGTCAGCATCCACGCATTGTCCGCAGAAGATTGCGCCGCGGTCACTTTCTGCTCCAACTGATTCAGTTTCTCCGTGATGGCAGGTGGTACTTCAGGGGTGGCAACGCTTGCGGAAGAAGGTGCCGGGGAGGTTGCTGGCGGCGCCGGTTGCGCTCGCAAGGGGATGGCAAGCAGCACCAGGGTCAATACACCACAACACAGGATGCCCATGGGCTTCATCGAGTTCTCCGGTGCGAATGGACGCGATCCCGTTTTGTTCTGCTCATTCGCGCTATCAAGTGGGGACATACCACCGTGAGGCAGATTATACGCAGCGCCGGCACCTCCCTGCAGCTTGAACTTTTTCTACCTTCAATTTGTTTTTCTCATAGCTGGCCCTGCAACAGCTTTCTTTTGATTTCGCTAGCAAAATGATCCGCGTCGCGCGTCGGCCGTGGGACGCGGTAACCGTCGGTCACCGCCAGCGTCATTTCGATCGCGGTTTCCAGGCTCACCCGGTGCCCCTGAGACACGTACACCGGTCTTATCCCTCCTCGCGTCCGCACCGCCGCCCCGATCCTCTCCCCTCTGGCTGCCGCATCCACCAACTCCGTCCAGCTTCCCGCCTTCTCTTTCAGCGCCGCGTGCTTGCCGATCAAAATGCTCTTCGCACATCCGATCGCCACCCTGTCCAACAACACCCCCAAGTGGCACGCCAGCCCGAATCGCCGCGGGTGCGCGTACCCCTGCCCATCGCAGAACAGCGCATCCGGGAGTTCCTTCAGTTTTTGCAGCGCCGCCAGCAGCACAGGCACCTCTCGAAAGCTCAGCAGCCCCGGTATATACGGAAATTCCAGCGGCACAATCGCAAACGCCCGCGTCATCTCTTCCATCTCCGGAAAACGGTATACCACGACGCACCCAATCGCCTGGTTCGCTTCCCGCAGCCGCTGCCACCGGTTCGCTTTCTTCTGTAGCGCTTGCGATCCCGTCACCACAAACGCGGCGTCCAGCCCCGCCACCGTCCGAATCGTCCCTACCCGGTCCGCGCCTTCCCACTCTCTCCGAAGCTTTTCCTGGATTGCCCGCCCTTCCTCTGTGGAAACCTTCCACGGGTGCCGCCTCCACTCAATGGATTTGTTCTCCATACCCTTCATCGTATAATGCAAGGGCCGCAAGTACCGCCACTGCCTTGGGGGGCTGGCGGCCGTCGAATTCGAACTGAGGGAATCTCATGACGCTTCATTCACCGTTGGAGGTCTCCGCGCGCGAAGCCGGGGGCATCCATTACCTTCAGATCCACGGCCGGCTCACCATCGGCGAACCCAGCGAGCATCTGAACGACTTCACCCAGAAGCTCGTGCAGCAGGGCGCGCGCAAGCTGGTCGTCAACCTCAACGACATTCCGCAAATCGACAGCTCCGGCATCTCCTCCTTGGTAAAACTCTCCATCTCCCTCGCCCGTCAGGGCGGTGGACTCCACCTCGTCTGTGGCCAGGGCCGCGTCCGCGATGCTCTCACTGTCACCCGCCTCGTCGAAGCCATCCCCACCTTCGAATCCGAATCTACAGCCGCGGCTGGCTTCTAGCTGTACACGAAACCGTCACCCATCCCAACGCGCTTCTGTAGTGGCCGATCTTTAGATCGGTCAGCCGCTCTCAGAGAACACCGCCCGTCATTCCGAGCACAGCGAAGAATTGTCACTGCGGAGGGCGTCGTTGGTTCCGACGGTGCTGTCAGAGCCACCCGAATCGTCAAGGGTGCTCCCTTCGGTATCAACGACCAGGTAATCAAAACCATAAACACTTGGAAGTGCAAACCGGCCATGCTTGATGGCAAGCCAGTTGCCACTGTTGTCCCGCTTGAAGTAAATTTCCGCTAGTTAGGACCTTGCTAGCTCCCCTTCTTCAATTTTCGCAAGGACAACCTGGACTTATCGCAAGTCACGGCTACGCACTCATCGAATTTCTACGAGCTTTCTCCCCGCTTCTAAGGCGGTTACCAGTTAGGGGAGAATTGAATCGAACGCCGAGAACAGTGCAGGCTTGCGGCAATTCCCAAGTCTTACCCATACCACCTGGACTGCGGCATCCGGCGACGATGCATGTCGAGAAAAGTCCTCGTCTTTTGTGATTAACACCAGGGAGTTCGTGGAAGCATACTCCCAGACTTCTTCGTCTTTCGCCGCGCCAAGTCCCGCCTCAAGAACGGGATGGCTTCGTGTCCCCGCGATACTAGCAGCTTGGCCAACGCTGCGGGTAATTGATTGTCCGCCAAAAATCTCACGCGGATTTTAGTATGATGTGATCGGTTTGCAGCGCGGCATACTCAATCGCCGCAAGAATATCTTCCCGTTCAAGAAACGGATAAGCGGCAAGGATTTCTTCGAACGTCGCACCCGCGCTCAGCAGTTGCAGAATGTCCACCACGCGCATGCGCTGGCCGCGAATACAAGGCCGTCCGCCGCACTTGTCCGGCTCAATGGTGATCCTCTAAAGTAGATCTGTTTCGTCATCACCCTCACCATGCCACAAACCAGCATCGGCTACAAGTAAATGGCAGGTTCAGCCCTAAGCTTCGTGCGCTGTTAAACAACCCTAGCTGCCTTTCTTCAACTCCGAGAGCACCATCTTTGCCAGCTCTTTCAGGGTCTCAAATATCCCCACCCCTTGAATCGCCACGCCCTCGAGCACCGGCTCGCCTTTTTTCTGCAGTTGCCGCGTCAACTCTTCCACCGATAAAACATTTGGTAGGTCCCGCTTGTTCAACTGCAGCACATACGGAATGGTCGTAAAATTTAGGTTGTGTTCCCTCAGGTGCTCCTGCAGGTTTTCCAGCGTCTCGAAATTCGCATCCAGCCGTTCTTCCTGCGAATCCGCCACAAACACCACGCCGTCCGCGCCTTTCAGGATCAGCTTCCGGCTGGCCTCATAGAACACCTGCCCGGGCACGGTATATAAATGAAAGCGCGTTTTGAATCCACGCACTGTACCCAGGTCCAGCGGCAAAAAATCGAAAAAAAGCGTCCGGTCGGTTTCCGTCGCCAACGACACCATCTTGCCTTTTTGATTTTGTCCCGTGTGGTCGTAGATCCACTGCAGGTTCGCGGTCTTTCCGCCGAGACCCGGTCCGTAGTACACCAGCTTGCAATTAATTTCGCGCGCAGGAAAATTGATGAAAGGCACGAGTCGTTAACCAGAGTCCAATCTTGAGCTTATAACACACGCGCTCGGGCAGGGCAATCTTCCCGATGCGCGCCGTCGCTCGCAAGCCACGCTTCTAGTTTCCCGGAGAAGTACCTTTCCCAGGTACTTTATTTTCGCACATGCCGCCGGACGGTAAAGGCCATTCAGCCTCCCATTTCCACACCCCTTTCCCGTACCTGTCAATCGGCTTGACAGAAGCTCTTAACTGTCTGAGAATGCCTGTCATTCTGGCTAGCGGTTGGTCGGGCAGATACTTGCCTGATGTCGGGGCAATCTGGGGGCTGTGGGCACACTGGAAGCGTGGTTGTGGGTCCGTTTCTTCCCTAAGCCGATAAACATACAAATTTGAGCTGCAGTGGGTGCCCGAAAGGAGTAGTCCATGTCCTCGAGTTCGGTCAAGCGGAATCATATTCTTCTCATTATCTTGTGCGCGCTTTGGGCTGTCGGCAATGCGTTTGCGCAGACCGGGACGACGTCCCTGCGCGGTACTGTAGCTGACAAGACGGGTGCCGCCATCGTGGGCGCGAACGTCAAGATTAGCAACACGCAGACCGGCTTTG
>JBAVHY010000558.1:0-1566 GCA_049686315.1 Candidatus Acidiferrum sp. | reverse complement strand
GTCACGACCCAGAACATGCTCAGGACCGCAGGGAAATGAACTCCAAAGCGCAATAGCAGCGAGATCCCGGCGCCCAGCAGGACGCCAATCACTCCGCCCACCGCGCTGAGCGTCACCGCTTCGGTCAGGAATTGCAGCAAGATGTTGCCGCGCTTGGCACCGATGGCCTTGCGCACACCGATTTCCCGCGTTCGTTCCGTCACTGACACCAGCATGATATTCATCACGCCGATTCCGCCCACGAGTAACCCGACCGATGCCACCGCAAACATCAGCACAAAGATCAGGTAGCTGATCTTGTTCCACAAGTCCAGGAAATAGTCGGAAGTGAACAGCGCGAAATCATCCGGCTTGTCGTTGCTCAGCCGCCGCTTGCGGCGCAACAAATCGCGGATCTCCTCCACCGCTTCGGCCACGACTTTGGGGTCCTTGGCCTTGGCAAAAATCACGTAATCCTTTTTGTTTGGATAGAGTTTGCGCAACGTGGTCACCGGCATTATGGCGATGTTGTCCTCCGGATTCGAACTTCCGGAAAGGCCTTGGCGGCGTTTCTGTAATGTGGCGATGACGGTAAATAACTGCCCATCAAGAGTGACTTCCTTTCCCACGGCCTCGGCCGAGCCTTCGGGAAAAAGAGTTTTCGTGGTGTCGTACCCCAGGAGCACCACAGGCGCGCGATGCTCGGTATCGGTGTCGTTAAACTCCCTTCCGTAGTCAATCTTGATGTCAAAGATCTTCGAAATGGAGGGCGAATTGCCTTGGAGGATCACGTTTTTCGCGCGGTACGTTCCGCGGCGCACATCTGAAGTTCCAGAGCCAAACTGCGGCTGAAAGATTCGCAGCGACGGAGACGCAGCCAGCACATGCGGCAGGCGCGACATATCTTCCGCCCAGTCCGCCTCCAATTCCTTTCGCGTGAACCATTCACTTGGCGGCCGCGACAGCGAAGCCCAGGGAAAGCGATAGCAGATAATGGTGTCCGACCCCAGGTCTCGAATGCCGCCCAGCACGTTCTCATTCAGGCCGTTGATCACCGAACTCACCGTGATCACGGTCATGATTCCAATCACAATGCCCAGAATCGTGAGCGCGGAGCGCAGCGGATTCTGCCGCAGAGTATCGAGCGCCAGCATGATTTGCTCGCGGAACTCCATGCTCCTGCCCCGGGCCACCAGTCCACGAAGAGGCAGTGCTCGCGATTGCGGCAACGCTTTGCTGATGGAACTCATCGCTATCGCATCACTCCGATCGCAACGCGTCTACCGGGTCCAGTTTGGCTGCTTTCGATGCAGGATAAGTCCCGAAGAAGAGGCCTACGCTGAGCGCCACCGCCAACCCTCCCGCCACGCTCCAAGGCTGCACGGCGCTGGGCAACGGGGAAACGAGCGACACAATCTTGGCCACGAGCACTCCCAGGATCACCCCGAGCGCTCCGCCGATTACCGCCACCGTGGAGGACTCGATCAAGAATTGCAGCAGGATGTCGCTGCGGCGCGCTCCGGACGCTTTGCGGATGCCGATCTCCCGCGTCCGCTCGGTCACGCTCACCAGCATGATGTTCATGAT
>JBAVHY010000557.1:0-1922 GCA_049686315.1 Candidatus Acidiferrum sp. | reverse complement strand
GAAATCTGAGCGTCTCTCTGAGTTGCTGAAGAAAAAGGGCCTCAAGGATCACGTCGTGCTGAACGCCAAGTTTCATGAGCGCGAAGCCGAAATCGTTGCCCAGGCAGGACGAAAGGGCAGGGTCACGATTGCGACTAACATGGCCGGACGCGGTACGGACATTCTGTTGGGCGGGAATCCGGAATTCATGGCCAAGCAGGAGATGGTGAAGAAGGGAATCGCGCAGCAGTTGCGCGTGGCGCAGGGCAAGATCGAGGGGCCGCAGGAAGACGGGCAGACTTCTATTTTCTACTACAACGGGAACGAGTACACGGTACCGACCGACAAATGGACTGAGGCCTTCAACCGTTACAAGGAGCAGACCGACAAAGAACACGACGATGTGACCGCGGTCGGCGGGTTGCACATTCTGGGTACGGAGCGGCACGAGTCGCGGCGCATCGACAACCAGCTGCGCGGACGCGCGGGCCGACAGGGCGATCCGGGATCGTCGCGTTTTTACCTGGCGCTGGAAGATGACCTGATGCGCATCTTCGCCAAGGAATGGGTGTCGACCCTGCTGCAGCGGCTGGGGATGGAAGAAGGCGTACCGATTGAATCGAAGCTGATCACGCGGCGCATTGAAACGGCGCAGAAAGCAGTCGAAGCGCAGCACTTCGAGTCGCGCAAACACCTGCTCGAATATGACGATGTTATGAACAAGCAGCGCGAAGCCGTCTACGGGCTGCGGCGTCGGCTACTCGAGGGCATGGATCAGAAAGACATGATCCTGCAGGATTACGTTTCGGCGATCCTGGGCGATTTGCTCGAGCAGTACTGCCCGGTGAAAGCGCATGCCGACGATTGGGACATCAAGGCGCTGAAAGATGCGATCTTTACCCGCTTCGGCGTCGACTTTGTCGCCGAGGGGGTGAAGCCCCAGACGTTGAACCGCCAGGAACTGGGCGACGCGATCTTCGACAAACTGAAAGAACGTTACGACGCGAAGGAAAAGATGATTGGCCCCGATGCCATGCGGCATCACGAGCGGATGATCATGCTGAGCGTGATCGACCAGCAGTGGAAAGATCACCTGCTCAGCATGGATCACCTGAAGGAAGGTATCGGACTGCGAGGGTACGGGCAGCACGATCCTCTGGTCGAGTACAAGAAAGAATCGTTCGACATGTTCGAAGCGATGATGCAACGCTTCCAGGAAGATACGGTGCGGTATCTGTACCTGATGCAGATTCTGGAGCGGCCTCCGGATGCGGGGGCTGGCGGTCCTCCGCCGCAGGGGCAGGAGCCGGGAGTTCAGACTGCGAGGGGCGGTGACGGGAACGGACGGCGTCCTCCGCGTATGGTCTCGACTTCGGCGGACGAACTGGAAGAGAATTTCATGCGGCGCAAACGACGCGAACTTGAGCAGGCCCGGATGGCTGGCGGCGGAGAAGCGCAGTCGGTCCAGCAAGTGGTGCGTTCGCAGGAAAAAGTGGGACGGAACGATCCTTGCCCTTGCGGGTCGGGGAAGAAGTTTAAGAAGTGCCACGGGGCGTAGTGTTCAACAGCGGCGACTGAAGACAAGATTCCTCTTCGACAGGTCAAGCCGCCATCAGCGGACACATGGGTCAATCCAGAGGCCAAATCTGGCCGGGAGCCGTCACAATACCAGCCTTTGCCCAGCAGCCACTCCGGATCTGTCTTCGGACCGAACCCACCCTAAATAGCATCCATAGTCTCCATGAGAGTGCCTTGTGATGAAGCCGTATTACGATCAGGTGGAGGCGAAGTCCCCTGCGCGGACAGAGCCAAACCATGGATACTCGCTGCAACCATCCTCGCCTCCGGCATGGCATTCATTGACAGCACCGTGGTCAATGTCGCTTTGCCTGCGATACAGGCCAGTTTTCACGCAACTGTGGTAGATGTGCAATGGGTGGTGG
>JBAVHY010000556.1:0-3778 GCA_049686315.1 Candidatus Acidiferrum sp. | reverse complement strand
GATTACGGAGTGGTTCTAGCAGAAGACGGCTACCTGCAAGACTACAAGGAAAAGCCGTCCATCGAATACGAAGTGAGTATGGGAATTAATGTTCTATCCGCCCGCTGCATCGAATTGATTCCCGCCGGACGCAAGTTCGATATGCCTGACCTGCTTATGGCAATTCGCCGGGCCGGCAAACCAGTGGCCTGTCTTCGGACAGATTGCTATTGGAAAGACATTGGTTTGTTCGAAGATTACCAGAAAGCCAGCGCCGACTTTGTAGAAGATCCTGCTAAATTTCTCCCAAATAGAGAATCCAAAGAATGCGCGTCGCGTTAATCACTGGGGCTAACGGTTTCTGTGGTAGGCACCTTGCGCGCCGCTTAGAAGCTGAAGGAGGATTTCGGGTCCTCGGTGCGGGTCTCAGGGACTACGCTTGCGACTCGGAATGCCTAGCCGAATACATTCAGGCGGACTTGTGCGATCCGAATCGTGTCGATGATGTGGTGAAGAAGACGCAACCAGACATTGTGTTTAACCTAGTTGGTCTAGCTCAAGGTAAACCTGCGTACCTCTTTCGGAGCAACTTCTTCAGCGCTCTCTATTTGCTTGAGGCACTCCGCCAACATTCACCGAATGCACGTGCTCTGGTCGTTGGGTCAGCAGCCGAGTACGGGACTGCAGTATCGGACCAATTGCCGCTGACTGAGGGAAGTCCCTGCGCGCCTACCGAGAACTATGGTGCAAGTAAACATGCCATGACGCTTGTGGCTCAGAACTATGCACAGTTTTATCGCATGAAGATAGTGGTTGCGAGGCCCTTCAACATAATTGGGGCGGGCATCCCCTCCACCCTGCTGGTTGGAGCAGTCCTTTCACGAATCAAACAGGCTCTGAGAAATGGGGGCGAACCCGTAATCAAGATAGGGAATCTTGAAAGCGAGCGAGATTTCGTCGCAGTTGGTGACGTGGTGGAGGCATATATCCGAATGATGGCTGGGAGTTTTTGGGGAGAGATTTTCAATTTATGCTCGGGTCAACCCCGTTCAGTGCGGTCAGTCATCGATTTGCTCCTGAGGTATTCTGACAGGCCCATTCGCCTCGAAGTGGATGCCTCTTTATTGCGATCGTCCGACCAAAAGAGAATCTACGGAGATTGGGGAAAAGCTAAGCGTGCCATTGGCTACGAGCCGTCCGTGCCCATAGAAGAGGCGCTTCACGATGCATGGAAGTATGCAATCCAGGGATGAGTCGATGAGGCTAGCCATTCTGATGTCAGTCGCCAGCCCGTGGTCGAGGGAAGCGGCCGTGCGCCTTGCGGAATCCGGGCATGAAATTCACGTCATCAGTTTCCGCCACGACAGAGACGGTGTCTATCTTCGCCGCTCCGATTCTTTCCTGGATTCAGGCATGCACCGATTGCAGGCCACGGTGGCCGCGACGCATTTGATAGATTCGGGCGTAAATTCCACTATGCGATACCTTCTTTCGGCGCCCATGCTGAGAAGAATCCTTAAACGCTGTGAGGCCGATGTTCTTTTGACGCTCTACGGAGGTGGTTTTGCAGTGTTGGCTTTCGCTAGCGGGTTTCGTCCCTATGCGGTTTACGTAGTTGGTAGTGACATTTTGGACAGGCGACGATTGAAGCGTGGCGTGGCGCGGATTGCGCTACGGTCGGCGAGCGCAGTCTTTGTCAATGGAGCATATCTCGCAGAAAAGACTCGAGAACTTATTCCGAACACTCGTCCAATGTCGTTGTACCTCGGGGTGGATACAGAACGATTTTCACCGCGTCCTCGTCTGGCAAGACCTGTCCGCATCGTGTGCACTCGTGGCTTCTTGCCCGTATACAACAACGAATACTTGATTCGGGCTTTGGCGCGGATACGGGATGAAGCGGCGGATTTCACAGTGACCTTTGTTTCAGGCGGGCCTCTGCTAGACAGTTCGCAACGGTTAGCGGACGAATTGCTGTCACCGAAAGTGCGCAGCCGTGTGGAGTTCCTTGGCGGAGTCAGTGATGAACGCCTGACAGATATCGTCAGGGAATCGCACATATATATTTCCACTTCGCGGTCAGATGGCACTTCCAGTTCTTTACTGGAAGCACTCGCAAGCGGTTTGTTTCCTATTATTTCCGACATTCCTCAGAATAGGGAATGGGTCACACCCAA
The DNA here is from genome assembly GCA_049686315.1 of Candidatus Acidiferrum sp. Taxonomy (GTDB): domain Bacteria; phylum Acidobacteriota; class Terriglobia; order Acidiferrales; family UBA7541; genus Acidiferrum. Next base: position 1,622 of record JBAVHY010000556.1, on the reverse strand, counting down.
CGGGGACGTCAGGAACGGAATCCTTGTCCCGCTAGACGAACCGGAAACTTTAGCGAGAGCCCTCCAGGAAGGGGTTCTGGAGGAACAATGGCGGAACGGAGTCGCTGAATATAACAGAAGTCTGGTACTCACTCGCGCCAACAGCAGAAGAAACATGGCCACTCTTGCTGCGACTCTGGCGAGTATCGTCCAAAAACCCGAAGAAGGAGAGCATGAAATCTACAATACAAACTCGCACTGATTCCTTATCTTCATTGGTGACGGGAAGAAGCTTAGACCTCTTTCTGTCCGACTTGGAGTCGTGCGGGAAGACGATATCGGGGAACATTTCGGGGACGCGGGTTCTGGTCATTGGCGGGGCAGGCAGTATAGGTGCTGCGACGATACGTCTCTTGATTCGGTTTGCGCCTCGTTCATTGCACGTCGTCGATCAGAGTGAAAATGGTCTCGCAGAGCTGGTGCGTGATTTGCGAAGCAGTCCCGAGGAATTTGTCCCCAAGGATTTCAGGACCTTCCCCCTCGATTACGGTGCGACTCTTATGCACCGACTGTTAACCGAATTGGGAAACTACGACTTGGTATTAAACTTTGCGGCATTGAAGCACGTCCGGTCTGAAAAGGACTCATGTTCGCTGCTACAGATGCTCGAAACCAATGTTTTGAAAGCCGCGCGTTTCCTCCGCTGGCTAGGCGAAAAGAGCCCGGCGTGCAGGTACTTCTGCGTTTCTACCGACAAGGCGGCTAACCCGGTCAGCTTAATGGGAGCCAGCAAACGGATCATGGAACATGTGATTTTTTCAGGTGAAGTAGTTCCTGGAGGGCGCTCACATGTTACCTCTGCACGTTTTGCGAACGTGGCTTTCTCCGATGGGAGCCTGTTGGACAGCTTCTTGAGGCGGATTCAGAGGCGACAAGTGCTCGCAGTCCCCAAGAACACTCGGCGGTACTTCATCTCGTTGTCGGAAGCAGGACAGATATGTGTCATTGCTGCAGCCTCTGCTCCTCATCGACACCTGTTGATTTCCAGGCTCGATCCCGCTGCGGACCTGAGAGATCTCGAATCTGTGGCTTGTGCAATCATTCGCAACAGTGGGTATGAGCCGAGGGTTTATGAAGAGCCAGCTGAGGCCAAGGCGAGCTTCGAAAGCGATATGAAGAAGGGATATTATCCGCTTTTGTTGACGCAACGAGATACCAATGGAGAAAAGCCGTTTGAGGAATTTGTCGGCAAAGGAGAGACGGTCGTCGATATCGGATTGAGGAATCTCATGGCTGTACAATATCTTCCGCCACCGGCGGATTCTCTTATGGTGTTTCTGGAGAAAATCGAAAACATGATATCGGACCACGACAGCACCGCGAGTACCTCTGGGATTTCTCACTTGATGTGCAGAGTCGTGCCAGAATTGCAGCATCTGATGACCGGCAAGAGTTTGGATGAACGCATGTAGGGAGACCTCCTGATTTGTTAATCAAGAGAAATTACTCTATCGTTGTGTCCGCAAGCTAAAAATGACTATTCGCATCGCAAAGCTTTCAGGGGGAACGGTGGAATGTTTCCATTCCTTGATCTAAAACTTCAGTTTGCGGGTTTTCGGCAAGAAATTCTCGAAGCTGTGACG
>JBAVHY010000555.1:0-4881 GCA_049686315.1 Candidatus Acidiferrum sp. | reverse complement strand
ACACAACACTAGGCCGGTTGTTTTCGGAGGAATCCCAGAATGGCGCGCAGCAAACAATTGACATGGTCGGAATTGCGCGTTGGGCTATTCGTTCTCGTTGGCCTCTTGATTCTTGCCGTGGCGATTTTTTATGTCACCGGCCCGGGCATGTTTGGCCCCAAGTATCGTCTGAAAACGTACCTGCCTGAAGTTTCAGGATTAGTCACGGGCGCCGCCGTGCGCCTGGACGGCGTCGAAATTGGCAATGTCGAACGCATCACCCTGGTTCCGCGCCAGCAAGGCAAACCGCCGGACCATATGCACAATATTGAAGTCGTCATGCGCATTGATCGGACTTATCAGCCCAATATCCTCACTGACTCTGTCGCCACCCTGGTTACCGAAGGCCTGCTCGGCAATCGTTACGTCAATATTCAACGCGGCTTCAGCGGCGCTCCCATCCAAGATGGACAGGCCGTCCCCGGTGGCGAGGAAAAAGCCATCAAAGCGGTTGTTGAGGGCAGCGCCGACGTCCTCGCCAATCTGAAAGCTCTAAGTGAAGACGTTCGAGATTTGATCGCTGGCGTGCAGGAGGGCAGAGGCACGCTCGGGAAGTTGCTCACCGATGATCAAGCTTATAACCACCTAAGTAGCATTCTCGCCAAAGGCGATCAGATCGTCACCAACGTGCAATCGGGGCAGGGAACCGTCGGCCAGCTTTTCATGAAGGATGAGATGGCCAACAAAGTGGAAACCACCATCGATCAGCTCAACACCATTCTCGCCGACCTCCGCTCGCAGAAAGGCACTCTCGGCAAGTTGCTCTATGACCCCACCCTCTACGATCAGGCCAAGGAAGCGCTCACCAATGGCAATGCCGTTATCGGCGATGTCCGCGCGGGTAAAGGCACTCTCGGCAAATTGGCCACCGACGAAACTCTCTACAACAAGCTTCGCGACACCAGCAGCAATCTCTCCGAAGCCACCGCCAAGCTGAACCAGAACAACAACACCGCTGGCAAGCTCTTCTCCGATCCGAAACTCTATGACAATCTCTCGGGCCTCAGCGGCGACATGCGCACTCTCATCGGTGAATTCCGCAAAAACCCCAAAAAATTCCTCACCATCAAACTCACCTTCTTCTGAGGACTACGCAAATTCGTCATTCGACCTGCCCTGCTTGCCCCGAGCTTCGACGGGAGCAAAGTCGAAGGGAACGCAGTCCGCGGCCTGCCCTGAGCGAAGTCGAAGGGAGCGAGGAATCCCTCTTGCTTTTGCCTGTGTAGTGGCCGGTCTTCAGACCGGCTTCTTGGGGCCCTGTTTTGTGGCACAGACACTCGGTGCCTGTGCTCCTCGGTTTCCGTTCTCACGCTGCCACTCGACTGATCGTGAGGGTGCCCCATCCTTCGCGCTCTCTGCGAAGGGTGGGCTCTTACGATCCACCTCCAGCAACCCTCTTCGCTCCCACCCTCTTGGGTCTGTAGGGCACCACTTTCTGCTTACCCTGAGCTTCGAAGGGAGGCGGTCCGCTCTTGTTTAGCGCCGGAGGTGCGGCACTCCCTTCCGCAAACCCTCGCGAATTTCAATCCTGTTGCTAGGGCCTTTACAGATCTACTGTCTCTCAAAACCGCCCCCCCTTTTGCCTGTCGCGTCCCGACTATGGTGTAATACTCCCTTAACAATGACAGACTACGCTCAACGTTCTGAAGAGCCGCCCTTTAGTGCGCTCATGGAAAATCAAGACACGACTCCCAGGCCCCCCAGGCCGGAAGCAGCAAAAACCACGCTGCCGCAACCCGGTCGCCCTGTCCCGAGCCGCGCCTATCCCGGCGCGCTCATTGTCGTCGAGGGTACCGACGGCTCCGGCAAAAGCACCCAACTGTATCTCTTGAAACGCTGGCTGGAAATTGGCGGCTTCCGCCTCCATTTCACGGAATGGAATTCTTCCCCGCTGGTGAAGTCCGCCACCCGCCGCGGCAAACAGAAACGCCTGCTGACCCCCACGACTTTCTCCCTGCTTCACGCCGCCGATTTTGCCGACCGCTGCGAGCGTCAAATCATGCCGCTCCTTCAAGGCGACTACCTCGTTCTCGCCGACCGTTACATCTACACCGCCTTCGCGCGCGACGCCGCCCGGGGATGCTCCCATCGCTGGCTGCGCAACCTCTATCGTTTTGCACCGGTTCCCGACATCACCTTTTATTTCCGCGCCCCGCTCGACATTGCCGTCGATCGCATTCTCAGCGGACGCCCGAAGCTGAAATACTACGAAGCTGGCATGGATCTTGGCCTTTCTTACGAGCGCGCCGAGAGCTTCAAGCTTTTCCAGGCGCGCATCCTCGAGGAATACGACAAAATGGTCGATTCCGATAATTTCGTGGTTCTTGATGGCACCCTCCCCGTCAACAAGCTCCAGAAACAGATGCGCGACATCGTCGCCTCCAAAATCGATCTCAAGCGTTTTGCGCCCCTTCCCGATGTGGCGGAGTGACTATGCCCGACCAGGACAAAGACAAAGAGAAGGAAAAAGAGAAGGAAAAAGTCACTCCCATTTCCTCCGCGCCGGACCCTGCTCTCACCAAGGCTCTGGCCCCTGATTCGGATGACTCCCAGGTCTTTTTCGGAGAACACCTCGTCGGTCTCGATCCATCCGAACTGCACGGCACTCTCATCGTGATCGAAGGCTTGGACGGTTCCGGCAGGTCCACGCAGATTGCTCTCCTCCAGGAGTGGCTCGAATCCGAGGGTTTTGCCGTGCAAACCAGCGGCCTGCGCCGCTCCAATCTCGTCGGCCGGGACATTGACGAACTGCTTGCCAAGAACGCGGTCACTCGTCTCACCCTGGCCCTCATGTACGCCACCGACTTTTTTGACCAGCTCGAACACCGCATCGTGCCCGCTCTTCGCTCCGGTGCCGTCGTTCTTGCCGACCGCTTCATTTTTACCTTGATCGCTCGCAGCGTCGTCCGTGGCATCAACCGAGACTACCTCACTGGCCTCTATGCCATGGCTCTTCGCCCCCACCTCACCTTCTGGCTCAACGTCCATCCGGAAACTGCCTTTGCCCGCGAATTCAAGAAGGCTCAAGCCATCAGTTACTGGGAGGCCGGGCGGGACATGTCTCTTTCTCACGACCTGTATTGGTCCTTCGTCCGCTACCAGACCATGATCAAGCGCGAGTTCGAAGTCATGGCCAAAAAAAGTAGTTTCATCGAGCTCGACGGCGAAGCCAGCGTCTCTGCTGTGAATAAACAACTCCGCCAGCGCGTGGGCGAGCACCTCGGCATCCGCTCTACCAAATACGCTCCCTCTTCGGCTCTTGCGCATCTCTGGCGGTAGCGGAGACCATGCCTGAGCCACTCCACATCGCCGCCATCGACGCCGGCTCCAATGCAGTGCGTCTGTCCGTTGCCCGCGCCTATTCTGCCCTTGATATCGAGCCGCTAATCACGGAGCGCGCTCCCCTTCGCCTTGGCGAAGGCGTTTTTATCCGCCACCGCTTCAGCGAGGAGCTTTTGAAGAAAGGTGTCAAAGCCTTCCGCCATCTGCGTGAGATCATGGACGAGTTCGGCGTTACCAAATACCGCGCCGTTGCCACTAGCGCCTCCCGCGAAGCGCAAAATCGCACTACCCTCATCCACCGCGTCAAACAAACTTCTGGAATTGCTCTGGAAGTTATCAGCGCGAAGGAGGAATCGCGACTGGGGCGGGAGGCCGTGGTCGCCGCCATGGGGCCGGAAGCTCAGCCGCGCTGCATTGTCGATCTGGGCGGCGGAAGCCTGGAACTTAGCATTCTTCACGACCATGCTTTCGCGCAAGGCGCTCAAATTCCGCTCGGCACGGTCCGCCTGATGAGCACTCTTAACGTTCCGGGCGTCATCCGGCCGGCACAATTCGAACAGGTCCGCCGCTACGTTCGCGCGCTCCTCGAGTCGCGCCTTCCTGGCCGCCCGAACCTTGCCGATCAGGTCTCTGTGGCCCTTGGCGGGAACGCCGAAACTCTCGCCAACGTCGCCCCGGGCCCCCGGCAGGACGGTCTGCCCACCCTGGAAGTTTCCCTGCTTCGTGAGCGCCTCCCCGATCTCCTCAAGCGCGATGTGCGTGAACGCATGAAGGCCTACGGCGTTCGCCGCGATCGCGCCGACGTCATGGCCGTCGCGGCTATCATCTTCATCACCCTGGGGCGCTATCTCAACATCCGCATGTTCTCCATCCCGGGCGTCGGTCTGCGGGAAGGCCTGCTCCAGGAAATTGCTCGCGACGCTTTCTCTCGCAAGGAACCGCATCGCTACAATGCCGATGCCCGTCAAATGCTTGTTGCCACGCGTAGCTTTGGCCGCCGCCTCGAGTACGATCAGCGCCACGCCGAGCATGTCCGCGAGCTTAGCCTCATGCTCTTCGATCAGCTCCAGCCGGTTCATCATTTGCCCGTACAGGCGCGCGTTCAGTTGGAATCCGGAGCGCTTCTCCACGACGTCGGCCACCGCGTCAGTCATCGCGGCCACCACAAACACGGTGAATATCTGGCCCTCAACGGTGATATCCCCGGCCTCGAGGGACGCGACCGCCACATCGTTGCCGCCGTCGTGCGTTACCACAACCGCAAGTCCGTCCCCGACGGCCACCACCCCGCCTATTCCGCGCTCAACAACAATGACAAGCGCGTCGCTCGCCGCCTCGCTTCCATCGTCCGCATCGCCGAGGGACTCGATCATTCCCACCGCCAGCGCATCCTCGCCCTGCGTGCCTCCTTTCAACGCGGCGGCGTCACTCTTCAGGTTGACGCCCGCGGCGACGTCACCGAAGATCTCCGCGATGCTGAACGCAGCTCCAACCTCTTCGAAAAGGAGTTCCACGTGCAGCTCTATTTCCACCGCCCCCGTCCCGAATGACGTTTGCCCC
>JBAVHY010000554.1:0-43038 GCA_049686315.1 Candidatus Acidiferrum sp. | reverse complement strand
GCCCAGGGTGCGGGGGGCTCGTTGGCAGCTTTCTGGCCTACATGGGCGGAATCGCCGGGACAGAGCGACTCCGGAAGGAGTTAGAAACTAAAGCGGGCCTGCATTTCAACGGTACGGGCACCAAGCGCGTTTTGCGCCTGGCCGAAGTGCGTATTCATGATGTCATTCTGGATGTTGTACAGATTGAGCTTGTTGAACAGGTTGAAGAAGTTGGCGCGAAACTCGATCTTCCCGTTTTCGCCGATAAGTTTCAGGTTCGGCAAGCCAAACGACTTGCTGAGGGTTGCGTCGATGTCGAAGTAGCCGGGGCCCGTGAAGAGGTTGCGGGCAATTGGAGTAGACGGTAGGCCGCCAAAACCGACCTGACCGGTCGGGCACGACGACACCGGCGGATTCGGGAAGAGGCAGGCAAAAAGCGCGCCGCGCGGAACATTGGGAGGCGTGAAGAATGCCTGCCCGCCGTTTGGGTTGGGCGAACTGTTGCGGTAAGTCGAGAAGGTCGTGATGTACCCGCCATGATACGCGGTTGGCCAAATAGCGCCAGATCCAGCGTCATTCGATGAGCCACCCGAGAACTGTCCGAAGTTGAAGACCGGGTCGTATCCGTTGGTGACTTCGTTGTTGCCGTACTGAGGGGTCCAAGGGAAGCCGGAGTGAGCGTTCAGGATCCCAGACAAGCTCCAACCGCCGACAATCTTTTCTCTCCAATCGTGGCCCTTGAAGATCGTTGGAGACCAGACACCGTACAGTTTGAATGCGTGGCGAGTGTCGTAGTCGGAGGTGGCGAAGCCGGTCGCAAGGTCCCACTGATAAGAGCCCCCTGCGTAGGCGTTCGAGCCGGAGTCCAAACTATGGCTGAGACGATATTGTGTGTCGAGCATGAAGGAGTGGCCAAAGCTGTGCTTCAGTTCCAGCAGCAGAGCGTTGAAGCGCGCTGAACCATCATCCGCATAGTAGGTAACGCCAGAGACGGCCGGGTTGAGCATGATGTTATGCGCGGAGGCGACGTTATAGAGGTTATAGTGCTCGGTCAGGTGGCGCGTCGTGCTGCCCTGGTATCCGACCGAAGCGACCCACTGGTGGCCCAAATCGTAATCGGCACCCAGGGTGTAATGATAGGTGTAGGTTGTCGGCCAGGTGTCTGGGAGTGCCGTAAGATCGATGCGGCCTGTCGTCGGCAGGTTGTTGGCGTTGAACGTGGTAATGGCGCTAGGATTTGCCGCATAACCATTTGGATTATGGACGTTCGAGGGGAAGCTATTGATGTAGAGTAGCTGCGCTCCTGAGAGGGTCGTGTTGTTATACACAAACGGCGGATTAAAGCGCACGTCGAGAGTGTTGGATTGCGAAATGCCGTTATAGGCCATTCCGAAGCCGCCGCGGAATACGAGTCTGGTACCGAATTCGTGTCCGGCGAACTCGCTCGGGCTCCACGCAAAACCGAGCTGCGGGCCGAAGTTCCCTTTCTGGGCGTGGAACTGATCACCCCCGGTCCGCACTCTCAAGTCAGAGAGGAGATTGGCACCCGAGCCGAGCACCACGGTGGCTAGCAGGCCGTTCTTCTCTGAAATGGGGCCGTAGTAATCCCACCGGAGGCCAGCAGTCAAAGTCAGGTTGGAACGCACTTTGTAGTTGTCTTGAAAGAAAAGCCCGATGAGATTGTTGCGGAGGTCCTTGCGCAACGCGGAAGGGACACCGCTCTTGGGATCGAACTGCGCATTCTCGGTCACGGGAGCATCGTTGAGAAAGTCCCAAATATTGTTGAAGCTGTAGCTGGGACGGTCGGACCAGAAAGGAGCGTCAACGGAGAGCAGGCGGGTGAATTCGCCGCCCATCTTCATGGTGTGCGCTCCATGAATCTTGGTGAGAACATCCTTGCCGGCGTAAGTCCATTGGTCGAAGCCGTTGAAGGAACCGATTCCGAACCCTTGAATTGGATTGCCGCCACTTAGGTTGCCGGTCGCATTGAAGCTGACTTGCGGCAGTCCCCACGGAGCGTTGGGATTGCTGGCGAGGTCCTTGTTCATCCAGCCCGCGGCGTTCAAACGTGCTTCATTGACTAAAGTGGAGCCGAACGTGTGATCCCAGAGCAGCGTTGCCGCGCGGTTGGTATAAGTGCTGTTGAAGCGGTTCATCAGGCGTGTGCCATTCCCATTGATGGATGTGCTGGAGTTCGGGACATAGTACATGCTGAAGGCCACGAGATCCCTACTCGTGGCATTGAAGTCCAAGCGGCCATTGTATTGAACGTGGTTGCTGTTGCTGGGGTTGAGAATGTTCTGAAAGAAAGCGATGTCCGCAGTAGTTCCAAGGTTATTGGCACCGCCTTTCCCGTCGCCTCCGGTGCCAGGGTTGGTGTTGCTGGTGTAGCCGGCATCGCGGGTGCCGAGCGGGGCAGTGAGAGGAGTGCCAAGGTTGAGCCCCTGGCCGGCGATAAAGCGGCAGTTCGTCCCCTCAAGCAGACCGATGTCAGAACAGGCCTTATCCACCTGCGTACCGCCGTTGGGACCGGAGCCGGGGAAGCTAAGGAATTTCCCAGCATTGGTTCCGGAACCGGCCAGGGCAGCGAACGCCGACGTCTCATACCATCCGCTGACGGTCCCACTGGCGGCGTTGTTGTCCAACCGTTCGTAAGAGAAAAAGGCAAAGAGCCGGTTATGCAGGATCGGGCCCCCGGCAGTTCCACCCCAATCGTTGAAGCGGTTGGCATCGCGAACGTTGCCGTTGTTGTAGCCGTTGTATTTTGTTTTGGCGTCCAAACCCGGGCGGTGAGCCTTGAAAAAGAAGCTGCCATGATACTGGTTGGTCCCGTTCTGGGAGATGATCTGAACCTGCGCGCCGCGATAGCGTCCGTTTTCCGCGTCGTAGTTGTCGGTAACGATCTTGACTTCCTTGATGGAGTCTTCGTTGGGCGTAACGACGGAGGTGCCGCCCCAAGTGACGCTGGTGGTTCCGACGCCGTCAATCTGGTAGTTGTTATCGGCGGTACGAGCACCGCCTGCGCTGATCTGTCCGCCGTTTTCAATCTTAAAGATGCCGTCCGTACCGCCGGTTCCGCCGACGGTGGTCGAGGGCAGGTTCTGCGTGCCTCCTGCCGCCCCTTGTGAGCCATCACCAAACGCACCGGGCGCCAGTTGCAAAAGCTGGAAGGCGTCGCGGCCAAAAGAAGGCAGTCTCTGGATATCCTGGTGTGTCACCGTGCCGGACAATGCTCCTGATTCCGTATCTATAGCTGGGAGCTCTTCAGCGTTGACGGTGACGGACTGACTGACATCGCCAACATCCAAGGGCACGTTGATTGCGTTGGCCTGTTCCGAGATGATCTGTACGCTATCGAGGATTTTCTTTTTAAAGCCTTGCTTCTCCACCGCAAGCGAGAAGCGGCTTGGGGGAAGCGCCGTAAAGTTGAAAATACCACTGTCGTCGCTGGTAGCCGTGAAAACCTGGTTTGTTTCCAGGTTCGTCAAAGTCACCTTGGCCCCGGTAACCACCGCCCCTTGCGGATCGGTCACCACGCCTTGAATTGAACCGCGGTACTGAGCGCTGGCCGTGAGAGTAACAGCTAGTAGGAATGCTAATGCTGAAAGAAAACGAAACCCCAACTTGGACAAGCTCATGCTCGCTCCTCCGCTCGACGAAATTCAGCGAAGTTGCACCAAACCCGCTAGTAAATCGGTTAAGCAACTCGTTGCCGGGAGTATATGAATGAGGATTTTGATTGTCAAGCAGCAAGTTATGTGGTACCGATTTAGTCCATCGGCAAAAATGGCCGGGGCTGCATCCTCTGCCATCGGCCCGGCGCGGAGATCGCTTCGGTACGTACGGAAATGAGGTAAGAATAACGTTTTGGCATTTGATTTCCAGCGGGGCGAAACCGTTAGCCGGCATGGTGAGGAGGCATTTGAATCACCCGGAGTGAAATTGACGCAGAACATGGCATCCCAGGCAATTTGCCACTCCGGTTCATTCTGCGGTAGGGTTTGCCTGGTTAAACTCCGCTTCGGAAACCCGCTCACTTCACGAAGCAAAGAAAAGCGAACACGCCAATGATATTCCGGAATGGTTCCTTGCGGTCGGCAGAAGCCAGGTGCAAACGGTCCTGCCTGAAGGTGCTTCTTCTATTGACGGTCCTTTCCCCGCCTGGTGCTGTTGCCAACGACGAATATTACCGGCACACGTATTTCGACAACAGCCTGACTCACGACTATTACTTTTACAGCGAGGCTGGGGCGACCGCGCCAAGTTTCCTTGAGGAGAATAGAGGGAAGCTGCCGGTGGAAAGCAAATACTTTGTCACCCCGCCGAACGCGCTGCGGCTAACGTGGGAATCGCGAGAACGAGGAGCGTGGGAAGCGGGCGTGCACATTGTCGATTTCCGAAATCGTTTTCCCTCGCTAAAAGGAGACACGCTTTCGTTATGGTGTTACTCGCCCGAGGGCATTGCGGCGGCGGACCTGCCTCTGGTCATTTTGTCGAACACACGAGAGGGCCTGCAGGTAGCGCAGTTTCCGGGGAGTTTCACGGATGCGGTTTCCTTGGGCAAATTCGCAGGTGATCTGGCCGCAGGGAAATGGGTGCGCCTCCACATACCGTTTTCGGAGTGGCACAGCGCTTCGATTTATGAATTCCAACCGCAGTATCTGCAGAACATTCTGTTTCGGCAGGGGAGGGCTGATGGCGCTCGTCATACGTTGATTGTGGATGAAATCCGCGTCGACGACGCGCGGGACGAGCACGGCGCGCAACAATTGTCACCTCCGCTCCCGGCACCTCAAAACGTAAGAGCGCTGGGCTACGACCGGCATATTGAGGTGCGCTGGGACCCGCCGACCAGCAGCGAAGTGGTTCGATACACCATCTACCGCGCGCTGGATGGCCAGAACTTCGTGCCGGTTGGAATTCAGTTGCCGGATACGTTCCGCTATACGGACTTTTTGGGGAAATCGGGTGTGAAGGCGGAGTACAAGGTGAGTTCTTCTGACCGCAACTATAACCAGGCGGTACTTACCAAAGCCGCCAGCGCCTCCACTCGTGAATTCACCGACGATGAGCTACTGACGATGCTGCAGGAAGCCTGTTTCCACTACTACTGGGATGGCGCAGACCCTTACTCCGGCATGGCTCGAGAAAATGTTCCAGGGGACGACCGGATTGTGGCTACGGGAGCGAGTGGGTTTGGAATTGCAGCGCTGATCGTGGGGGTGGACCGCGGATTCATCACGCGGAAAGAGGGTGCGGAGCGGCTGACGAAAATCGTGGGATTTTTGGAGCATGCGCAGCGCTACCACGGCGCGTGGTCCCATTACATGAACGGGAGCACCGGAAAAACCATGCCGGTGTTTGGCATGTACGATGATGGCGGGGATCTGGTGGAAACATCCTTTCTGATGGAGGGGCTGCTGGCAGCGCGGCAGTATTTTCACGGCAGCGACGCGGAGGAAGTTGCGCTTTACCAGCGGATAACGAACCTATGGCAAGGAGTGGAATGGGACTGGTATCGGGATGAACCGGATAGCGGATTTCTTTACTGGCATTGGTCAGCGAACTGGGCCTGGAGGATTCACCATCCGCTGATTGGATTCAATGAGGTGATGATTACGTATCTGCTGGCGATCGCGTCTCCCACGCACGGGGTGCCCGCCGATATGTATTATTCGGGGTGGGCAAGCCAATCGGAGCGCGCGCTCGAGTATCGGCAGGGCTGGTCCGGGTCGAAGGACGGAAATCATTACTCGAACGGAAATACGTATTACGAAATTAAACTGGATGTTGGGGTCGGCACTGGCGGGCCGCTATTCTTTACGCACTACTCTTTTTTTGGATTTGACCCGCATGCGCTGCACGACCGGTACACTTCGTCGTACTTCGAAAACAACAGGAATATCGCGCTGATCAATCGCGCGTATGTGGTGGCGAATCCAAAACATTTCCCCGGCTATGGTCCGGACGCCTGGGGACTCACCGCCAGCGATGGTCCTTACGGATACGTCGCGCATGCCCCGGACAACAGCAATGACTTCGGGACACTCACGCCAACAGGCGCGCTGGCATCTTTTCCCTACACGCCGGAAGCATCGATGCTCGCCTTCAAGCATTATTACCGCGATTTGGGGGACCAACTGTGGGATATCTATGGTCCGCGGGACGCGTTCAACCTTGGCCAAGACTGGATCTCCCCACTCTACATGGGACTGAACCAGGCGCCCATCGCCGTCATGGTTGAGAACTATCGCAGCGGTTTGGTTTGGAAATCATTTATGTCCAACCCGGAAATTGGGGGGATGCTCAAAAAGCTCAGCGCGTCAATTCATTGAGCATTTTCGATGTGTTCCCCCTGCTTTTTCCACGTTAGGGTTGCGCCTGGACCAGCTTCCATGTCGGGTCAGGGTTGTATTCCGTGATGGCCGCGGCAATCTTCGCTGTCTCTGGGCCAAGATTTTTCTGATAGACGCGGCCCTGCTGATTGATGATAAAGGTCATGACGCCGGAATTGCCCCATTTATCGGGAAACGCGACGAGCGCGTAGCCGGCAATCATGTTGCCGTTGATGATGTAGCTGTATTTCCCTCCAGGCGCGTGCGGGCCCTGGTTCTTCAGTATCTTCAGGTAGTAGCCATGAAACGGGGTACGTTGGTGAACGCGTGCTACTTGCTCTGAGCCCGGTTCCGCGGTTGGCTTTGCACTCTGATCGGACCCGGAGCGCCTGTGGGACTTGAAGGCGTAACCTTCCTCGCGCGCGGCGGCCACGAGTTTCCCGAGAGGACTGGGCTTTTCACCTTCGGAGGTCTCCCAGTAGAGTCCATCGTGTTCGCCGGGGGAGCTGACCAAATGCTGCGCGTACTCAGCCACCCCGTCATTGTCCCAGTCGCCTTCGGTGAAGTACTCCCACTGAGCAATGGCGTAGGCACGGCAGGTGCTGATGGCAGAAAGTTCATTTTCGCCGATGCGGCGATTGAGAACTTCGTCGAGCCCAGCCTTCGTGTCGAACATCCATTTGCCGTCCTTTTGAACGATGGGGATGGGCATCGGGTAGCTGTTCTTGCCAACGACGACGGTATAACTGGAATCGCCGGCCTTCTGGAGCTGCGCTGACTCGTTCACCGCCTTCGCAAAGTCGGCGAGGTCATTCGCGTCCTCGATTTCATCGCCCGAGAGCAGTTGTTCATGGTCTGGCCCGAAAATTGTGGCGATCGCGGCGCGATCGGCGGCCGTGACGGCCTTCACGAGTGCTTGCATGGCATTGTCGGGAGAGGAATAGGTCGCTTGCGTCGCTGACTGGGCATGAACGCCGGGAGTAACGCCAAAAAGCGCCACGGCAAGTAAAAGAACTGTCAAAACGAGAGTGGTCGAATACAACTTCGAGGTCGATGTGTTCATATCTCTGTTTCCCTCCCCGTTATTTAAGAAAGTGCGCGTCTTGAGCTTCATGGCTTCTTCCTGTCGCCGTGTGGCGCTGCCGCTGGCGGGGGGTTATTGTGCGCCCGCGCTGGAGGCGCTGAGTTGCTTTGCGCGCGTGGTTGCGGCGAGGGGCGAGGAGCCGGCCGTGGCTGATTCATTTCCTGGCGGCTGGACTGCCCACGCTGACTGGATGCCCGTGGATCGAAATTGCCTTCCGACCTGCCAAAGACGTGTGGAGAGCCGGGTTGAGGGCGCGGATTGGGATTGGGGCGAGCAAAATTAGGAGGAGACGCAGGTCGCGAGTCTTGAGGAGGACGGTCAGAGTGAGGGGCGCCCTCGTGGCCGCGATATTGATCGATACGCGCATTGCGAGTATCGATGTTGCGATTGATGATGGCGTTGTTGACGGGCGGTCGTGAGGAGTGCTCGTCGACACGAATGTTGTTTCTTTGATCGCGGCGCATGTTGTTTTCGTGGATGTTGTTGAAATTGACGTCGCGGTGGACGGAGTTATAGCGGTCCATGTTGTGAAAATCCACATTGCGATGAATGATTTCGCGGTTGACCACCACGGTGTTATAGCGATTGTTCACGTACATATTGGTGATGTGGATGCGCGGGCGCGAGCGCTCGATCCAGCCTCGGCCCTCCCAGCCGTGATAATAAACCCGATGGTTATGCCAGTCGCAATCGCGATTGAGCCACGCGCCAATGAGGAAGCCAGTCCCAAAGCTGAGAGCTATTCCCCACGCCGGCCGGCGGTGATAGCAAATATAAGGATCATACACAGGCACGTAGATGTAGTTGGGTTGATACGGAACAATGCTGATCATGTCGTCTTCGACGAGAACTTGTTGTTGCGGGGTGGTGAAGAGATTGCCGACACTGTGCGCCATGTGGCGTAGTCGCTGGACGGAAGTCATCACGTCGGTGGACTGGTTGACATAGGCTTGGCCAACCGAAGTGGTCCAGTCCATTTTGTCGGCCATCATGGAAATTACCGCGGGATAATGGGCCACCGCTTTGACGCTTACGTCCCACGGCTGATCGTCGATACCGTTGGTACCATTGGCGCGAACCCAGCGGGCCGCCTGATCGACGTCATCCAGGAAAGTGGCGGCCACGAGAACTTGCGAGAGCAGGGGATCGGGATAGAGAGCGATGGGGGCAAGAATATTGTCGAGTTGTTCAGGAGAAAAAGGCTCGTAAGAGTTGTCTTCATTCTGGGGAACGGAGTCCCCTGGGGACTGGGTCGAAGCGGCGGGCAGCAACGAAAGGTTGCTAAGACAGAAAACGAGAACGAATGCCAAAGCTCTACGCATGGATGAAATTCCTCCTTCGCGACGAGCACAGAGTGTGTATTAGAACGGGGAGGTGCTCAGCCGGACTGCGGCCGCGACCTTGAAAGACAGCGGGCAAAGTGGGCGAAGCGGCAGGACCATATTAACAGCAAGATGAGCTTCATGCCCCTGGCAGATGATAATGAGTAACGGCCTCTTTCCGGTGGACTTGGAAACAAAAGAGATTGGCGATCATAGGCATCGCCGCTTCCACTGCCATTTTCTCTGAAGTCAAGTCTGTCTTATAATGCGTGCCGTACTTCCGGTCCCAGACGGAGCTGGAACACAGACTGGCAGCCTACCCAACTCGTTCTGGCCGGCGGTTCTCGAGGCTTGTGAAGATTTCTGACACTTCGGGTTGTCGCAATGTGGACGACGGCTTCAGAGGTCTGCTTGAAGCGGCGCCAGATGCCATCGTCGCCGCGACCGATGACGGCAAGATTGTCGTCGTTAACGTCCAGGCCGAAAAGATATTTGGCTATCCGCGCGAAGAGTTGCTTGGGCAACAAATCGAGTTGCTTGTTCCCGAGCGTTTCCGGCAGACACACCCGGAGCACCGCAAGTCGTTTTCGAAGGAGGGGCAAGTCCGGCCCATGGGTGCCGGGCTGAAACTCTTCGGCCGGCGCAAAGACGGAAGCGAATTTCCCGTTGAGATCAGCCTCAGTCCATTGAAAACGGAGCAGGGGATTCTGATCTGCAGCATCATTCGCGACATCAGTTCTAGAAAAGCGTTAGAGGCCCAACTCGAAGAAAGCCGCATGCAGATTGTTTCATCCGCTCGACTCTCCTCCCTCGGCATGATGGCTGGAGGCATCGCCCATGAAATTAACAACCCCCTAGGCATTATCCACGCCTATGCGAGCGATCTGCTGGAGATGGCGCGCGAGGAAAAGGCCTCCGCCGCGGATGTGGAGCGGACAAGCGCTCGCATCGTCACGACCGCGGAGCGTATTGGCAGTATCATCAAAAGCCTGCGCCACATCGCCCGAGAGGGAGACACGGATCCAATCCAGCCCGCTTCCCTCCAAGGCCTGATGGAACATATCTTGGAGTTATCTCGCGAGCGATTCCGCATGCATTCTGTCCGTCTCAGTTGCTCCCCGATCGACACGAATCTGCAAGTTCCCTGTCGTGAGGTCCAGATAGCACAGGTTATTTTGAATCTTCTGCAAAACGCATTTGATGCTGTTGTGGAAACTACCGGCGACAAATGGGTGGAGATTCAGGTGCGTGCCGGTGCGGACTCTGTCGTTGTGTCCGTCATTGACAGTGGGCCCGGTGTCCCCGTGAATATTAGAGACCGGATCATGGAGCCATTTTTTACCACCAAGCCAGTCGGCAAGGGTATGGGGCTCGGTCTGAGTCTGGCACGCAGTATCGCGCGCCAGCACGGTGGCGATCTCACGCTTAGCGAACACCTGGGGCACACATGTTTCTCTCTGGCTCTTCCCCTAAGGACGGAGAACCTCTTATGCACCTGACTGAGGCTACCCTGCTAGTGGTCGATGACGAGCAACACTACCGGGAAATCATTACCGGATGGTTTGAGAAGGAGGGCAGCCGCGTCCTCGCCGCGGAAAGTGGAATTCGCGCTCTCGAACTACTCCAGAACAACGAAGTGCACGCGATCGTAACCGATATTCGTATGCCAGGGATGGACGGAACGCAACTGGTGAAGCAAGTAAAAGCCCTGGGCAAATACACTCCGGCCGCTGTTTCTGTCAGCGGATTCTCCGACATCACCCCGCGGGAAGCTTATGACTTGGGCATCGAAGCTCAGTTGTCCAAGCCCGTGGAGCGCAAGGTTTTGATTTCCACGGTGCGCAAGAGTTTGATGCCGCGCGAAGAACTCTGGGGTGAGCCGTTTCGTTCCTCCCCTGTTCCCACTGTGAAGCTGGAATTCGAAAGTCTTGCCACCGCTCTTCGAAAGAAGCAAATCCTCTTCGGCCGTGGCGGCTTTTGTATCTCTTCACAAGTTCTATTCCCGGAGACATCCTCGATTGGCTTCGAACTGCACTTCGCCGGTGACGAAAAACTGGTTTCCCTTCGGGGCGTTGTCCGTTGGTGCGTGCCTGCCGAGAAGCTTGCAGGCATCGAAATAACCGCGGTTGACGACCAAGGCCGCGCTTGGGTGGCTGAGCTGGCACGCGCGAACGAGACGGTTTCCTTTATTCCCCGTTCGACATCCCAGGCAGAGTCCGCGCGGTAAGGGATCCCTCCCTAACTTCAGGTTTCAGGCTAATTTCTCATTTCAAGCGGAGGGTCATCGCGTTGAATCGCGGATCAGGACAACGTCGGACTCGGTATGGCCGCGAAGTACGCACAGGCTTTTCCCGTCCGGCGACCATCGAAAGTTGAGAATTTGCTCGGAGTCAAATTGAGTGATCAGCCGGCCAGCCGAGCCGTCCAGCGGTTGCACCCACAGATTGTCCACGCCGTTCTCGCGGATCGGATAGGCGACTCCTTTTCCATCCGGCGTGAAGTTCAAGCCCCCGCTCGAAATTCGCTCATCCGCATCGATCAGCCTCGGGTGAGAATCCTTCGCTGACAGTTCCAAAAGGGCGACCTTGTATTGTGGGTAAGGATCCTCGGCCGTAGGTATGGTAGATAGAACATAGGCCAGCAGCTTGCCATCGGGAGCGGAGGAGAGTCCCGTGCCCATGGGGATGGTATGAGGCACCATGCTCCCGGGCAAGGCCTCGGGTTTTGTGGAACCGTCAATTTGCACGCGCCATAGTTGCTGCAAGGAAAGGTCCCAATAGTAAGCCCATTTCCCGTCCGCAGAACACAACGGAGCGCGGTCGTCCTTTCCATCGGACAACTTCACAGGACTTGAGCCGTCCGTATTTGTGCGCCAGATATTGTTCGAGTTAGTGCTGCCGTGGAATGCCCAGGAGTAAATCAGGTGATGACGGCCGCAGCCCGCCAACTCCAGAATCGCCGCGTCTCCGTCGCTAAGCAACTGTGTGGGAGCATTGCGGTCAATGCCGATTCTCGACAGGTGGTTGTAGTCGCTGAAAATCACATTACCGTCCGCAGTCCAATCAAACCAGTACACATTCTGTCCTTGAGTCAGCAGCGGATTCACGCGTCCCGCTTGGTTCCCTGTAGCTGGAAGGACATACAAGTTCTTGGTGGTCTTGGTCTGCACGGTGGCCAGGGTCTTTCCATCCGCCGACAGCGTCAGAGTTGTGTAACTATTAGTATCACGCGTGATCGGCTGGAGCTGGCTTCCCTCTTCCGGGATGAGACCGATCTGGGAGCGTTGAAAATATTCCGGTCCTTTTTGCGAATAGAGCGCCATCAGCCCGCGGCCGCCCGGCAGCCACTTGAAGTCCTGCGTGACTTTGTCATCAAAAGTTTCATATCTGCGAACTTTACTGCTTTTCGTATCGAGCAGCCCAATACCTCCGAGTGCTTGGTCTGGCTTAAACAATCTAAACGCCAGCCCGTCCCCTTTGGGGGACCAAGCAACAAATGCCGGAACGTCGGAGGCCGGCGCTGCGGTTAGCAAGAAGCTCTCGTTGGCTCCGTCCAAATTCGCAGTGATCACCCGGTACTTGCCTGCTTCCGGATCGTTGGTTCGCGCGAAGGCGATGCGCTGCCCATCGGGAGAGAATGTGATATCGCTGTCCATGCCCCGGACGACGGTTTGCGACGGGCCCCCCAACTCCGGCGCGCGATTGAGATCGAAGTTAGTGCCTGTGGCGTCCGTGGCTTTAACGAAATAGAGATAATTTCCGTCCGGCGAGAAGGTGAGACTCTTGTAAGAAGCAGGCGACGGCGGGATCACTTGGGTATCGCTGCCTGTCGCCAGATTGCGCAGCCAAAGGCTCTGCAATCCCTTATCGTTTAGCACCGTCAGCACATATCTTCCGTCCGGCGAAATGGCCGTGAGCGCTGCCTTGCCCGTCGAAGTCACCTGTGTGATCGTGAAATTCTGGAAACGACTGAGACTCGCACGATGTAGCAGCGAGAAGATTCCGAACCCAGCAGCAGCCAGGATGATCAAAGCACCTGCGGCAATTCCCGTAGCCCCCCATTTGTGCTCTCTCACTGCGGCGACAACAGCAGAACTTCCAGCCTGGTGAGATCCGGAGGAGACCGGGGCTGGGGTGGCATCGGCGGAAGAGCCGGCAACCCACGGCACGCTTCGGCTCGAATCTGTCTCGCGTTTTAGGCGCTTCAGGTCCGCGCGCATTTCCGAGGCCACCTGATAACGCATCTCGCGGTCCTTCTCGAGAGCCTTGCAGACGATCTCTTCCAGCTTGGTCGGCAGGCCGGGATTGAGACGCAAGGGGGAAAGCGGAGGTCGGTTCAGGATGGAATCAAAGACCGTTGCGGAGGTATCACCGCGAAATGGAAGAGCCCCGGTGGCCATCTCATACAAGACCGCTCCGAATGAAAACAGGTCCGTGCGCGCGTCTAGCACCTTTCCCTTGGCCTGTTCGGGTGACATATAGGCCACAGTGCCCAGAGCAATGCCTGACCCGGTCAAGTACTCGCCACTTGAGCCAGCGGTTGCTTCAAATGCCGCCACGGCCGGTTGCCCCACCGAGCTTCTCAGCTGTGACAGCTTGGCCAGCCCGAAGTCCAGAACCTTGGCGTGTCCACGCTTGGTGACAAAAATATTCGCGGGTTTGATATCCCTGTGCACAATGCCTTCGCTGTGAGCCGCGTCGAGTGCATCAGCAATATCAATGGCCACGGTGAGCAGCCGGTCAATCTCCATGCTATTGCCGGAGATCATGTGCTTGAGGGTCATTCCGTCCAGGTACTCCATGGCAATGAAGGCTCGACCGTCCTGCTCTCCGATGTCGTATATTGTGCAGATATTGGGGTGATTGAGGGCCGACGCCGCCTGTGCTTCACGCTGAAACCGGGCCATGGCGTGTGTATCGCCCCCCAGTTCGGGAGGTAAGAATTTGAGAGCGACAAATCGGCCAAGACGCGTGTCTTCAGCCTTGAACACCACACCCATCCCCCCGCCACCGAGTTTCTCGATGATCCTGTAATGAGAGAAGGTCTGGCCAATCATTGCCGGGCAATATTAGGGGTGCCATTAGAGGAAGTCAAGAGATCGTATCGCGCCGCAGTTCTGCGAGTTTTTGTCATCTATCAATCACCCCTTTTAAATAACGCGCTGCTTTCCCTTGTTCATCAGCGAACATCACATTCACTTCGTGGTCATTTTCACGGTCCTTGTTGATCAGCATTACGGACCCGCTTCAGCGCATACGCCGTCACCAACACGTTGCCCGACTCGTTTCAATATGATTCCCGGTGGAAGATTTCACAGCCTCCGATTGTTCCGAGCGGCATGAATAGGCGCAGATTCTTCAATGCTTCGTATACGTGCTTTCTGTAGCCCCTTGTTCACGCGATTGAGCACACGCTGTTGCCTATACCGCCATATCCCCTCACAATTGAGACTCCGTCGGCCCGTGAAGGCTTATGATCTTTCGCACCATTGATCAAGTCCGCCGCTTCTTCAAGATTCTTGCGGGCTTTACGCTTCTCCTTGCAGGCGCTCTTATGCTTTTCACCCCGGGTCCGGGATGGCTGGTTATCTTTCTCGGCCTCACCCTGTTGGCCGCGGAGTTTGTCTGGGCCCGCCGCCTCATGGATCGGATGAAACACGAGGGCAACCGCCTGAAAGACTCTGTCCTGAAAATTGGCAAAACCGATTCTGCCTGAGAAAATCTTTCCATGCGAAACGATTGGAAGGGCAAGTGGGCGCTGGTGACCGGAGCAAGTGCAGGCATAGGCGTGGCCCTGGCCACGCAACTCGCGGCGGGTGGCACGCATCTTGTACTAACCGCGCGGCGCCACGATCGGTTGGAAGATCTCTCCAGGAGATTGAGAGCGGCGCATGCCATACAGACGGAGATATTTGTCGCCGATCTCACTCAACCCAATGCTCCGGAGAATATATACGCTTTCACAAAACAAAAGGGCCTCGCCATCGACCTCCTGATCAACAACGCTGGCTTCGGCCACTACGGTGAACTCCCGCAGGTGGAACCCCGGCGCCTCCTCGACATGGTTCAGGTCAACTGCACTGCCGTTGTGCATCTCACGCGCCTCTATCTCCCCGACATGATCGCCCGCCACCGTGGCGATGTTCTCATCCTTGCTTCCCGCGCCGCATTTCAAGCCGTTCCTTACGTCAGCACCTATGCGGCGACCAAAGCCTTTGACCTCATCTTCGCCGAGGGTCTTGCCGAAGAGATGAAGCCCTACGGCATCCGTGTCTGCGCTCTTTGCCCAGGCTCCACGGAATCCGAGTTTCACTCCGTCGCCGGCCAGGAGCAGTTCATCCGCAAGTACCTCCAAGAAACCGCGGAGAAAGTGGCCCGAACCGGGCTTGAAGCGCTTGCCGCGGGCAAGAGCCACGTCATCTCCGGGCTGGCTAACTACCTGGGCGCTAACGTGCAGCGAATGGTTCCGCGTCGCATCGTGGCGCGCATTGCAGCCCGCATGTTCCGCCCCGGCAAGAAGAGCTGAACTTTGCCTTTGCCTAAGAATTCTTGAAACCCCGGCCGCCCCTTTCGTGTTGTATCTATAAGGGCTTAGTGCGTGTCTAAAGTGCACAGTCCGGCCGGGAACCTTTTGTCGGCCACTGGGGAAATACTAATGAAGGCAGGCGTCACACCAGGAGAGATGGCTATCGAGGCACACGATAGGGATGACGTCCTGCTCAAGCGCTCGGCTAAGGGTGACGAAAATGCCTTTACCGAGATCTACCGCCGCCATCAGGCACCTTTGTTCCGGTTTGCCATGCGCATGACCGGAAGTTCCTGGGCTGCGGAAGAAATTGTGCAGGATGTTTTCATGACATTGGTGCGCGAGCCAAAAAAATACGATGTCGAACGCGGCACTCTCGGCGCTTTTCTCTATGGAGTGGCCCGCAACCGCATCATGAAGCATCTCAAGCGGACCCCGCGTGATTTGTCGCTGGACGAAAAGGGCGACGCTGCCCAGGAAACTCACCCTCAGCTCCACGAGCGGATGACGCCTGCACGCTGGGCCGAACTCCACGAGCGCCGCGATCAGGTTCGCGCGGCAGTTGTGGAATTGCCACCGGAATTTCGCGAAGCCGTTGTTCTGTGCGAATTGGAAGAGATGACTTATGAGCAGGCTGCTCACGCCCTCGATTGCCCCGTGGGGACGATTCGTTCGCGCCTGCACCGTGGCCGTGCTCTTTTGCTCGCGAAGCTGGAAATGTTACGCGAGGTGCCAAAACGCGCCAACGCGGGCCATTGAAGATTTGTGGGAGAAACAGGCATGACTTGTGAAGAATTTGCTACCGCGGGACTCGACCTCGGCGCTGCCGGGGAAGAGGGGCTGCTCCAGCAGGGGGCGCGCGAGCATCTGCGCACCTGCGCTCATTGCGCCGCGCTTCATGAGAACTGGCTAGCCCTGCGCCAGGATCTGCGCGCCGTGGGTGCGGAAACTGCGGGAGCGGAAACACCCTCACGTGTCGAAATGCGCTTGCGTCAGGAATTCCGAACCAAACACAAAACCGCTAAAACGCAACGCATGGCGGTAATCGCCGGTTGGACCTTGGCCACCGCTGCCGCGCTCTTCTGCGCCTTTACCTGGGTCAACTGGCGCCTCCAGAGAGGTGCGGAATCGGCTCGCAGACAGGCACCCACCTCGCAGGGGAATTCCGCGCCGGTGACGCCGGGCACTACGCCAGCGGGGTCTGAATTTGGCGACACTCTAGTGGCTTCGAGTACTTCTGGCGATTTTGCGCTTCTGCCGGGCAGCATGCCCCCTGCCCCCGAAGATGCCACCGTCGTTCGCGTCCAGATGCAGCGCGCCGCGCTCGGCGCTCTCGGATTGACCGTGAATGAAGAGCATGCCGGCGATTGGATTCAGGTGGACCTGCTGGTTGGCGATGATGGACTGCCGCAAGCCGTGCGCTTCCCCATGACAAGCACAGAGACCAGCGATTGATTTCATGCGGCAAGATTGCCACAGAGCGGGAGAGAAGAGGAGAAAACACGATGAACAGTCAGCGGATTTCTTTACTTTTGGGAGCAGCGCTGCTGCTGGGTTCCTGCACCCTGAGCGCGCAGGAACCACCTCCCGCTCCACCGCCCCCGCCAGATGCCTTGATGCCAGGCGCCCCCATGGGACCGCGCATGGAAATTCTTGGCTTTGGTGAAATGCTCGCCGGAAAAGTCGTCTCCGGTGCACCCTATAGCGCGGTTGCCGTAACCGAGACCAAACAAGTTCTCGGGGACGGCAACGTGATTGACCGCAAAGTTCAGTCCAACGTGTATCGTGACAGCCAGGGCCGTACTCGCCGCGAAACCACTTTTTCCGGCGTTGGGGCTCTTGCCGCTTCCGGCACACCTCGTTCCATGGTCATGATTCATGACCCGGTAGCCTCCACCGCTTTCGTCCTGCATGCCGACCGGAAGATCGCGGAGCAGCTCCCCGCCCGTCCGAAAGAACCGAAAAATCCTGCCAGTTTGCAGGGAAAGTTTGACGCCCACTTCCAGCAAGAGATTGCCAGTGGGAATCTCAAGAAAGAGGATTTGGGCCTGCAAACCATCAATGGGATTAGCGCGCAGGGTACCCGTTATACCCGCACCATCCCCGCCGGACAGATCGGCAATGTCAGTCCAATCACAGTCGTCAACGAGCAGTGGTATTCCCCTGATCTCCAGGTGGCGGTGAAGATTGTGCGCAGTGATCCCCGCCTAGGCCAAACCACTTACAACCTCACCAACATTCAACGCACCGAGCCCGCCGCGGCTCTGTTCACCGTGCCGTCCGATTACACCGTGCAACAGAGTAAGGCGCGTGGTCGCTTCAGGCGCGGCCTCGACGGACAACCGCCTGCTACTGCTCCGGGGGGCACCGTTCCGCCTCCAGGCGAATGATTTCTACTAACAACGATCTTCTCTCCTGAAGACGGCACGCCCTTTCTGCAGCAACCCCCATTTCTGCAGGGAGGGCGTCGTCGTCTCTACTCCCGTTTTCTGAATCTCTCCTCCACGTTACAATCTCAGTCATGAATGAGAGCGATCAAATACTCAACGCCCGGTCGAGGAGTTCCATGACGTGCAATACCTCCTGGCCCGTGCCGTGGATCTCCACGCCTGCGCGCATCTGCAGCATGCATCCCGGGTTCGCCGTCGCAATCACCCGTGCGCGCGTCTTTTTCGCATTCTCCATTTTTTCCGCCAGCAATTCCATGGACGCTTCCGTCTGCGTCACGTTGTAAACGCCCGCCGAGCCGCAACAAATATCCGAATACGGCAACTCCACAAACTCCACTCCGGGAATCGCGCGCAGCAACTGTCGTGGCGCTTCCCGCACTTTTTGTCCGTGCAGCAGGTGGCAAGAATCCTGATACGTTACGCGCGCTGCTAACGGATTCAGCTTGGCCGAGAGCCCCAGATCTGCCAAAAATTCCGTCACGTCGCGCACTTTGCTTCGAAACGCTATCGCTGCCCCATGTTCTGGCTCATTCGCCGAAAACAAATGGTCATATTCCTTCAGGGTCGATCCGCAGCCCGCGGCATTGGTCAGGATCGCGTCGAATTCTCCCCTCTCAAACGCCTTCATGTTTTCCCGCGCCAGCCTACGAGCCGTTTCTCGCACTCCCGCATGGGCCGCAAGTGCCCCGCAACAGGATTGTTCGCTCGGAACCACCACTTCGCACCCGTTCGCCGTAAGCACGCGAATCGTCGCTTCGTTCAGCCTGCTAAAAGTCACATTCGCAATGCAGCCCGCAAAAAAGGCCACACACGCACGCCGTTTGCCTTGCGCTGGGAACGTCTTGCCCAATTCACCAAAAAAGAATTCATCATCGATTCTCGGCAGTAGCCTTTCCCGCTCCGCTAGCCCCAACAGTTTCAAGACGCCTGTCGCTCGCGCAAGCTTCTGCAAGCCCGATCGCTGATAAAGCCGCAGCAACCTTGCCGCAGCGCCAATCCGCTTTGGGAACGGCAGCAATCGCTCAAAAACAAACTTCCGCGCCAGCTGTGCAGGCCACGGCCGCCGGTACTGTTGTTCGATATGCGCCCGCGCGTGTTCCACCAGTTTCCCGTACTCGACACCCGACGGACACGCCGTTTCGCACGACCGGCAATCCAGGCATTTATCGATGTGATCGACAAATCCGCTCGACATCGGCAACTGGCCTTCATTTACCAGAATCATTTGCCGAATCCGTCCGCGTGGCGAATCCGCTTCCAGTTGCCATAGCCGATACGTCGGGCAATGGTTCAAGCAAAGCCCACAATGCACGCATCGCGCGTAATCCTCATAAACCGGAATTGCTCCCGGGATGGGTTGCTGCGTTGACAATCCTAAACTCCTCCCACCACGCGCCCCGGCGCAAAAACTCCAGCGGGATCAAAGGCCTGCTTCACGCGTTGCTGCAATGCCATATCAAACTTGCTGAGGTGCATCGCAGCCGCCTTCGCCTTTATTGCTGAGGGCGCATGCAGCAAGGTGGCGTGCCCTCGGCGAGTTCGTGCCACGGAAGCCACACCAGTCACGATCTTCTGGAGCGGCGCAATGGCTGACTCCTCTTCGCTCCCGGCAAACACTGCGAAATACACTACCCCGGCAGCGCGTACCAACAGTCCTGCGCGCAACGAAACCGATTCCGATAATTGAGAAAGCTCCTCCAGAATTTCCGGTCTCACTTCTGGGAGGGCCAGCCGGTAAATTACATTCGCCGGCGATCCCCACCGCAGCCACTCAAACGATTCCCGCAACATTCCGCCCAGGGGTTCATCCTCCGCGGTTTCCAAGATTTTGCAGCGCAGTGCGCCCGCTTCTCGGGCAACTCTTTCCAGGTCGCCGGAAATCCTCCGCACTACCGCCTCACTCCCCTCAAACGAGCTATAGACGCACCACTCTCCGCGCTCCAGCTCTGCGGGCAGTCTCTCACCTTCTCGCTGCAGGATTGCGTGAATCATCTCCGTTACTTTCGGGCTGAGCACCTCCAGATTTCCCAGTGGCAACCCAGCTTTTTCCACGGCTCTTTGATAACTCAGCGCGCCCTCGCTGTTTGCAAAATTGGCCACATGCCCGCCGGACACGGCCGCCAGTGGAAATGTCCTGAAATTCAGCCTTGTGATTACGCCCAACGTTCCGAGCGACCCAATCAGCAGTTTGTGCAAGTCATATCCCGTCACATTCTTCACTACCCGCCCGCCGCTCTTGCAAACTTGGCCGGTGCCGTCCACAAATTCCGCTCCAATCAGAAAATCGCGCGCCGAGCCATACTGCTGCCGCAGTGCCGAATCAATCCCGGAAGCAACCGTTCCGGCTGCTGTTGTGCTTTCGAAGCAAGGAACCGCCAGCGGCAAAAACTGCCTGTGCCGCTTCAAGTAAACTTCCAGCTCTCGCAATGGCATCCCCGCATCCACGCTCAAGGTCAAATCTCCGGCGTCATAATGGACGATCTCACGCAAGCCGGTCATGTCCACTGCGATGTCGTACCGTGATGGAGACATACCCATTTCGCACTTGCTTCGCGATCCAAACGGCAGCACAGCCAATCTCTCCGCCGCCGCAAATCGCACCACTTCCGTCACTTCTTCTGCCGAACCCGGCCGCACAATCACACTTGGCACCAAATCATCCACCGCGTAAGCCTCTAGCTCTTCCTCCACGGCTACCACGTGTTGCGCCCCAATCGTCTCCGCCAGCCGGGCTGCAAGATTTGCCGTCACGGTCATGCCTTTACACCCACTGCTTCCTTTTTCTTGATGCGGATCTCCCCGCATCCCTTGCTCAACGGAAAAATCTTTCCCGGATTCAGCGAGGAATCCGGGTTAAATGCATCGTGCACCCGCAGCATCAATGCAAAATCCGCATCGCTGAACAGCAGCGCCATCAGCTCGTTCTTCTCCATCCCGACGCCATGCTCTCCGGTCAGGGCTCCTCCCAGCTCCACGCAGCACCGCATGATCTCGTGCGAGGCCACGATCGCCCTCTCGAACTGCTTCGTGTCTCGCGGGTCGTACAACACAATCGGGTGCAGGTTCCCGTCTCCGGCATGAAAGATATTTCCAATGCCGAATCCGTATTTCTTGCCGATTTCCTGAATGCGTTCGAGAGCCTGCGGCAATTTGGACCGCGGAATCACTCCATCCAGCACGTAATTGGACGGCGCCATCCGCCCCAGCGCGCCGAAGGCATTTTTTCTGCCCTTCCAGAGCAAATCCCTTTCGTGTTCATCTTTCGCTAGCCGCACTTCCCGCGCGCGGCATCTTTGGCACACTTCTTCAATCGCGGCCGCCTGCCCCTCCACCCCTTCTTTCAATCCTTCCACTTCCAACAGCAGCACCGCCCCGCTGTCTCTTGGGAATCCCGCATGGATATAATCTTCCACCACTCGCAAGGTCCATCCATCGAGCATTTCGCACGCCGCGGGTGTAATTCCGCTGGCCGTGATTTCCACCACCGCCTGCGAAGCGTCCTCGATCGTTTCGAAAACAGCCAGCAGCGTCTTCACCGCTTCCGCCTTGCGTGAAAGCTTCACCGTTATTTCCGTGATCAGTGCCAGCGTCCCTTCGCTTCCCACAAACAGCCCGCAAAGGTCATATCCGGACGCGTCGCCATGTTTGCTGCCCGCTCGCACAATCTCGCCATCTGGCAGCACCAATTCCAGCGCCGCCACGTGATTCGTCGTCACTCCATACGCCAGCGTGTGCGGCCCTCCCGCGTTCTCCGCCACATTCCCGCCAATCGTGCACGACTTTGCGCTCGAGGGATCCGGCGCAAAATAGAGCCCTGCGTGCTCCACCGCCCGCGTGATATCCAGGTTCACCACGCCTGGCTGCACCACGGCCCGCTGGTTCTCCACATCAATCTCCAGGATCTTGTTCATCCGCGCGAACACGATCATCACCCCGCCCCCGCGCGCTAGTGCCCCCCCGGATAATCCCGTTCCCGCGCCGCGCCCCACCACCGGCACTTCGTACTTCGCCGCCACTTTCACTATCTGTGACACTTCTTCCGTCGTGTGCGGAAACACCACCAGGTCCGGTCGAGCCTTTTCGACCGACCCATCAAATTCGTATAAAAGCAGGTCTTCGGTTTTTTCCAACACGTTCGCCGCGCCCAACAAGCCTTTCATCTCGCGGACCAGGGAAGGATTGGTGGAGGTCTGTTGCAGGTTCACCGCTTTACTATAGTGAGACACGCGGCGCACGGCAATGGGCACCGCGCCTCCGCTCACTTCGTTAGCTGTGTTAGTGTAAAGGGCCAGAAAAACCTTGAGGCCAGGGAATGCCGAAACCGAGAGTCTATTCGAGTCATCCATTGTTCGAAGAAGCCAGGCAAATTCTAGACACTAACTGTGATGCGGAGTATTGGTCCGGCTCCGAACGGCCTCCGCGCGAAGAAGTTCTCCGCCAAGTGAAGGACAAAGAAGGCTTGGTCTGCCTTCTCACCGAAAAGGTCAATGACGAACTCCTCCGCGCCGCTCCCAAGCTTTGCATCGCCGCCAACGTCGCCGTCGGCTACGACAACATCGATGTTGACGCCTGCACAAAACGCGGCGTGGTCGTGACCAACACCCCAGGCGTTCTCGATGAAACCACCGCCGATTTTGCCTGGACTCTCCTCATGGCCGTTGCCCGTCGCCTCGCCGAGGGCGAATTCCTCTCTCGCTCCGGCACTTGGAAGGGCTGGAATCTCGATCAGCTCTGTGGCGCGGACGTTTGGGGTAAAACACTCGGCATTGTCGGATTCGGCCGCATTGGCCGCGCCGTCGCTCGCCGCGCCTCCGGTTTTCAGATGAAAGTGGTCTACACGGACGCGGTCCGCGCTCCCCAAGACGTGGAAAAATCCGTCGACGCGGAATTTCGCGACATGACTACCCTGCTCGCTGAATCGGACTTCATCAGCCTCCACGTCCCGCTTCTTCCTGAGACTCGCCACCTGTTCGACGCCTCCAAAATCTCCCGTATGAAGCCAACCGCTTTTCTCATCAATACCTCACGTGGCCCTGTCGTCGATGAAGCCGCGCTTGTCGCCGCTCTTGAAAACAAGAAAATTGCGGGCGCGGCGCTTGACGTCTTCGAAAATGAGCCCATCGTCCATCCCGGCCTTAAGCGCCCCAACGTTGTTCTAACGCCGCATCTCGCCTCTGCTTCGCTCGAAACGCGCACAAAGATGGCCGTCATGGCTGCCAACAACGTGGTCGCCCTCTTTAAAGGGCAGCGTCCGCCCAACATGATTAACGGGGACCTTTTCAAAAAGCACTGACGCCTTGGCGGTGGAAATATGCCACCAACGAAATTGATCGCGCGCGAAATCTTCCGCCAAACGCTCGCCAGCATCGATATCCCCTCGGTGATGGAGCGCAAGCTCCTTCTCGAAAGCACTCGCTTGGTTCTTCCGGACGCCACCATCAATCTTGCCGCCGCTTCGCGCGTCGTTGTCGTCGGGGTCGGCAAAGCCGCTCATGCCATGGTGACCGGCTTGGTCTCCCTTCTTCCATCGAGTACGGCCTTCGAAGGCGTCGTTGCCGCCCCCACAAAGCCTGTCGCGCCCGTCCCCGGCCTCGAATATTTCGTCGCCGGCCATCCCATTCCCAATCGCGAAAGTTTGCAATCCGCCAAAGCGGCCCTCCGCCTGCTCCACACTTGCGAGGAGCACACCTTGGTGTTTTTCCTCCTCTCCGGTGGCGGGTCCGCTCTTTTTGAACTTCCACTTGATCCTTCCATGACTCTAGAAGATGTTCAGGCCGTTCACCGCGCCCTGGTCACTTGCGGCGCGCCTATCGACGCGATGAACACTGTTCGCCGCCATCTCTCCGCTGTGAAAGGTGGCCGCCTCGCTATTGCCGCGGGCTCGGCCCGGAAAATCACGCTCGCGGTGACCGATGTTCCCGTGGGAAAAGAGGCCGCGCTCGCTTCCGGCCCATCTCTTCCTGATCCCACGACCATTGCTGATGTGCAGCGCATATTTGCGGAATACGATTTGCCGAAGCGGTTTCCCTTAACTCTGCGGCGGTGGCTGGAGGCTGGTCTTATGCCCGAATCACCCAAGCCCGGACATCCCTCCTTCGCCAACGCGCACTTCGTTCTCCTTCTTGGCATGGACGACCTGTTCCACGCCGCCCACCACGCCGTCGAGGCCCACGGCTACCTCAGTTGTTGCGACAATTCCACCGACGATTGGCCCGTGGAGAAGGCCGCGGACAATTTGCTCTCACAGTTGGAGGCCTGGCAGTGCGAAAACCCTGGCCAGCGCGTGGCCCTCATCGCCGATGGCGAAGTCAGTTCGCCCGTAACCGGAAACGGGGTTGGTGGAAGGAACTCCGCGTTTGTGCTGTCGTGCGTCGAGAAAATCGCCGGCAGACAAATTACCGTTCTCAGTGCCGGAACGGATGGGATCGACGGCAACAGCCCCGCCGCAGGTGCCGTCGCCGATGGAGACACTCTCGCGCGCGCAAGATCACTCGGCCTCGACCCACGCGCCGCTTTCCGCCAGAGCGACGCCTACTCTTTTTTCTCCAAACTCGACGATGTCATCCTTACCGGCCCCACCGGCAACAATTTGCGTGACCTCCGTCTTTTCCTCGCGGATTCTTGAGATGTTGTGCCTTCTGCGACGGGCGCGACCGCCCTTCAACTCCGCCCCCTGTTCTTCTCCTTCCTGAAATGATTTGCTCCCCGCGCGCCGCGGCACTAAGATTCTTCTCTAAGAAGGACTCGCTCCGTTGTTCCTCACTCACCGGAGGTAAGTATGACGTGTTCACGAATTCTTACGGCCCTGTTGTTGCTCCTCGCGCTGTTCGCCCCCGCAAGCAAAGCGCAACTCGGCAAAAACGTCTTAATTCCTGCTGGCTCGGAAGTTGACCACGAGCTCAGCGCGATCAACGCCGCCGACCCCGCTCAGAAGCTTCAGTTGATCGATGAATTCTCGAAATCTCACCCCGATGGCGATCTCCAGATTGTCGCCAACGAGCAGTACGTCAATTACTACCTCA
Source organism: Candidatus Acidiferrum sp. (assembly GCA_049686315.1). GTDB lineage: Bacteria > Acidobacteriota > Terriglobia > Acidiferrales > UBA7541 > Acidiferrum. The sequence goes on along the minus strand of JBAVHY010000554.1, from coordinate 18,321 downwards.
ATGCCAAGCAGTACGACAAAGTCTTCGAGTGCGGCGACAAACTCTTCGTTCTCGACCCCGACAACTATTCCAACGCTCTCAACATGGTTCGCGCCGCCAACGAAATGGGGAACACCGAAAAGCTCTACACCTACGGTGAAAAGGCCAGCGGCATCGTTCAGCGTTACATGGCTTCACCACCCCCGGCCGGCACCGACCCCGACAGTTGGACTCGCGCCAAAACCGACAAGCTCGCTTCCATGAAGGACAATCAGGATTACATCCAGCAGTCGCTTCTCAGCGCTGCCTATAACGTCAAGGATCCCGCCAAAAAGGCCTCCGATTTCGAGCGCTTCGCGAAAATGTACTCGGACACACCCGAAGGCGAACAGGCAATGGCAATGGCCGCCTTCTCTTATCAGCAGGCGCAAGATCGTACCAAGATGTTGGAAGTTGCGAACGGTGCTCTAGCCAAGTATCCCAACAACATTGGCATGCTTCTTCTTCTCGCCGACGAGTACAGCGAAAAAGGCGATCAGCTCGATAAGGCGGAAGCCTACTCCAAGAAAGCCGCTTCGCTCACCGACACCGCCAAGAAGCCGGGCAATCTCACCGACGACCAGTGGAAACAACAGCTCTCCATGCAAAAGGGTTTGGCGTTCAGCGCTCTGGGCCAGGTCAACCTTCAGAAAAAGCTGAATGCGCAGGCCGTCGACAATCTCACCAAAGCGGCGCCGCTCCTGAAGTCCAACGCCGTCACCTACGCGCGCAATGAATACCGCCTCGGCTTCGCCTACCTAAACCTCAAGAAAAATCCGGAAGCCAAGCAAGCTTTCACCGAAGCTGCTTCTGTGGATAGCCCTTACAAAGGCCCGGCCCAACAAAAACTCGCTGAAATAGGAGCCGCCAAGCCCGCGCCCCGCAAAAGGGCCTCCTAGCATTTGGTTCTGTTTTTTCCGTGGGTGCCCCGCGGGCCGGTTTTGCACGTGGGATCTTGGGTTCTCCGTGTCACGCCCCCAACTTCATGAACTTGAGGGTGCCCCATCCTTCGCGCCGTTTGCGGAGGGTGGGGGCCCTTACACTCTAGAGAATAAAGCCCTCTTCTTTTCGCCGTTCGTTGTCTGAGGAACCCGCACCCTCGCCCCTCCCTCGCGCATCCAACTCCGTGTACAATCCCAAATACTCACCCATCAAGGGAGATGTCCATGTCTGAAATCGCCACATTTGGTGCCGGCTGCTTCTGGGGCGTGGAAGCCGCGTTCCGCCGTGTTCCGGGCGTCCTCGACGCCGTCTCGGGCTACTCCGGCGGCCACACACAGAATCCGTCGTATAAGGATGTCTGCACGGACACGACCGGCCATGCTGAAGTTGTCCAGGTAACTTTCGACCCCAGTAAAGTCAGCTACGAACAACTCCTCGATGTTTTCTGGAAGATTCACGACCCTAGCCAGGTGAATCGCCAGGGCCCGGACTTCGGCACGCAATATCGCACCGCGATCTTCTTCCACTCGCCGGAACAGGAAGCCATTGCCAAGAAATCCAAGCAAGCGCTTGATTCCAGCGGCAAGCTCCGCCGCCCCATCGCCACCGAAATCACACCCGCAGGCTCCTTCTGGCCCGCCGAAGAATATCACCAGCGCTACCTCGAAAAGCGCGGCGCCGCCAGTTGCCACACCTGAGGGGTTTTCCCACGGCCTCGCGCCGCTAGCTAGCCTTCGCCTCCAGCGTCGCCATGCTCAAGCAGGCATTTATGCCACGCTTCATCCTCGCCGTGTGTCGCGCAAAACCAGCGTCCACAAGCGTCGCAGTGAAGCGACGCCGCTGCTTCGCATGGTTCGTCCAGCGGAGAAACTCCCTGGCACGTCCGCGCGACGCCTCTGGTTTCCGGGTGTTTGGTTTGTTCCAACATAGACCCACCCCGTACGGCGGATTCTACGCGCATCTTCGGACCTCGAGGTACATCAAAATCGAGGGTCGCTGTGCGAGGGCATTCGGCAGCACGCATAATGTCAGTGTGTCTACGGAACACAACAACACCCCGCCGGATGCCCTGCATTGCGTGCTTCGAATCCAGACCTTCACGCTCCTATGGATGAGTGTGGAAGCAGTCGTGGCATTAGTGGCGGCTTGGAAAGCCCGCAGCCTGGCGCTTCTCGCTTTCGGGGGAGATAGCGCGGTCGAACTTCTCTCCGCAGCGGTCGTGTTCTGGCGCTTCTATTCGCCAACTCACAAGAAGCACGCGGAAGAGCGAGCGGCCAGAATCGCGGGCGGCTTGCTTTTCGTTCTGGCGGCCGTTGTTATCACCACCTCTATCCTGACGCTCTCAGCGTATATCGAACCCCGGCCCAGCCCGATGGGTATTGCGCTGCTCGTCCTTGCGGCAATCGTCATGCCTTGGCTTGCCGCGCAAAAGCGGCAACTCTCCATCGCCACCGCCAGCGCCGCCTTGCGTGCCGATGCCGCGGAGTCGGCTGTCTGCGGCTACATGGCTTTGATCGCTCTGGCGGGCCTGATAGTCAATGCGGTTTGGAAGGTGAGTTGGGCAGACCCGGTTGCCGCGCTGGCATTGTTGCCGCTGATTTTGCGCGAAGGTTGGGAAGCATGGAAGGGCAAGCCCTGCTGCCTTTAAAGCGTCGCCTTCGAATCGGAGACTGAGAACACTCTCCCGTCACTACGCCTTGTGCGCGATAATTTACAATTTTGTGACCTATTTCCTCTTGACACGGAAAAGTCCGGGCAGTACAAGTCTCACCCGCAATGCCTTTTTCCCTTCTTTCGGAAACCCATGGCAACAAGCCAATACAAAACTTGAGGGGCTTATTGGTTCCCAGAATTATTGCGGACCAGGGACGTCTTTGCGCGAATGACGGTCGATGTTCGCTGCATGCCGCGGTGCCGAGAGGTGAATAAGTCACGGTGCGGGTGGCCCGGATTCGACATCAAATGGAGGCTAAACATGCGCAACCTGAGGTGGTTCTTCCTGTTAGTCATTGCCTTGTCAGCGGCAAACATGGCGTTCGCCCAATCACGAGTTAGCAGTTTTAATTGTGAAGACCCTTATTCCCTCTGCACGGAACGCCAATACAATCGCAGCTACGACCCGGATTATTTAGGCAGATACATCGGGCACGATGAGCCCTCGTTGCTTTTCTATTCCAACGAACCGGGCTCGGGAAACTACACAGTTTACAAAATGGTCTTGCCGACCGATCCAGCCAAGTTCCCCACCGATGCAAACCTTCAGGGAACGGGTGGCCCGACAGTGTGGAATTTCCAGTTGCATCCGGCCTTCTGGTTTGGCATGGCCCTGTGCGATTCGGAGTCCAACCCGTTGTCCACACACCGGTGCAGGCCGGATACCGATGACAACATCTTTGATGATCCAAATCCCAGGTCGGAGCGTTATATAGGCCGCCACCCGGGAACCGCATTCCTCGAGCTGCAGTTTTATCCCCCGAGTTGGGTGTCGGGCTACACTCCGAATCAGTACGCTGCCGCGTTGCATATCAACAGCTACAGCGTTAAAGCCCTGGGACCGAAGGGACCAGTTGCGAACAATGTGGACTGCCAAAACAAAGTTGGGCTGGAAACGACGGTATTCGCGCTGCTCACTCTGGACGGCAAGTCCCAGGCGCCCGCCGACCCGCTCAGTACTGATCCCCTCAAACAGGCGGTGATCCCCGGAGAGACGTTTCTGATGAATCCCGGCGATACGCTGATCGTGACCATCCGTGATACCGAGGATGGTCTACGCACCACCGTCGAAGACCTGACCACAGGCCAAACCGGGTTCATGACCGCCAGCACCGACAACGGTTTTGCGCAGATCGTGTTTGCTCCCAACGCTCCTACCTGCACCTCTAGGCCCCATGCGTATCACCCGATGTACGCAACTTCCAGCGAACATACGCGCGTGCCTTGGGCGGCGCACAGTTACAACGTGGCCTTTTCCGACGAGATCGGCCACTTCAACTATTGCGACGCGCAAGACAATTCCATCATTCCCGGCTTAGGTGCCTGCCTGGCTAGCCCGGTGGAGAGCGAGACCGATCCAAAGACCGGCAAACACAATGAAGCGGACGATTTGTTTTGCGTCGACACGGCCAGTTCGCTTGTGTTCGGCTCGCCGTTCCCTCTGGGGGGTTGCCTTGACTCGGATATCGATTTCGACGGCGTGCCGTACCACAATGCGTGGCCGGGTACCGGTCCGGATCCTTACAAGTTCTCTGCTGTGCCCACTCCCATCCGGTTTACCAGCCCGAAATTCAGGGCGTCGGAGGATGGAGAAGATGGTCTGAGGAGTTACCAGCGCGTTGCCTTTGAAGCCGATATTCCGGCAATCGAAGATTCTTCTGTCTGCGACGCCCTTACAGGGAAAGGGTGCGTCAATCCGCCGCCGGGCGCGCTGTTCTACCCCATCTACAGCACCACACAGATTGCTGGACAGTGCTGGTGGCAGTTGGGCGGCGGCGCAATTTCGGGAACGACCAACAATTTCGGTGGCAGTTCCGCAACCGAATACAGCACCCTGCTGGGGTCGTCGTACATCTCCGGCACCATCGGCCATCCCGGTTCGGTTGTCGCCTTCGAGAACTACCACCAGGTGTTGCCGCATAACGTCTGCCAGTAGCCAGCTTTGCGGCACTCAAGGAGTGTCGGCGCGCCTATATTCTTTGAGTAAGTACAGTACTAGTAACTGTTTGAGTTTTCGCCGACCACTTTTTGCTTGCGTATGCAGGGAAGAAATGCACCCCCACCCCCGGGGGGTCGCGTAAGTGCGGGAATGATTGGACTTAGCAAAGCTGAAGAAAGTACCGGACACGTTACACGTTCAGCGGACGGGGGTGGTGTGGATGCGCTTCGGCCCGGCTTCGCGGATGTGTTCGGGACACTCGGCGAGCATTAGTTTGAAATTCTCGATGAAGCGGGCGGCGAGCGCGTCGTACTTCTGGAAATACTCTTCGCGGCTCGGCCAAGTGTTCACGGGATCGAGGATCTGCGAGGGCACGCCTTCGCACTGCGTGGGCATGTCCAGGCCGAACACGGGATCTTTCTTATATGGGACCTTAAGCAGCGAGCCATTGAGTGCGGAATTCAACAGTGCGCGTGTGTGTTGGATGCTGATGCGCTTGCCAACGCCGAACGAGCCGCCGGTCCAACCGGTGTTCACCAGCCAGACGTTCGCGTTGTGCTTCTGAATCTTGTTCTTCAGCAGCTCCGCGTACGCCAGCGGATGGTGCACCATGAACGGCCCGCCGAAGCAGGTGCTGAAGGTCATTTGCGGCTCGATGCCCAGTCCGATTTCCGTTCCGGCAATTTTGCTGGTATAGCCGGAGATGAAATGGTAGATGGCCTGGTCCGGGGTGAGCTTGGAAATGGGCGGCATCACTCCGGAAGCGTCGCAAGTGAGAAAGATGACGTTTTTCGGATGCCCGGCGCGTTTTTCGGGCAGATGATTCTCGATGTACGAGAGCGGATAGGCGGCGCGGGTATTTTCCGTGACGCTGTAGTCATTCAGGTCGAGGTGCCGCGAGACCTGATCGAACGTGACGTTCTCCAGTACCGTGCCGAAGCGCCGCGTGCACTCATAGATTTGCGGTTCCGCGTCCTCGGAGAGCCGGATCACTTTTGCATAGCAGCCGTCTTCAAAATTGAAGACGCCGTTGTCGCTCCAGCCATGCTCGTCATCGCCGATCAAGTGGCGCTTTGGGTCGGCGGAGAGCGTAGTCTTACCGGTGCCGGAGAGCCCGAAGAAAATGGCCACATCGCCCGCGCTGCCCACGTTGGCGGAGCAGTGCATCGAAAGCACGCCCTGCAGCGGCAGCAGGAAATTCAGCACGGTGAAAATGGTTTTCTTGATTTCGCCCGCGTAGCTCGTGCCCCCAATGATGGCCAGCCGCTCGCGGAAATTGACGATGATGAAGGTTTCCGAGCGCGTGCCGTCGGTCATGGGCGAAGCCTGGAAGCCTGGCGCGGCAATCACGGTGAACTCGGGCACGTGGTGCTGCAACGCGTCGGTATTGCGGATTTTCAGGAACATGGTGCGCGCAAACAGCGAGTGCCAGGCCTTTTGCGTGATGATGCGCACCGGCAGGCTGTAGTCGGGATCGGAACCCGCGAAGCAGTCCTGCACGAACACGTCGCGGCCTTGCAGGTAGCCTTGCAGGCGCGTCAGCAGCGCGCTGAAACTCTCTCCGGTGAATGGCCGGTTGTACTCGCCCCACCAGATTTTGCTTTCGGTGGACTCCTCGCGCACCACGAATTTGTCCGCCGCGGCGCGCGCCGTGTGCTTGCCCGTGTTCACCACCAGCGGTCCAAGATGCGAAAGCGAACCCTCCGAACGGAAAATGCTCTCTTCGTAGAGCGCGGGCGTGGGGAGATTCCAATAGACACGGCGCAAATTCACGAGCCCGTGATTGACCAGGCCGTAGTTGCTGGCGAGTTTGCCGGCTTCCTTGACCGCCGGAGATTGCACATCGAGGTAGATGTTCATAGCCAGTCCCTCACGAGTTTGTGGTCGCCGAGGTACAGTTCATTGGCGGAATTGGGATCAAGCGCCCACTTGATGCGGTCCAGGCCCTCGGTCACGTCCTTGGCTGCCCCGCAGTAACTCAGGCGAAGATGGCCCTCGAAGCCAAACTCCTTACCTGGCACGGTGACCACGCGCACTTTTTCCAGCAGGAATTCCGAAAGCTTCTGCGATTCTTTCATGTACGCGGAGAAGTCCGGAAAGCAGTAAAACGTGCCTTCCGGCTTGTGCACCGTGATGCCGTCAAAAGCACGGAGGCGGTCGATCATGATATTGCGGTTATTCTCGAGCGTGACCCGAAGGCTTTCTATGGAAGACTGCACGCCGTTCAGCGCGCCGACCGCAGCCCACTGGGAAGGCGCCGAGGGGCCCGAGGTCTGCTGCGATTGGATGGTGGCCATGGCGGAGATGAGGTGCTGATTGCCTATGGCCCAGCCGATGCGGAAGCCGGTCATCGCGTACATCTTGGAAACGCCGTTGATGACCACCAGCTTGGATTCTTCGAGCGCGCATTTCATGTAGTCGTAGCAAATCGGAGCGGAATTGTGATCGAAGGTGAGGCGGTTGTAGATGTCGTCCATGATGAGGTAGATGCTTTTCTTTTCGCAGAACTCCACCATCTCCTGGACAAATTCCTTGGAGTACATTACGCCGGAAGGATTGTTGGGACTGTTGAGGATGATCGCCTTGGTGTAGGAACCGACAGCTTCCGCAATTTCTTTCACCGTGGGGAAAAATGTTCCGTCCTCCGCTTTGACAACGACAGGCACGCCCCCCGCCAGCTTGACCATTTCCGGATAGCTGACCCAATAGGGCGCGGGGAAAATCACTTCTTCCTTCGGATCAAGAATCGCATGCAGCAGAACCATGAGCGACTGTTTGGCCCCTCCGGACGCGATGATGTTTTCGGCGTGGACCAGTTTCTTGTAGTGCTCCTCGGTGTAGCGCACGATGGCTTTCTTGAGCGCGGGGATGCCGTCGGGGGCGGTGTAGCGGACTTCGCCGGTGTTGAGAAGCGACGTGCAATTAATGATCGCATCGATGGGGGCCTTGCTTTTGGGTTCGCCGCCACCCAAATGGATGACGGGTTCGCCTTTATCGCGTAAAAGAGCCGCGGTTTCGTTCAGCTTGAGTGTGGCCGACTCTTTCAAGGATCGCGCCAGCTGGCTAAGACTCATAGAGACACCTTTCCTGAAGAAATGGGAAGCCCGGGCAGCGGGGAACATTGGCTGCGGAAGCGCAAATCATGGAAGAGTTTAGTGAAGTGGTAATGGAGGGGAGACACACGGGCATTTTACAGTCCCCGCCGAACGAGAAGCTGTGACGGATTACCCAGAAAATCGCAGCAAGAAGTGGCGGAGAGGGTGGGATTGGAGCCCAACTAACCCAAGAAACTCCCATCGATATTGATAAATCTTAACCCTCTTTGTTGTCAACAAAGAAAGCCGAGGCGGGATGTCAAATTGAGGTTTTCCCACCAACGACGGAAAATCTGTTACTTGGGATTTGGCGCGATGTCTTAGGAAGGCTTAGGAAATCCTCAAGCAGTTCCACGCGAGATGCTTGCCAACACTGGATATCGATTTTGCGTTCGCATTCTGCGAGGGAGATTCCCGTGTAGTGCCATTCGGCCACAAGAATCTCCGCATCCGTTGCATTTTTTCGAACGCCACTTGAAAGTACGGCGAAGGACCCGGTCAGCGTTCGCTGTTTATTCGCCTTTTGTTCGCTTCTCATGTAAACTATATATGCTTAGGAGCTTGAGGACTCCGTCGTTACGATCTGCTTTTCGCGATCGGAGGGTACAGCGTCTTTACAATTCTTCCTCCAAAGGACGACCATGTACTCTCCATAATGAAGAAATAAGATTGCTTGCATGACGCCTCTGCAAGCCGCGGGGAAATGGATTTGAGAACTCTTCGCACCGTCGCCGCTCTTCGCTCCCTCCGAGCTCAGTCTCTGTGGCGGCTGTTAGCTGCCGACAAAGCGCCGTTGATTCTCGCCCTCTTGCAAACGTTATTGCTTGACAACGAGAAGGTCCTTTCGAGCTCTGTTCTGAAGGAACGACTCACTCGCGAGATCGATCAATTGCGCGCGAGCCGTGAAGAACTGCCTCAAAGTGCCCAAACATATATAGCCGATTGGCTGGCTCAGGGATGGCTAACTCGGCGTTTTCCTGCTGGCGCCAGCGAGGAAGAATATGAACTGACAACAGATGCTGCCAATGCCATCCGCTCGATCACTGCCCTTCTCAAGCCACGCTTGACTGCAACGGAGAGTCGTTTGGCGACGGTCATACAACAGCTCGTGCGATTGGCCGAGGAGACCGACTCTGATCCCAAAACTCGTTCGGCGGCTCTAATCGCTGAGCGCGAGCGCATCGAACGCGAACTGGAATTGGTGCAGCGAGGCGCAGTGAAGGCACTCCTAGACGATCGCGCATTAGAGCGAACCCGCGAAATTATTGCCCTCGCCGATGACCTGGCTGGTGATTTTCGACGTGTGCGGGACGAATTCGACAAGCTCAACCGTCATCTGCGCGAGAGCCTGACGGAGAATGAAGGAAGTCGCGGAGATGTACTTGAAGCGTTGTTTGCGGGCGTCGATGTCATCGGAGAGAGCGATGCGGGGAAGACTTTTGCTGCCTTCTGGCGTCTCTTAACTGATCCTGAGCAATCAAGCAGCTTGGAAGCGGCGGTCAGCGAAGTGATTAGCCGTCCATTCGCGCGTGGTCTCGACGCGCGGGAAAGACGTTTTCTCCTACGCCTTACTAGGCTTCTTATGGACGAAGGAAGTAGCGTCCACGACGTCCTACAAAACTTTGCGCGCAGCCTCAAAAGCTTTGTACAAAGTCGCGAATACCTTGAGCAGCGGCGCTTGCATGCACTCCTGAAGGATGCGTTACGAGCTGCCCTCGAGATGAAGGACTATATTCGGCTGAACCGGGCGCTGGACTATTCCCTCACGCTTACGAGCAGTAGAATTCGTTCGATATCCCAATGGGTGATGTACGACCCGTCACAACGGCTCCCTGACCCGGAGATGAAAGATGCAGAGCTATCAGAGATTGGGTTGGACTGGATCAGCGAATTGGTTCGACAATCAGAAATCGACTTCCGCACCTTGAAGCTGCATATTCGCCAGTACCTGGCCGAGAAAACACAAGCCTCCATTGGTCAGCTACTTGAAAGCTTCCCGGCGGAACAAGGCTTAGGCAGTGTGGTCGGATATATTGCCCTCGGTGTCAAGCACGGCGAAATTACAGGCGAGGTGCAAATTGTGTGTTGGGAAGCCGATGACAGGGTCGTTCGTCGTGCCCGTATCCCGGCAATCTATTTTCTGAGAGAGCGCTGTGCAGAACTCGCCGATTGAAACCAATTCTGACGAAAAGTCAGAATCTATAGTCAGTAACCAGAGCCACGACGTTCTGTTCATTGGCGACCAGGGGACTCTTCCCGTCGAGACGCGGCGAGTTCTCGTACAGCTGCTTCTCGGACCGGCCCTTGACGCCCGCCGACAAACGAAGCTGTGGCCGATTCTGCTGCGGGATGAATCCAGTATTCGCTCTCGCCTGCATGATCTGTTCCTGGAATTGGTCATTGATCGGGACTTGGAAGTTGCATTCACTCGACAAGTGGTGTCTGACGAACTCGACGTACCGATATTGCTTCGCAGAACGCAGCTGACATTCCTGGATTCATTGCTTCTCCTTTTTCTACGCCAACGATTGACGCAGTCCGATGCTCAAGCGGAACGCGCGGTTCTTGCTCATCAGGAGATGGTGGACCACATGACCATTTTTCAGCGCCGGGGAGACGTTGATCACGCCAGATTCGGGAAACAAATTGCCAACGCCATCGAGAAGGCAAAAAGACTCAGTCTCTTGCAGAAGATTCGCGATAGCGATGACCGGTACGAGGTCTCACCAACCCTCAAGCTGCTATTCCCGGCCGAGGAGATTCAGGCGTTGGCTCGCGTTTATGCCGAGCTGGCCAGTAGCTCGGCCAACGCGAATATGGATGACGTAGAGTCGCCAAGCGAGACGGACGACGAGGCCGCGTCGCAATGAACGAAGCAAACGCAAACCAGGAGATATTTACCGAACCAGAAGGCATCTTAGATCAGTTTCGCTTGATCCGAATCCAGACGTTTAATTGGGGTACATTTTCTGGCGTTTTCAATTTCCCTGTCTCAGAAGCGGGGTTTCTCTTCGTTGGGCCGTCTGGTTCAGGCAAGTCCACCGTTCTCGATGCACACGCAGCGCTGTTAACTCCGCCGCGTTGGGTGGATTTTAATGTGGCTGCCCGCGAAGCCGAACGCCATGGCAAAGATCGCAGTGCTGTGACCTACCTACGGGGGGCTTGGGCTCAGCAAACAAGCGACGACGGCGAATATGCATCACAGTACTTGCGACCAGACACAACTTGGTCCGCTATTGTGGAAACGTATCACAACCGGAACGGAAAATATGTGGTCCTAGCGCAGCTTCTATGGATCCGTGGTAAGTCGACAGCAACGAGTGACGTAAAGAGGGTGTATTTGATCCTAGAACGCGAATTTGAAATTCGCGAGTTGGACTTTTTTCCAAAAAGTGAATTTGAAGTGCGAAAGATTCGCCCAGCCCTGCCCGATGCTTTCGTGAAGGACGAATTTAGCGGCTATCAGGAACGATTTCGTCGGCTTCTCGGCATCGACAACGAACTGGCTCTCCGGTTACTCCATAAGACTCAGTCGGCAAAAAACTTGGGAGATCTGAATGTCTTTCTTCGAGATTTCATGCTCGATATTCCGCAGACCTTCGAGATCGCCGATAGGCTTGTGTTGGAGTTCGGTGAGCTCAATGCTGCTCACCAGGCTGTAGTCGCCGCCCGCCGCCAAATCGAAACCCTCTTACCAGCGCGCTCGGAATTCGAGATCTTGGTGCAGAAGCGCCAGGATATGTCGGCATTGGATGATCTGCTGCAACATACAGAACTCTATCGAGAGCAATATCGCAAAAATCTTCTACAGGCGCGGTTAAACGAATTGTACGTTGAAATCGATGGGGCCAGACAGGAGGAGAAGCGGCTCACAGAAATCGAAGCTCAGGAATTTCTGAAATTGCGAGAGTTGCAAGACCGGCGCTACGGCATGGGCGGAGGTGTTATCGAACAACTACAAAAGCAACTTGAGGAAAGCGAACGCGACAAGGGTGATCGACTTCTCAAGCGCGACAAGGCGGCCGTCGCGTGTGGGGGAATGAGTTGGTCTCTACCCGAAAGTCCAACTACTTTTGCTCACCTGACAGAAACTGCTCGGCAAAGAGTTCTCAAGGCAGCGGACCTCAGCGAAAACCTTGAGGGTCGCAAGGACGATCTCAAGAATCAACGACGTGAGAACGAGAACGAGTTTCGACAGGTGCGCAGAGAGATCGAAGCCATGGAACGTCAACGGTCCAACATTCCTTCCCGGATGCTTGACGTTCGACACGCTTTGGCTGCTGCGACAGGTATTGCTGAAGAGAAGTTACCCTTTGCTGGAGAGCTGCTTGAAGTGCATCAAAACGAGGGGCAGTGGCAAGGTGCCATTGAAAGAGTTCTACATGGACTAGCCTTGTCCCTATTGGTCGACGAGAAGTACTACTCGGCTGTTTCCTCTTACTTGAACGATAGGAATATCGGTGAACGGCTGGTCTATTTGCGGACCCTACCACGACCGGCAGTCCAGAAGTCCCTCTCATCCAACTCGCTTCCTCGTAAGGTGAATGTGGCGCCCGGCTCTTATCACGAATGGCTCCGTGACGAGTTGAGAGCCAGATTCGACTACGAGTGTGCAGATACGGTTCACGCGTTTCGAAATGCCTCGCGGGCAATCACACCGCAGGGGCAGGTTAAACATGGCCCCTCCCAGCATGAAAAGGACGATCGTTTTCGCGTGGACGATCGGAGCCGCTGGGTTCTTGGATTCGACAACAGGAGCAAACTGGAGCTATACAAAATGCGGGCGTTCGACTTGGCACGGTCTCTAGAAGCGCTTCGGGAAAAGCTCGAGGATGCCAAGGAAGAGGAAGCGAGCCAGCGGGAGCAACTGCTTCACTGTCAGACCCTGGCAAACCTAACCTGGGCCGACATCGATGTGGTTGCAATCTTGAAAAAGATAGCTGATCTCCATGAGCGGATAGCGACCGAAACCTCAGCCAGGCCTGATCTAGCCACAGTTGGTCAGGAGATCGAATCCCAGACCGCGGCTTATAACAGTGCAGTGGCTGCAAAGAACAGTGCGGCGGGAGCCGTTCGCGCTAAAACGGCTGACGTCGAAAGGTATTCGAAGCGGCTTGAGTCCCTTTCTGCACAACACCTCTCCACCTCTCTCACCTCTCTGCAGAGAGAATGTCTGGACGAGCGCCTTCAGCGGATAGGCAAAGCTATCACATTAGAATCGCTTGACTTGGTCGTTTCGTACGTCGAAAAAGCCCTGGCGTCGGAGAAAGAAACACTCATTCGGGAGACTGGAAATCTTAAGCATTCCGTCGAGAGGCAGTTCGCCGAATTCATCCGGACCTGGCCAACGGAAGGTGGGGGGCTCGATGCCACACTAGAGAGTGCCAACGATTTCTTCGCGAAACTTCGACGCCTGGAAACCGATGGGCTTCCGCGGTTTGAAGAGCGATTCTTGACCCTCTTACGAGAGCAGAGCGACCAAAACCTGACACTTCTTTCAGCCCGCCTGGATCACGAACGGAAAGGAATTCTCGACCGACTGGAATTGGTGAACGATAGCCTGAAGACCGCCGCGTTCAATAGAGGCACGCATCTGGTCATCGAATCCTTGGATCGATCTCTCGAAGAAGTAAGGCTGTTCAAAGCGAGTCTGAAGGAAGCTCTTAGCCACTCGTTTGGTGACGAACCAGCAATGGCGGAAGAGCGTTTTGTGGTCTTAAGCACGTTGGTCAAGAGAATCGCTAGTCAAGAAACCACTGATAAGAATTGGCGTTCTTTAGTTCTAGATGTTCGCCAGCACGTGGAGTTTGTGGCTAGAGAACTTGACTCCTATGACCGGGAAGTGGAGATTTACCGCAGCGGCGCGGGTAAGTCAGGGGGGCAACGGCAGAAATTGGCGGCGACGTGTCTGGCAGCAGCGTTGCGTTATCAATTAGGCGGTCAAGATCGAGCGCTCCCAAGCTTCTCTACAGTGGTCCTCGATGAGGCGTTCGATAAAGCCGATGCCGAATTCACCGCTACAGCCATGAATATCTTCAAGACTTTTGGCTTCCAGATGATTGTCGCAACGCCGCTAAAGTCTGTCATGACTCTCGAGCCTTTTATTGGTGGTGCATGCTTCATCCATATCCGAGACCGCAAGGATTCATCTGCCCTCATGATCGAGTACGATACTGAAAAGCAGCGACTTAAGCTGCCGGCACACATACATGACTCCGAACAAGCTACGTTACCCTGATGACGTTCGAGAGTTCTTGAGCCGCCGGTTTAGTCGGCAACACCGGAACTGGCTCAGCGGGCAAGGGCAATGGCCGATTGTGGTGTCATTGGGCTCCCCGACTGAACACGACGTCACGGAAAACCCATCTGACATTCGTGCGTGGGTCTCCGCTTGGCACGATTGGAAGGGAATAGGTGAGATTCACTGGGCGGCTCGCCACTGGCCTCGGCTTGGGCCGCAGCGGATTCCTCTTCGCTTCAGTCTGATCTCGCCCAAGCAAGTTGCCGAAGCCGTCGGTGAACAACAGCGATGGGCGTTGTCATCCGAGCGATATGAGCGCTTGACCCACCGGTGGCCGGTTTTCGCAAATACTTCTGTGCTTCCTCGTTACTTCGACGTCCTTGCCGATTATGACGCGCCCAATTTCGAGAGGCTGTATTCCTTGTTGTTGTGGCTTGAAAACAATCCTCAGTCGAACTTGTACCTTCGCCAACTGCCGGTAGAAGGCTTGGATACGAAATGGGTCGAGCAGCGCAAGAGTCTTGTGTCCGACCTAGTTCAGGCTATGCGAAACCAATCTTTGGAGTGCGATCTCTTTCTTCTGTGTGGACTGCGTCGCCCTAAACATCGGGTTCGAGTGAGAGTTTTATGTCCGGACTTACGAAAAGCGGTTGGCGGTGTGGAAGATCTCGAAGCTCCTCTTGGAGAGATTGCGGCCTTGCCGGTGGCCCCTAACTCCATCATTATCGTGGAAAATTTAGAAACCGGTTTGGCCTTAGGAGACACTCCGGGTGCTATAGCTTTCATGAAGCTAGGCAATGCTGTGAATATTCTTGCCTCAATCCCATGGGTGCAAAACACTGATGCGGTGTACTGGGGAGATGTTGATACTCACGGGTATGTGATCTTAGATCGAGCGCGCCGCATTCTCCCAGGTTTAAAGTCGGTATTGATGGACAAAGAGACGCTCCTCAAGCATCGAAATCTATGGGGAGAGGAATCTCCTCAGAATTGTGGTGTCGAGTTACCGAGTCTCCTGGGGCACGAAGTAGAGGTCTACGAAGGCCTGTGTCGACAGACCTGGGGAAGAAATATCCGACTAGAGCAGGAACGAATTCCATGGGCCCCTGCCGTGCAAGCGCTGGCAAATGCCCTCGGTCGACCAAGCGCTTCCATGAACCGTTAAGTCAAACCTTCTGTCGGTATTTGGTATGTTTCACCAGGCTTAAAAATGACCGTCCGGATTTTCCTCAAATCAGGCGTGTCGCTCCCTCGCCAGGAGGCGGGAGGGAAGCGTTTTCGACACGTGAAATCGTCCTCGCAGAGCTGGCGTCATTTCGAGTCTTTAGTGGAACTACGTCAGTCTCCGCATCCATCCGTGATGACTGGGGTTTTAGCCGCTCCAGTGGATACTGGCATGATCAAGCCTTTCCTTTCTGTTGCGCGGTCTTCCGGCGGAAGCCTGCCGGCTTGCTAAGACCCTTCTCTCTCGTGTAGTGAAGCATGGCGTGTCGCAGCAGCCCGTTCGCTTTGGTCTGGTAGCCGCGGCCGTCGGCTTTGAGCCATGCGATGACGTCTGAATCCAGACGCATCGTAACGGGCTTCTTCGTTGGTCGATAGAACTTGCCGATTTCGGCTCCGCTCCAATCGACGACCGCGGGAGCGTCCGAGAAATCAATGTCTTCGTCTCTTTTTGCGGCGATCGCTCGGATGTCTCGCTTCTGCTCCTTTGTGAGCTTCCTCATAGGCCCTCCTTTCGTGGGACTCGGCGGCGCGAGCCGAGATGACACGAATCACTTCTTCGTCGAGTTCCTCATAAAAAGTATGAACGACCAATAGCATCGAACCCGGCCCTACGGCTCCGACCGTTATCCAACGTTCCTCATCCTCAAAAGTGACATCACGCTGCGTAATTGCGTAGGGATCGTCGAAAACGAGAACGGCGGTTTCAAAGCACACATCGTGCTTGCGAAAATTTTGTCGGTTCTTGTTCTTATCCCATATGAATCGCATAGCAAGTCGCGACAAGACAGCATATCTGTTGAAATGTAGGATGTCAATACATTTGTACGTACGTCACGGACTCAGGGTGGCGCTCCAATACCCCATCATCGAATGTGGGTGAGAGTGCCGCCCTCTAAACCACCTGGGCCCGGAGATCCGCCGTTTCTCGGTATTTACTGCAAAAGCCGCATAAACAAAGACCTCTGAGATAGACTTACATGGCTATGAGTTCCGCCTTCACGTTCGCAGCCTAGCGCGGCAGCCACCAACACAGACACCATGAATGCAAGGAAAGGAAAATCAATGACTTAGAGAAATGGCGGAGAGGGTGGGATTCGAACCCACGGTAGGGGTTAACCTACACACGCTTTCCAAGCGTGCGCCTTAAACCGCTCGGCCACCTCTCCACTGTTGTGGATAACCTTTCAATTCTAGCAAAAAGGATGTCGGGCTGCATTTGGGGAAGTTAAGAATAAGCGCGTCTGGACGTGGTGGTTGGAGAAACTGTTTTTTGGGAGTGGGATTTGCCAGTTGCAGGCTATCAAGTAAACTAGGAGGGTTACCCCACGACTCCGGGGTCGTCTAATTGGTAGGACACCAGCCTTTGGAGCTGGCTATCCTGGTTCGAGTCCAGGCCCCGGAGCCACTTTTTGGCGTCATGAAGAGGCAAAGCAGGTAGCGGGGAATCTGTAAGCGGAAGGAATTGGGAACCTTGATGGCGCTGCCTGAACGCCGGAAGCGAAGGTGATTATTGAAGACAATCCTGAAATCCAGACGGTCTAGACGGCCAACCCGCCGCCGCGAGGCCGGATTTACACTACTTGAGCTGATTATCGCCTGCTCGATACTTCTGGTTCTGGCAGGGGCGGCGGAGCCGATGATTCGCATTACCATTGTCCGCAGCCGCGAGGTGGAGCTGCATAGAAACCTGCGCGAAATTCGCAATGCCATCGATCATTACAAGGATATGGCCGACATGATGGCTTTCCGTGTCGAGCTCACCAGCGGCGGTTATCCGCCCGATCTGGATACGCTTGTGAAGGGTGTGACCATAGCCGGCAATAAACACGTGCGCTTTTTACGGAGAATCCCCGTGGATCCTATGACCGGCAAGCGCGAATGGGGAATGCGCTCGATACAGGACGATCCCGATTCGACGAGTTGGGGCGGGGGGAACGTGTTTGACGTGTTTTCGACGTCACAGGGGACCGCGCTCGACGGATCAAAATACGTCGAATGGTAGAAAGAGGCAGAGCCGCTTCCTCGTTGGATGCCTAGTCAAAGTTGCTGGTGTCGTTTCAACTCAATCAAATGGTGTTTCGCAGCAATCGGATTGCTGCAGGTTGCCAAGCATTGCCAACTGCCGTTGCTCAAGTGCGCGCGGTGAGAAGTTCGCTGACGGCGCGATAGGCCTGATCGATGGCAACGTCGGTGTAGGCGCTGGCGCCAGCATCGGAATTAGCGATGGCGATGCGGCCGAAAGGCAGGCGGCCTCGAACCCACGGCTGTTCACCCTCTTTCCATTCCGGAGTATCCAGGCCAAACGGCGTGTAGGCGTATCCATGAGCCCAGCGGTTCACGATGATTCCAGCAATGTCCCCGGCAGGATCGAAGCCAGCACCGCCGAGCATGCGGCCAAGCTGCTCGCGGATGTTGCGTTCGAATTCGGAGAACGCGGTCTGCAGAAGCTCGGCTCGGCCGGCTCGATTCTGATCTCTGACAGGCAATCCCGGCTTGCATGGCGTTCTTAGCATAAAAAGCACAGCTGGTTCATCCGGCCTGCTGGGATATTGGTAGCCGCCAAGACTCACTGGAAAATCGAGGGCGGTGTACGTATGGTAGCCACCGGGCGAAACGATCTGGTGTACGCCCAACTTCGAAAACGCCGCCCAATTCCGAATCGCGACGTGGGTGTAGACGAGCGGCGCTTTCACGAGGTAGGAGAGCGCCTCTTTCTGCGCGTCGGGCAATTCCGGGCAGATATACGGGATCATGACGTTGTAACAGGCAAGAACGCAGTAGCTCCCTTTTACGAGGTAGGGCTTTCCCGCGCGCGTGTAAATGACGTGGACTTCCCTTGCGGCGTCCCTGGCTGGGGCGTGTTTCACGTTGACGACGGTGCAATTGAGGCGCAGGCGCACGGAATTTCCCGCGCGGTCGAGTTGGCTGTAGTCCGCTTTTGCAGTGACCACGTCCTCCATCGTGCTTCCGGGAATCGCACCGGGAATCAGGGAACGCACCAAAAGGCGCGCAATCGAGGCATTGCCGTCGGGAAAATGAAAGATGTAAGGCTCTTCCTTTTCATGTTCGGGAAAGCCCAGCCCATCGAAACCCGGATAGGTGAACGAGCCGTAGTCGTCACCGGCTTCGTAGCACGCGAAGGCGGGTAC
>JBAVHY010000553.1:0-2238 GCA_049686315.1 Candidatus Acidiferrum sp. | reverse complement strand
TCCCTGTTGACCAGGAGGACGCGATTGAATCGTGCTTCCATATTCGAAGCCCGGGACCCAGTAGCTGTGTGCCAGGTCGGGTGATCCCAGAGTGAGTGACTGCAATCCGGTCGCAGGCGCGGTGTCCGGCTGCCACTTGACGTTCTGCTCGTCGTTATTCTCAATTGTGGCATTAGAGTCAACGATGCCAGGGATTCCACGCGCCGCAGGTTTCGGCTTTGCCGGCGCTTCCGGCACCGCTGGCTCTTGAGTATCCTGGGCCCACGCGCCGCTGGTCATGGCTATTGCCCCTGTGATCAGAAGCACAATTTTCCGAATCTGTTTAAGAGTGCTCATACACCTGCCTCAAGGCACCACAATAACGTCGCCGGGTTGCAGCACAATGTTGTCTTCCGCCTTCTTCCCCTTGACTACTTCCTTGTAGTTGAACGGGTGCTGCACCTGTTTTCCGTCTTCGACCCGCAGGACGTATATGTTCTTGATCTTTGCGAACTGGGTGAACCCTCCGCAGCTTGAGATTGCTTGCAAAGCCGTCATGCTCGGCAGCAACGCGAGGGCTCCGGGCTTCATCACTTCTCCGGTGCAGTACACTCTGCGGCTGTTGATCTCCTTCAAAGTTACAGTCACTTGGGGACTATTAATGAATTTCTTCAGGCCTTCACTAATCGAAGCCGCCAGCTCCATGGTCGTGAGTCCAGCAGCTTGCAGGTCATTCAATAGCGGCAAGGAAATCTTTCCGTCTGGCCGCACGGGAATAGCCCGCGAGATATCCGGCTCTTTCCAAACATCAATCTGCAAGACATCCTGCGGCCCAATCTTGTATTCCGGCTCGCCAATCGGTTTTGCAGCCGTGTCCGCGGATTTCGCTGGCGATGATTGTGCGGCGTTCTTTGCAGGCTCTTGCGCGCATAACCAAGCCGCCACAAGCGCGCACCCCAACATCATCTTGCACAGATTCTTGATCATCTGGTTCCCCCTCCTACTGTTCCTTTCCCGACATCTCCGATCTGCTTGAGTTTGTACAATAGCGCTTTGTAGCTGACCTGAAGCTCCCGCGCCGCCCGTTTTCGGTTCCACTGTGTGCGTTCCAAGGCCTCCAGAATCAACTCGCGCTCCCTTTGCCGGGAAGCAGCACGAGATGCGCTCTTCAAGGAGGAGCCTCGGTCAACATTTGTTGGTGGAACCTGCTCTGAGGTTTTTATTCGAAGCTCATTCAGCGGCGACCTTGCATCCCCAAGTGCCACCATCCGCCGCGCCACGTTCTCCAGTTCCCGGATATTGCCCGGCCAATCATATGCGAGCAATGTGTCGATGGTCTCCTGGTCCAGTTCGGGAACGGTCTTTTTCGCCTCTTGTTTGTGCTTTTGCAGAAAATAATTCAAAAATGCGATGATATCCTCGCGCCGCTCTCGCAAAGGAGGAAGCCGCAGGCAGGCACCGTTAATTCGGAAATAAAACTCTCGGCGAATTCTTCCTGATTCCACTTCTTTTTCCAGGTCCCGGCTTGTTGCAGAGATGACTCGAACCCAGGAACTCAGCTCACCACCCCACTCTACTCCATCCGGCAGGTAGCTGAGCAGCAGCTTCTGGCACGTACTGTCCAATTCCTCAACGCCATCTAGAAACAAATGAGGTGTCGCCTTATCCGCTCCCTCGCCGGCCTGCAACAACCGAACTTCACTTTGCAGCCGAGCGGAATCGGTTGTTGCACAGGATATCTTCTTCAATGGTGTCTTACCCTTACCAGACAGCCAATGGATCATTCGAGCGTAGACATCCTTGCCTGTGCCGCTCTCTCCGACCAGCAGTACAGGAATGTTGGTGGGGGCAAGCTGCTCCACCATGGCATTTACGGTCTGCATCACGGACGACTGCCCACACAGGATGCCTGTGTCCTTCAGCGTGTCTCCGGCTTGGAGCTCTATTATGCTCATGCGTTTTCCATTGGGACTCACTCCGACTATCAGGAGGAGTGACCCTTATGACCACTAACTAGTGCTCTTTCATCTAGGGAGCAACTCCACTTCCATCACTAGGCCGCTTGCCTTTTTCCGCCTCTCCTTTAAGTCGTTCTACAGGAACAAGTTAGTAAGGAGAGGGTAGAAATCCTATAGTTGACACCTGATCCCTTCCCAGAAAAGTTCCACCTAATGGCACTTAGATACCCTTGATACTTCCAAGCCAGGTTCCATAACGGCAAAACGTCTTCATTTTCATTCTGATGAGCGCTCTGGAGCG
>JBAVHY010000552.1:0-5048 GCA_049686315.1 Candidatus Acidiferrum sp. | reverse complement strand
AATCTACCCTTTCCCAATCGCGTCAACGGAGTATCTCCTTCCGGGCGCCGGCTCGAAGTGAACTCGCGCTTTCTCTCCCTGGACGGCAAGCCATGGCTGCCAGTCATGGGTGAATTTCATTTCTCGCGCTATCCCGAGACCGAATGGGAAGAGGAGCTGCTCAAGATGAAGGCCGACGGGGTACAAATTATTGCCACATATGTTTTCTGGATTCACCACGAGGAGATCGAGGGCCAATTTGAATGGAGCGGGCAGCGAGACCTGAGACGGTTCGTACAACTCTGCGTCGAACACAAGCTCTACGCGTTCGTCCGCATCGGTCCGTTTGCACACGGCGAAGTTCGCAACGGAGGTTTGCCGAATTGGCTGATTCAAGCCGGCCCTACACGCCGCAATTCACCGCAGTACCTGAAGCATGTTGAGCGCTACTACAACGAGATCGGACGTCAGCTTCACGGACTGCTCTGGAAGGACGGCGGGCCGGTAATCGGGATTCAACTTGAAAACGAGTATTTCTTGAAAGGGCCGGATGCCGGGGCGACGCACATCTCGACGCTGAAGAAGTTGGCGATCGGAGCTGGGCTTGACGTCCCAATCTATACCGTGACCGGCTGGGAGAATCCGGAGTATCCCGCCAATGAAGTTTTGCCCGTCTTCGGAGTTTATCCCGACGAATTCTGGTCCAGTTCTCTCAAGCCTCTGTCTCCGAGCTACGCGTACTTGTTTTCGTTTCCGGACCAAAGCAGTAAACCACGCGATTCAGTCATGACCGGAGTGGCTGCCAGTTCGAGATCTTCTCGCCCGCTACTACTGGCGGAGGCCGGTGGAGGAATGCAGGTCGCATATCACCGGCGGCCCGTAGTGTCGGGAGAAGATGTGGCTGCGATTGCGATCACGCAGCTTGGATCAGGTGCCAATCTCTACGGGTATTACATGTTTCAAGGCGGAGCGAATCCGATTGGAAAGAAGACCACAATGCAAGAGTCAGCGGCATCGGATGGCGTCTACGATTTGCCGGTGATTTCGTACGATTTTCGGGCACCACTCGGCCAATACGGTGAATTGCGTCCCTCGTATCGCGAACTGAAGTCCCTACACTATTTTCTGAATCAGTTTGGTGGCCGGCTCGCGCCGATGACTGTTCATCGTCCGGACCGGCTTCCGTCGGGCCCCGACGATTCGTTGACACCCCGCGCGTCGTTGCGTACCGATGGTCATCGAGGTTTCCTGTTTCTGAATGACTATCGGCGAGACTACTCACTAGGTGCATTGAAGAACCTGCAATTCCGCATCAAGTTTGGTGATGAGCAGCTTACCCTTCCGAACCAGCCGATCGACATTCCGTCAGGCAAATACTCAATTTGGCCGATTCATTTTGATCTTGGCGGGATTGAGCTCTCGTTCGCGACAGCTCAATTGGTCAGCTGCACCGCGTACAAAGGCGAGACTTATTTCTACTTCTTTGCGCCGTCCGGTGTGCGCTCCGATTTCTCCTTCAGCCGGGCGGACGTCAGATCTCTCCATGCTGCCAGCGGCGTGACAACAAGTGGCGATCACCAGATCGATGTCAACGGCCTGCAACCCGGCCCACAATCCACAATTGAGTTAGTCGCCCGGAACGAGAGCCGCATCCATATCACCCTCTTGTCCGAGGACGAGGCGGGGAATCTGTGGCGGGATTCTGGGGAACGTGGCGGTACGCTGGTGATCTCGCCCGCAGATGTTTTCTTTGATCACCAAACATTGCATCTCCGCTCAATGGATCCGGCTCTACTGAACTATCGTGTCTTGCCCGATTCTGCTGCGAATTCCGGCTCTTACGTTCACTCGCCGGCGCCCCTTCGCAAAAACGTGGAGATAAGCTGGGAACTTCTCAAGAAAGCCAAACCGGCCCAGATCGTGCCACACGGGAAATACAATGCGTTGGCACCCACGGATGCCGATTTCGAGAGAGCCGCGGTTTGGAAGATCAGTGTTCCCAGTAGTGCGCTGGATCACCTGGCGAGTTTGTTTATCGAAATCCGGTATCAAGGAGACGTGGCGCGCCTTTATGACAGAACCCGATTGCTCGATGATAACTTCTATGATGGGCAGCCCTGGCGGATCGGCCTGAAGCGATTTCTGACCGATTCGGAGTCGCGCAGCTTCGAACTGAGGATCTTGCCACTGCGCAAGGATGCGCCGATTTTTCTTCCGAAGACAGCATGGCCATCATTCGACGCCTCAGGAGAAATCTGCAAAGTCGAAAGCATCACTGCGCATCCGGTCTACGAATCGACCGCCGCTTTGGGGCGCTGACTTGACGCGCGTTAGATAATCGAAGGCGTGAACTACCATTCTGTGTTTCGCAAATTGTTTGTTATCTGTTATCTTCCCTCATCGTTATCACTTTGGCCATCGGCGCTCCGCGTGTGTCCCATCTTTTCAGCGATCACATGGTTTTGCAGCGCAATGCGCCGATTCATGTCTGGGGAGCAGCCGAGGCGTACGGAAAGAAGCTGGAGTATTCCGGCCCTTTGTGCGAAGGCATGAAAATCGAAAACGGGAAGTACGGATTTCGTTCACACACGTTGGAGTCGGCGTCGATGTCCGCGGCGAGTACCTGCAAGGTTTTACCTTCGCAGGTGAGGGCCAGAAGTTTCATCGTGCCACGGCACGAATCGAAGGCGACACCGTTGTTGTATCGAAGCCTGACGTCCCGGCTCCTGTGGCCATATGCTATGCCTGAGCCGACAGTCCCGATTGCAATCTCTTTAAAAAGGACGGTCTGCCGGCCTCGCTGTTCCGTACCGACGACGGGCCCGGAACCACATTATCCAGTCGTTGAAAGCCTTGATCATTTGTCAAATCCTCGAAGGAATCCCTATGAGCATCCATCAATTGATCGCTTGCAGCTTTGTTTTCGTGCTGTTTATCCCCGCCGTTGCTCATGCGCAGTCGGCTACTGTGCCTGCCCGGCTCGCGAGCTCTTCTGCGTGGAACCCCTCGAAACTCGGTGAAACGCTTCTGCGCGATCCCGTGTGGGTTTATAACGACTGGTCGTCTTATGACGAGCTCTCCGACAACATTCCGTTGACCGAAGAGCTGGCGATGAAGGAGTTGAACGAGATCGTCCGCCTGAGGAAGTTCGGCGTCCATTTCGACTACTACATGATGGACGCGTTCTGGTTCGACCCGGATGGCGGTTACCGCACCTGGCGCAAGCCGAATTGGCCAAATGGCCCTGACCAGTGGATTGCGGCCTGCCAGCAGAACGGACTAAAGCCCGGACTCTGGTTCAGCACTAACACGCTCGTCAAGATCAACGCCGCGCCGCAATGGAAAGACTCGCTCAATTCCAAGGGCGGCTCAATGTCCTTCGTCGATGGTGGCTTCCTTCCCGACTTCATCAATGTCCTGCAATATTGGTACAACCACGGCATTCGCGCCTTCAAATTCGATTTCGTGGACCTGGATGCCGTCACCCCCGCAAACGACCCTGCCTTCTCCCGCGACGAAATTCGCCAACGCAACGCAACCGCTTTTCGCGAAGCGCTGAAGAAATTTCGCACAAAAAATTCTGATGTTTTGCTGGTGGCCTTCAACGGATTTGGTGGTGACATGGAATCCACCGCCGGGCCGTTTCCATTCCGCAATCCTGTCGATTTGCGCTGGCTGGAAGTGTTCGATTCGATGTATTCGGGCGACCCACGGCCATCTGATGTGCCCGAAACGAATTTCTGGCGCTCCATAGATATCTACAGCGATCACATGGTGCGTCGCTATGAGCAGAGCGGCCTACCGCTCGAGCGGATCGATTCCACAGGCATGATGATCGGCAACACCGGGACGATTTATTACCGCAAAACGAATGCGTGGCAGGGAATGTTGTGGGGCATGATGGCTCGCGGCGGCTGGGTCAACACGATTCACGGCAATCTGGAATTTCTCGACGCCGATAAGGCGCGCTGGTTCGCTCGCGCTCAGCATCTCTTCGCAGCACTTCAGGCCGAGGGCCGCACCAAAGCCTTTGGCGGCATCCCCGGCAATGTGGAGACGTATGGGTTTGCTTCGTTCGATACGACCGGTTCGGTGTACACGGTCATCAATCCGTCTCAGGCCGTTCAGGAAATCTCGTTGCCCAGGCTTTCTCGCGTTCAAGGCCCTCTGGGTGCCGGCGAAATTCTTTTCCAAGATGCCGGATTCGCGCCCATTCTTCGCGGCGATCGCATCACGGTGGGGCCGGGGCAAATGGCGGCGATCGGATTCGGGCGTTACGCTTCGCTCCCTATGGACTTCGGGATTCAGCAGGATGTGTTGATTCCCAAATCAATTGCGCTCATCGCCGCCGATTTCAAACCCGCGGGAAACAACACTATCCAAGCGGTCACCGATCCTCCCGCGCACCGTAACCTGCGGATCATCTTCCAGCAGCGGGACGAGCAGGGCAACATTACGCGTAGCTGGCCCGGAGGTCCGCCCGGTGGAAAATCTGTTGCTACGGTCCTCAAAATCACCGCAGAACAAAACGGAAGATCGCTCCCGATTGAGATAGGTTACGACAAGCTGATTTGGAGCGGGCTTTCCTGGGGGGCAGGAGAAATTCACGCTGACAAACTGGCAAAATCGGGGCCGATTACGATTCACTGCATTTCCGAGGAGAAAGGAGCCGTCCGCTTGGAGGCTCACATGTACGCAGTCACCTATTAGAAAGTGGATCCAGTGTCCTGAGTCATAAGTTAGTTGAGTAAGTTTGACTTCCCCGCGTCTAAGGTACAAGGAAGGTGCTCATGACGCTGGGGAGGTCGATTCCTTTGTTGCAGTTGGGCCGGGAGGAGCGCGAGACGCTGGAGCGCTGGGTGCGGCGTCCGAGTTCGGCCCAGGCGTTGTCCCTGCAGGCGCGGGTCATCCTGACCTGCGCCCAGGGAAAAACAAACACAGAGGTAGCGCTGCAGATGCGCTTGGCAAAACCAACGGTGGGCAAGTGGCGTAGCCGCTTCCTGGTGCGGCGCTTGGACGGGCTGTTGGACGAGCCGCGCCCGGGCGCACCGCGCGAGATCAGCGATGCC
>JBAVHY010000551.1:0-47980 GCA_049686315.1 Candidatus Acidiferrum sp. | reverse complement strand
AAACAAAATCGCCGCTCGCAGATAAATGAAAAAAGTGTCCGTTGTCGGTGATGTCGCCGTAAAACGTTTTGCGCCAGAAGTCCGTCTTGGGGCGGCTGCGAATGGCAATCTGCCCGTCTGATTTTTTCCACGAAGCTGGTTCGTTCAGCCACGTCATCCCGTTGGCCAGATCACTGTCGCTAGCAACGCGCACCGCTGGAGATTTTGCAGCTAATCCGGGCGTGGCAGCGGCCGCACCGGCCACTGCCAGGGACTGATAAAGAAATGTCCGCCGATTCGAAGTCATAAACAGGTTCTGGAGAGGTTATTCCTCCTCGAGCTTGATATGTCCAATGCCACCTTCCACCGTCAGGTGAATCGTGCTCGGGGCTTTGCCATACGCCGCGTTAACGTAGTGGCCGTCGCTTTCCTCTTTCAACCCGCGCACATCGATGGAACCTAGTCCGCCATGTGCTGTTGCCACCACCCCCACATTCTTCGGCAGCCTCACGATGGCCTCTCCCACACCGCCGTGTACTTCTGCCTGCAGGTCCTTGCCGCGCTCGCCCGTCAGGTCCACGTTCACCTGCCCTGCGCCGATGTTCACCTCTAATCGGGTTAGGTCGACATTGGCCAGGTTCAGATCACTTCGCCCCGCGCCTATATCCACCTTCAGTTCCAGTGGCACTTCATCGCTCACTTTCAGCTTCCAAGTATTGTCCGAATTGCCCATCATTTGTGACGCGCTATCCTGATTTATATTAAGCGTCCCGACGCCTTGCTCGACCGAATAATCTATCGATGGCGCCAACCACGCGGCTCCCTGGAAAAACTCCGCCTCCATCAGCCGCCCGGCTCCGCCCTGGATTTCCAGTTGCCCGGCGGGCATGTGCACGAACATGCGCACCGCCTTGGCGTCCTTCCGGTCGACAACCTCGGCCTCATGTCCGTGATGCCCGGACCCGATATTGCCAGTCACCCAACCGTGCCGGGCGTACGCGTGGCCGTGCCACAACAAAAACACCAGCACCAACAAGAACAGCACCATCCCAATCGTCGATCCCACGGGAAACGATGGCGCTCCTTGCGGGTCGTTCCTTCTTTGAGATCGATCCCAGAACATTCCCGCCCCGACCAGGATCAGGAGCAGCGGCCAATACTTCCAGAGCACCGGCCAGGGATAAAAATCGGGCACCCAGCGGCGTAGCAAAAACAGGGTGCCAAGTCCGATCAGCAGAAGCGGGAATACTACGGAACTGCTTCGCACACGGTCATCTCGAGACATACTTGCCCCTTGTACCTTTTTCTACGCAGGAAACCGGCCAAAAGTTCCACCGGAGAGGCCAATGGAGTCATCCTAGGCCCTGCCCACCGTGGCGTCAATTCCCATTGTCTTACCCGCATGTTAGAGTGCGCGTTGCTGATCAGGAGCAGGTGTTCATGGCTAATTTCGACCGCGTCATCTGGGTGGTTCTCGATAGCGTCGGTATCGGCGCTTTACCTGACGCTCAAGAGTACGACGACACGGGCCGCAACACGCTGGGCCACGTGGCCGAGTCCCGCCCGTTGCGCCTTTCCAATCTAGTCAAACTCGGCCTGGCAAACATCGCTCCCCTGGAACACCTCAACCCTCCTCACGATCCGCTGGCCTCCTTCGGCAAAGGCGCCACGCACTCACCGGGGAAGGACACTACCACCGGTCACTGGGAAATGACGGGAATCTGGCTTGGCCAGGCATTCCCCGTTTACAAACACGGATTTCCGCCCGAAATCATCGAGGCATTCGAAAAGCAAATCGGGCGAAAAACCATCGGGAACAAACCCGCGTCCGGAACGGAAATTATCAAGGAACTGGGCCAGGAACACATTCGCACGGGCAAGCCTATCGTTTACACCTCCGGCGACAGTGTCTTCCAGATTGCCGCGCATGAAGACGTGATCCCCATAGAGGAGCTTTACCGCATGTGCGAAATCGCACGGAAATTGCTCGACGGGCCGCATCGCGTCGGCCGCGTCATCGCGCGCCCCTTCACCGGCAAAGCCGGAGAGTTCACGCGCACATCGCGTCGCCATGACTACGCCGTCGATCCACCCAGGCCCATGCTCCTCGATGTCTTGCAGGAGCGTAAGGTCCCAGTATTCGGCGTCGGTAAGATCCACGACATTTATAACGGGCGCGGGGTCGAGGACTACGTGACCACAAAATCAAACGCCGATGGCATGGTGAAACTCACGGAGGCCACCCATGAGCGCAAGAATGGTCTGCTGTTCTGCAATCTGGTCGACTTTGACATGCTCTATGGTCACCGCAAGGATGTGGAAGGGTTCGCGCGTTCGCTCGAGGAGTTTGACGCCGCCCTGACCGCTTATCTGCCGCTCCTCACTTCGCGCGATCTCCTCATTCTCACCGCCGACCACGGCTGTGATCCTGATCCTCGCTGGGAAACCA
The DNA here is from genome assembly GCA_049686315.1 of Candidatus Acidiferrum sp. Lineage (GTDB taxonomy): Bacteria > Acidobacteriota > Terriglobia > Acidiferrales > UBA7541 > Acidiferrum. The sequence continues at coordinate 45,552 of JBAVHY010000551.1, read as the reverse complement.
CCGACCACTCCCGCGAATACGTGCCCATCCTGGCTTATGCTCCCTCCCAAAACACGGGGAATAATCTAGGCACTCGCTCCACTCTCGCCGACATGGGGCAAACCGTTGCGGAAAATTTCGACGGCTCCATCCTCCACGGGGAGAGCTTTCTCTCGTTGCTGCAGTGAAGCTGATACCGATCGAAGTAGGATTCCTACTCCGCGGACTCCGTCCGAAATGAAATGACGGTTTCGAAGGTGGCGAGCGATGCTCGGAACTTACAACTCCGGCGTGGTTTGTTTATTTTCCTGAAGCGGTGGAACCCCCGCCCGGCGCGTAATAGCCGTTGCGGGTGCGCGCCACCAACTTGCCGTGGCCGCGCGGCGGAATCACATCCACGTGCACGGTACGAAAGGTTCCGTCACGCGTCGCGTTCGAGGGATAGTACGCCAGCGTATACTGGTGCCGAATGTCGTGCGCTACTTGTTCGCAGATCGAGTGCACATCTTCCACGTTTTCCGGAAAGTACGCCACCCCGCCGGACGCTTGCGCAATGGACACCAGAGCCTTCCTGGCGGTTTTCGCGCTCTTCTTGCTCTCCTGCCCAAGCAGCCCGATGCTGTAAATCACGGTGTCCGTCTTCTGAATTTCCCGGATGGTCTTCTCCAGCGAATTGCGGCTGGTGTTATCTTCGCCGTCGGTGACGATCAGCAGAACTTTTTTTTCCTTGTTTCCCTTTTTCAGGTGATCCAGCGAACCGATAATGGCATCGTAGAGCGCGGTGCTTCCGCGCGCATCGATGCGCTCCAGAGCTTCTTTCAACTCGGGGATGCTGTTGGTGAAATCCTTGTCCAGGTCCAGGTAGAAGTCATCATTGAAATTCACGACGAAAGCTTCATCCTGAGGATTGCTGTTCTGAACCAGGGTGAGCGCAGCTTCGTTCACCCGAGGACGCTTGTCGCGCATGCTTCCGCTGTTGTCGATGACCAGCCCCATGCTCACGGGAATGTCTTCGCGCTTGAAGACGGATAGTTTCTGCTCGATCTTGTCTTCATACACGCGGAAATTTTCTTGCGTCAGACCTTCCACGAATTTTCCGCGATCGTCCAGCACACTGGTGTGCAGCACTACCAGGTTCACATTCAAAGCAATTCTGCCGCCGGCCTGGCTGCCCGGCGTGGACTGGCCGGGGGGCGGTGGCGGAGCCGTCTGCCCCAACGGACTCTGAGCGAATGCGTGCCCAACACAAAAAAGGAAGGTCAACAAAAAGTAAACCGCAAATCGGGAGGAACCGGACAAGCCGCGCCGCTCAGTGGGCCGGGGCGTAATATCCGGTTTTGGAGTAAACAGAAAGTGGAGGCAGGCCCTTGGGGGGGCGTAATTTGACCTTAATCTTCCGCCAACGGGCGTCGTGCACGTGGTTGCTAGGTCTGTATCCGAGCACATATTGATTGCGCAGCTCCATGCCGATCTTGGACGCAATGTCCGGTAGATCATTTAGATGCTCAACGGCGAAGACGCGTCCTCCGGTCAATTCTGTAGTTTCTGCGAGCAGCGAAGGCCCGTTGAGCTCTTCTGGCGTACGGTTGCGATATCCAAGCGGGTCATAGATGCCGATGGCATAGAGCTGGGTGTCGGCCTCCTTTACTAACCGCTTGATATCGTTCTCGTTGTACCTGCTGTGATTATCTCCTCCATCGGAAAGAATGAGCAAGGCACGTTTGGCGTTGTGTGCACCCCGCATCTGGCTCAGTCCTAGGTAAATAGCGTCCAATAAGGCAGTTCGGCCCTTTGGGGCCGTCAACATCATGCGGCTCTGCAAATCCTCCACGCTGTTCGTGAAGGTGCTCGTTAGCTCCGCCCGCTCATTGAAGCTCACCAGGAAGAATTCATCTTGCGGATTGGCGGTTTTGAAAAATTGTAGCGCTGCCTCCCGCGCCTTATCCACCTTATTAGCCATGCTGCCGCTGAAGTCGAAGATTACGCCGATGGATATCGGCACGTCTTCGGCTGAGAAGCTTACAACCTCCTGCTCAATGTTGTCTTCGAACACGCGGAAATTGTCTGGCTCCAACCCCGTCACCAGACGGTTGTAGGGATCCGTCACCGTTATATTCACCAGGGCCAAATCTACTTCGGCCCGAATCACTTTTCCGGGTTGAATTCTGACCGAGGGTGTGTCTCGAGTGATGTCCCCCAATTTTGGCACGGCCATGCTGCTGGGGGGAGCGATCAGTTTTGGGTCATTGGGATTGTCTTGTCCGAAAAGCGGGATCGCGGCACACAGGAAGAGTAGGCACGCGAAGGGGCGGACAATCGCAAACCTGGAAACACTACGTGTCCTGCGCCTTTCGCGTCTCACGGCCTCCCTCATCCTCCCGGGCCGCCGGGAGGGCCGCGCGGATAAAAGCATAATAACACCGGTTACGCGGAAGGCAAGCCCCTTTCAGCAACCCCTCTTGCCCGGTTTCGAGTCCGGGTCCGGCGTGTGCTAGCATCCCTCTCTGAACTTTCCGCGGAGAGCCTGCACCTATGCCCGACCCAATCGTTGTCGTTGTGATTCCAGCGCGTTACGGCTCGACACGCCTGCCCGGCAAGCCCCTGGTCCCTCTCGCAGGTAAACCCATGATTCAGCATGTCTATGAACGCGCCAGAAGCGCCCAGACCGTCCACCATGTCCTGGTTGCCACCGACGACCAGCGCATCCTCGATGCCGTCCAATCCTTTGGCGGCCACGCGCGCATCACGCGCTCCGATCACCGCACCGGAACGGAGCGTATTGCTGAAGTTGCGGTCCATGAACCCGGCGACATATTCGTTGACGTGCAGGGCGACGAGCCGCTCATCGACCCCGCCGCCATTGATACTGCCGTCGGTGCGTTGCTCGAAGAACCCCCTGCCCACATCTCCACTGTAGCCACTCCCATCCGCCACGCAGGCGATATCATGGACCCAAACGTCGTCAAAACTGTCCTCGACTTTGACGAAAACGCCCTGTACTTTTCCCGTGCTCCCATCCCCTGGATTCGTGACACGCAGCAGAAAGTCCACGTGAAATACTGGAAGCATCTTGGCCTTTACGCTTTCCAACGCGATGCCCTGCTGGAATACCCCACCCTTCCCCAGGGTGAACTCGAAAAAATCGAGCAGCTCGAACAGCTCCGGTGGCTCGAAAACGGCTGGCGTATCCGCGTGGCTGAGGTGGTCCACGACGCCGTCAGCGTTGACGTCCCCGAGGACGTCGTGCGCGTCGAGAAGCTTCTGAAAGAGGAAAAGCGCCCGGAGACGTGAATCTCTTGGACGCTTTCCTTTCACTATCTACTTTGATTCGCTGAAACCTGCTCTTACTGCTGCTGCACTATCCCTGCCGTGGTCCGGTCGCTATCCGAAGACACCAGCAAAACCGTTCCCGAATTCGCGAAATATGCCTGGAAATTAACGGTTGTGGAGGGTGAACCGCCCAGAATAAATTTGTACAAGTTATTGGCGGTGCCATCGCCATTGATTGTGAGCGCCCCGCCAAGACCGACATCGGTGAACAGGTTCTTGGAACTCAACCCCAGCTCCACATAGTCTGTGACCCCGGCGATGTTGCTGGCCGCCGCGCTCGATAAGGCGTATTGCCCAACAAAGTCTTCTTCAAACGGCACCGCGGTGGACGAACCCAATTGCACGCCGCTCCAGTTAAACACATAGTTGCCAGCGCTGCCGCCGACTGTAATTGGCCCCGTCGCTTGTGCGTACAGCGGCCCGTCCCCAATAATCCCTGCAGAAGTCTCCTGCACGACTGCGCGCGTCGGGGAAATCAGGTAAAACACGTCGCTGTAGGTTCCGCCGCCGGAATCCGTGAAGGTGAACGTCCCTCGCCCGCTTCCCGCGTTGGTGGTGTCTATCGCATAAGTGGCTGCGGAAATATTGGAGCCCTGCGAGATGTGCCGGTAGTTACCGTCGTCATTGTCATCCAGCGAAATTGTCCCCAGTCCACCATTCCCGTCGCTGGTGAATCGCGCTGCCCGGGCTACCGGTCCTTGAGTTCCCAAGACCGAAGCGCCACCCACCAGGTAGACGAAGCTTCCGGCAAATCCCGAGTTCTGTGCCGGCAACGTTCCGGCCTGTTGGATGGCGTCGCCCGAGGTTCCTCCCAATGTGTCTTCCTCCAACACCTTGAAGTGCGTTGCGTCCACGATATAGAAAGCAAAGCTGCGTCCATTGAATGTCATAGTGCCACGCCCGAAAGCCGTTCCATTCCCGCTGCTGTCCAGTTGATAGGTTCCCGGCGTTACCGTCGTTGCCCCGGACGGCGCGGCCACATTCCCATCGTTTGTGTCCATCACTCCACCGGTGATGTTGCCATTTCCGTCGGCTTTGATCTGGCCAACCATGGAGATAGGCGCAACATTAGTCCCCGAAAACGACACCCCCGAGAAATCGAAGGCGTACGGGCTCGCAAGCGCCGCCGCGGTAAACGCGGAAGCCACTTGCAAATTGAAACTTCCGCTGCTGGTTGCGTTCAGGTCCGTCTGCACCAGGAATCCGGCGCTGTTGCCCTGCATCATCATGTTCAACTGCAATCCGCCACCGCCAGCGGCCTGCAACACAATAAGCCCGCGCCCATTCGCCTGGATCTGATAGTTCCCGCCGGTAAATGACACTAGCCCGGCTGCTTGCCCGGATCCCAGGCTCAATACATCCTCGAGTCCGCCGCTTATGTTTCCAGCCCCGTCGGCGGTAAATGATCCGACGCGCGAGATGTACGCCCCGCTGAGGTCCACGCCACTCATCGAAAACGCGTACTGCCCCTTGAGGCTGGCATTCGTAAAGCCTCCAGCCGGTGGCGGTGGCGGGATGGTCGCTCCTCCACCTCCGCAAGCCACCAGCGTCATTGCCAAGAAAATAACTCCGCTCCAGCACAGGCCTCTCACAGCGCACCCCCGTGCGCCTTAGCCTGCGCTGCTTCGCGCGGTGCCATGTACGACAGCGGAATTCCTCGCACACTTCTCACTGCCAGCGCCTGCGTATCCTTCTGCACGATTCTTGCGACGAACTGAGTTCCATTCCCGTACGCCATGCCCTCTCCGATGATCCTCAGCGTGTCCCCGCTTTGGATTGCGAAATGATTCGCTGTCAGCAGTCGCGCATCTCCCAAATGCACATCCACAACCCCGCCGCTGGTCTGCAGCGTGACATGCGCGCCGAGCGGCGCAGTTTGGGCCGCCGCCGTGTACGTTTGCACTGTTCCAATCAATGTCGTTTCGCGCTTCACATCGTATAGTCGGACTCTTGCATTCGTGCTCGTGTTCTCTTGTCCGCTCGCGGCGCTAGCAAAGATCCCGGCTGCCGTCGCCATTGTTAGCAAGCATCTCGTCAACATGTGCATGTTCCGTTCCTCCCATTTCTTTCTCCGAAGCCCTCAAGGAAATCAGAACACTCGCTTTTTCCCTGGTCCACAGGTGCACTACTGAATAGACGCCTTCCTCGACCCCGTAAGTTACGCATTTTCTCTTGCCGAACACCTCATTGGATGCGGCCACCTACACAAATGTGCGCCTCTATCAGGACCTTCAACCCTGTGAAACGCAAAAGGTTGCGCCCTTTTATGCTCTCCCAGCGAAATATTTGACGCTTTGCTTGCAAGACTTTGCATTGACACCCCTGCCGCTTCCGACCATAATTGTATGTACGTCAATCCTGTGGAGGTTCGATAAGCTCAAATCTGCTCCGTGCAGACGCGAGCGACCCGGATGGCGCCAAAATATATTTTTGTAACTGGCGGTGTTGTTTCCTCACTCGGCAAGGGCGTTGCAGCATCCTCTATCGGTTGTCTCCTCGAAAGTCGCGGCTTTAAAATCACCATCCAAAAATGCGATCCGTACCTCAACGTCGATCCTGGTACGATGAGCCCCTTTCAGCACGGCGAAGTATTCGTCACCGATGACGGCGCCGAGACCGATCTCGACCTCGGCCACTACGAGCGCTTCACCCACGTCAAGCTCACTCGCGACAATAACTGGACCACCGGCCGTATCTACGAAACCATCCTCTCTAAGGAGCGCCGCGGCGACTACCTCGGCAAAACCGTTCAAGTCATCCCGCACGTTACCGATGAAATCAAGCGCTGCATTCGCCGCGTCTCTGAAGGCGTCGATGTCGTCATTGTCGAGATCGGGGGCACCGTCGGCGACATTGAATCGCTTCCTTTCCTCGAAGCGATTCGCCAGATGCGCCTGGAACTCGGAGCTGAAAACACGCTGTTCGTGCATGTCACCCTGGTGCCCTACATTGCCGCCGCCGGTGAACTGAAAACCAAGCCCACCCAACACAGCGTCAAGGAACTGCTCGGCATCGGGATTCAGCCCGATATTCTGCTTTGCCGCAGCGAGCGCCACATTTCCTTGGAACTGAAGCGCAAGATTGCCCTCTTCTGCAACGTCGCCGATTCCTGCGTCATTTCCATGGAAGACGTCAAGACCATCTATGAAGTTCCCGTGGCGGTGAGCAAGGAAGGACTCGACGCGCAGATCATCCGACTCCTTCGCCTCGAGGACCGCCCGGCCAACATGCAGCCTTGGCTGGATATGCTCAACGGCCTTCATCATCCCAAAGGCGAAGTCCGCATCGCGATTGTCGGCAAATACGTTCAGCTTGAAGACGCTTATAAAAGCCTCCGCGAAGCGTTGCTCCATGGCGGCCTAGCCCATAACCATAAAACCGTGATCGACTGGATCGAGTCCGAAGAAATCGACTCCCTTGAAGGTGCCGAAAAGCGCCTGAAAAATTACGACGGCATCCTGGTTCCCGGCGGCTTCGGCAAGCGCGGCATTCAGGGCATGGTCTACACCATTCAATACGCCCGCGAGCACAAGATTCCCTTCTTCGGCATCTGCCTCGGCATGCAGTGCGCCACCATCGAATACGCGCGCGATCTTGCGGGTCTCACCCAGGCAGATAGCACGGAGTTTGAACCGCAAACGCCCCATCGCGTCATCTACAAGCTGCGCGAACTGCTTGGCGTCGACGAAATGGGCGGCACCATGCGCCTCGGCGCCTGGCCGTGCAGACTCGAGCCAGGCTCCTTTGCCCACAAGGCCTACGGCAAAACGGAAATCAGCGAACGCCACCGTCACCGCTACGAGTTCAACCGCGATTACGAAAAAACTCTCGTCGCCGCCGGGCTGAAAATTACCGGGCGCACTCCGGACGAAAATTACGTTGAGATCGTGGAGGCGACCAACCATCCCTGGTTCCTGGGCTGCCAGTTCCACCCTGAATTCAAGTCCAAACCGCTCGAACCGCATCCGCTGTTCGCCGCGTTCATTGGCGCCGCGCTGGAACACAAACTCCAGAAGTCGCGCCCGGCGGTGAGCGTGGCGACTCAAGAGGCACAACCCCTCGCCGCTGCCCTGCGCGCGACACCCCAAGCTTCCGCATAATTCAGGCTGTTTTGCTTATGAAGATTGAATTTTTGCCCCAAGGCTCAGCCGATTGCCCGCTCATTCGACTATACGCATTCACCACTAAAGAAGCCGACAACCTGCGCGATGCCTTGCAAAGCCTGGAAGCCGGCAACATAGGGCAGGTGTCGCTTCACACGCTACCAGGTGTCGAGCCAGTTGGTGGCTGCACGTTGGACCTGTGTATTGGACAGCGGAATAGAGGAATTCTTCAAACTGGGCCTTCGGCGTTTACCTGTGTTCTTGCACCCACCTGGTGGGGAAACATGGCGGAATTGGTTGAGCCCTTCTGTCAAACAAACTCGTCCGGATTCCGATTGCTATGCAAGGTAAGCGGAATCAAGCTATTGTTGACGCACGATGGACACTGGTGACTTCTTCGTTTGTGCGAGTTCACCGCATGCACTACACTGTAGTGCATGAAGACCGAAGTCTATAGTTGGCGCCTTACCCGCGGGCTTAAGTCGGATCTAGAGCGGGCTGCGCGAGCACGCAAGGTGCGGGTGTCCGCTCTTCTGGATATGGCGGTGCGCGAATGGCTCGCCAAGAACGCCTCCGATGTCGCCGACGACGAAGAGCAAAAGCGTCTTCACGCCGCCGTCGCACCGTACCTGGGTTCCATACGGGGTCACAACCCACGCCGTGCCGAAACCGCTAGCAGGACAGTGAGAGAGATTCTGCGCCGCCACTATGGCCGCTAATCTCCTGATCGACACAGGGGCCATTCTCGCGATCTTGGACAAGGACGACCGCTGGCACGCTCCCTGTCTTGCTACGTTTCTCCGGCTGCGCCTACCTGCGTTGACTTCGGAAGCAGTCCTCACCGAGGTATTCCATCTGGTTAAGCGTTCTCGCCCGCAGATGGAAACGGTTTGGAAATTCCTTAGTCCAGGCCCCGTCTTACTCGCAACCATCGACACCTCGGAATTGCCCAATATTCACACTCTTATGTTGCGCTATCGGGACCGTCCAATGGACTTCGCCGATGCAACCTTGGTTCACCTCGCCGCGCGTGAGTCCCTTTCTGTAATCTTTACCGTCGATCGGTCTGACTTTGAGACATACAGAATTGCGGGCAAGCATCGCTTCCGGATTCTTCCCCTTGAACGGCCTTAACCCTGCCTGTGATATCTTCGTTGCATAAATGACCACCAATCGAGAAATCTCTCTCGGCCCACTCCGCCTCGGCGGTGGTAATCCGCTCTTTCTCATCGCCGGGCCTTGTGTCATCGAAAGCGAATCGCACGCGCTCATGATGGCGGAACGCGTCGCAAAAATCGCCGCCAGTGCCGGCGTCCCTTACATCTTCAAGGCCTCCTACGACAAGGCCAATCGTTCCTCGATCAAAGCGTTCCGGGGACCTGGCCTCGCCGAAGGACTCCGCATCCTTAGCAAGATTAAAGCCGAGTTGCGTCTCCCCATCCTCACCGACATTCACGATACTTCCCAAGCCGCACCCGCTGCGGAGGTTGCTGACATTCTGCAAATTCCCGCCTTTCTCGCGCGTCAGACCGACCTCCTTCTCGCTGCCGCCAAAACCGGGCGCGTCATCAACATCAAGAAGGCACAATTCCTTTCTCCGTGGGACATGGGCAACGTCATCGAAAAGGTCTCATCCTCAGGCAACCACAACATCATTCTCACGGAGCGCGGCGCTTCCTTCGGCTATAACAATCTCGTCGTCGACATGCGCGCCTTCCCCGTGTTGCAAGAATTCGGCTACCCCGTCGTTTACGACGTAACCCATTCCGTGCAACTTCCCGGCGGCCAGGGTCACGCGAGTGGCGGCCAGCCCGAATTCATTGAAACCCTCGCCCGCGCCGGTGTCGCCACCGGCGTTGACGGACTTTTCCTTGAAACTCACGACAATCCCTCGTCCGCCCTTTCCGACGGCCCCAATGCTCTGCCCCTTTCACAACTCCCGCAGCTTCTGTCACGGCTCAAGGAACTCTCCACCCTCGTCCGCCGCTGGAGCCACGAATGACCCTTGAGAGCGCTCGCCGTGTCCTCCGCATTGAAGCCCAGGCCCTCAACGATCTCCTCGCGCGCCTGGACGCTTCCTTCGTTCGCGCCGTGAATCTCCTGCTCGCCTGCAAAGGGCGCGTTGTCGTCACCGGCATGGGCAAGTCCGGCCTCATCGGCCGCAAAATCTCTGCCACCTTCTCCAGCACCGGCACACCATCATTTTTTCTCCATCCCGCCGAAGCTCTTCACGGAGACCTCGGCATGCTCGCGCGCGGCGATGCGCTTCTCGCCATCAGCTACGGCGGCGAGACCCCGGAAATCCTCAACCTGCTCGAAACGCTCAAGCGTCTCGAATTGCCGATCGTCACGCTCACTGGGAATCCCGAATCCACTCTCTCCGGCGCCAGTGATGTGGTCCTTGATGTCAGCGTCAAAGAAGAAGCCTGTTCCTTGAATCTCGCTCCCACCGCCAGCACCACCGTCGCCATGGCCATGGGCGACGCACTCGCCATCGCTCTTCTCGATCGCCGCGGCTTCCAGGCAGACGATTTCGCCGCCCTGCATCCCGCGGGACGTCTCGGCCAAAAACTCCTGCGCGTCGAGCATCTCATGCACTCCGGCGATGCCTTGCCGCGTGTTGCGCCGGAAACTCCCATGCCCGCTACTTTCCACGAAATGTCCGCAAAAAAGCTGGGCATGACCACTGTCACCACGCCTGACGGCAAGCTCTCCGGCATCCTCACCGATGGCGACCTTCGCCGCTTAATGGAAAAACACGGCGGCGCCACTCTTTCCATGACCGCGGGTGATTGCATGATTCGCACGCCGCAAACCATCAGCCCCAAGCTTCTCGCTAGCGAAGCCCTGAACCTCATGGAAAAGAAAAAAATCACGTCCGTCGTGGTAGTCGATCCCGCTTCGCAAAAAGTCGTAGGAGTTGTCCACCTGCACGACCTCTGGACGCTCGAACTCATTTAGACCGCGTGGCAGTTACGCCGGCCCGGTCGTGCCCGTCGAACCTTTTCTTGCTCCCTGATACTCTTGCTTCCTGATATCTGATATCAATGCACATCCCTGCTAAAATCAACAGTCCATTGACCCACGGAGGAATCCTTGTCCCGCACAGCCAAAATCGCTCCCTCCCTGAAGAAGCGCGCCGCGCAAATCACGGTCCTGCTCATGGATGTGGACGGCACCATGACCGACGGCAGCGTCACGCTCCTCTCACAACCCGACGGCAGCGCCAGCGAAATCAAGACCTTCGATGCCCACGACGGGCAAGGCCTGACGCTGGCCCACACGGCGGGAATCCGCACCGGTTGCATCACCGGGCGCGAAAGCCCCGCGCTTTTCCGCCGCGCCAACGAAATGAAAATGGCATTTGTCTATATGAAGCAGCCAACAAAGATTCCTGCTTATGAAGAAATCCTCCGCAAAGCCGGCGTTCCCGATTCCGCGGTGGCTTATGTTGGCGACGACCTTCCTGACCTTCCGGTCATGCGGCGCGTCGGCCTTGCTATCGCGGTCGGCGATGCGGTCCCCGAGGTCAAAAAGGCCGCCCATTTCGTCACCAAATCGGTCGCTGGGCATGGCGCAGTCCGCGACGCCGTCGAACTCATCCTCAAATCCAAAGGCATCTGGGCAGAAATGATCGATCAGGCCCGCGCTTAGTTAGTCGCATCGCTGATGCCTGATATCGCTTTCTCAGTCTTGCATAACTCCATTACGCCACCGGCGCTGGACACACTCTTACGCTCTTGTTAGCCTGCCCCCATGCGCCTTATCAAATATTTCGTCGCTAACTCGCTCGACAACTTCATCTCCCGCAGGGATGGCAGCGTCGACTGGCTTTTCATGGACCAGGACTACGGCATGGCCGAGTTCTTTGCCTCCGTGGATGTTGCCGTCATGGGCCGCAAGACCTACGAAAAAATGCTGGAGCTCTCGCCCGAAAACCCTTTCTTCCCGGGAATGAAGCATTACGTCTTCTCGAACACCTTGCATTTCACGCCCCACAAGCAGGTGGAACTCGTTTCCGGCGATGTCGCCGCATGGGCCGCGCGCATTCGCTCGCAGCCGGGGAAGGATATCTGGCTGGTCGGGGGCGGAGATTTCGTCCGCTCGTTCCTGCAAATCAAGCTGGTCAATCAATTGGGTCTGGCTATTCACCCCCGGCTTCTGGGAGACGGCGTTCCGCTGTTCACAAAACCTTATCCCGAGACCGAACTCGAGCTTCTTCGTTACAAGCGATACCCTAACGGCCTCCTTCAAGTCTTCTATCGCATTAAGTAACTTGACATCCCTCCACTCCGGCTACAGACTCGCCCCAACTACTGCCGCCGCGCGCTCCGATTTCACGCGGCGCGCAGACGAAAGGACTCGCGATGCGAACAAACTACCCGGCCGTCGTTGTCGCCGCTATCGCCTATTGGGTTCTCGGTGGCCTCTGGTACGGTGTTCTCTTCAACAAGCCTTGGATGGCCCTCGAGCACATAACCATCGAACAGGCGCAAAGTGTCAGCCCCGTCGTTCCCTATATCGTTTCGTTTCTCCTGGAGTTGTTGATCGCCTACTCCATCGCGCAAATTTGTATTTGGAGGAATGCGAATACGATCGGCCGGGGCGCCTCGGTTGGAGTTCTTCTTTGGATCGGTTTTGTGGGACCCATCACCTTCATGAACTACATGTTCGAAATGCGCCCCAAAGAGCTTTTCGCCATCAACGCGTTCTACCCCCTGGCGGGGCTCGTCCTGATGGGCGCCATCCTGGGCGCATGGAAAAAGAAAATAGCTTGAATTCTGGCGTTTCCGTTTGACACCATTCTCAGGCGATAGGCGATAATGGGTGCGGCGCATTCACTAGCGAGGTCCCCGTTTGATGCACCCGTGGCACGACGTTTGTCCGGGCAAGGAATTGCCCCGTGACTTTCAGGCCCTCATCGAAATCCCTCTGGGTTCCAACGTCAAATATGAGTTGGACAAAGCCACCGGTCTCCTCAAGGTCGACCGCATCATACATTCCGCGGTCTTCTACCCTGCCAATTACGGCTTCATCCCGCAAACCTACGCCGAGGACAACGACCCTCTCGACGTTCTGGTTCTCTGCCAGGAACCCGTGCAGCCCCTTGCCCTGATCAAGGCTCGCGCCATCGGCGTCATGACTATGTTCGATTCCGGCGCCAGCGACGACAAGATTATTGCCGTAGCCACCAACGATCCCGAGTTCAGCAACTATCTTGAGGCGCGCGACCTTCCGCCACATCGTTTGCTGGTCTTGAAACGCTTTTTTCAGGATTACAAGCAACTTGAGGGCAAGCAGGTTCAGGTCGAAGATATTAAGCCCGCCTATGCTGCGATCAACATCATCGAAAAGTCCCTGGCGCGCTACAAAGCTCTCCGCGAAGAACTCCGCGCGGAACATCACTGACCTGGAGACTCAATGAACCAACCGCTCAAATGGATTGGAATTTCGCTGCTGGCTCTTCTCGTCGCCGTTTTTGTGCTGCTCAGCTTCATGGCCGGCGGACCCAAGGACGCGCTCTACATGGTCCGCTACGCCTTGCCCCACATGCATCGCGGCGCGCTCAAGGTAGGTGATCAAGCACCCGATGCCCGCCTCGTGGCGCTCGATGGCTCCACGATTTTTCATCTTCGCGAAAAAACGGCTGGCCGGCCGCTCGTGCTCGTCTTCGGCAGCTTCACTTGACCGCCATTCCGCCGCCAGGTTGGCGACATCGTTCAGCTCTACAAGGACTACAAGGAGCACGCCGACTTTCTGACCATCTACGTCCGCGAAGCTCACCCCCTCGATGAATGGCGCATGAAGTCCAATGAGAAGGACAAGGACGATGTCTGTTACGTGCAGCCCAAATCTCTCGAGCAGCGCGTGGCCATCGCCAACGATTTCACCAAGCGCTTCAAATACCCCGTGCCCTTCGGCATCGATGAAATGAACAATGCCGCCAATGACGCTTATGCCGCTTGGCCCGAGCGCCTCTACATCGTCAACGAAGACGGCCAGATCTCTTACAAGGGCGGCAACGGCCCCTTCAACTATGATCCAAAGGAAGTTCGCGCGTGGCTTGCGCAACGCTATGGCGAAGTAAAACATCCCGAGCCCGCGCCAGAAAAGAAAAGCTGATTCTTCTTGCCGCTCCCGTGAAACCTAAGCGTCCCCAACCTTTCGGCCGCCGCATCGTATCCGGACCAAGGCGCGTTGGCCTGGCCCGCGCGCTCTCCAAACTCGGCTACTGCTCTCGCTCTCAGGCTTGCCACCTCGTCCGCGATGGGAAAGTTCATCTCAACGGCTCCGTCGCGCGAAATCCCGAGTCGCCCGTTCGTCTCGGCACGGATCGCATTCTAATAGAGGGAAAACCGCTGGCTGCGGCGGAGAAGATTTATTTCGTCCTGAATAAGCCCCGCGGCATCGTTACCACCGCCGCCGATGAAAAAGGCCGCGACACCGTCTATTCGCTCTTGCCAGCGGATTTGCGCTGGATCGCTCCGGTCGGCCGCCTCGACAAGGTCAGTGAAGGCCTTCTTCTCCTTACCAACGACTCCGAATGGGCCGCGCGCGTTACCGATCCTGCCTTTCATCTTGACAAGTCCTACCATGTCCAAATCAGCGTCGTGGCCGACTCCCGTCTCCTCGAAACCCTTCAGCGCGGCGTTGAAATTCCAAAGGGCAACATCCTCAAAGCGAAGCGCGCAAACCTCCTCCGCGCTGGCGAGAAACATTCCTGGGTCGAAATCGTCCTCGACGAAGGCAAGAACCGCCAAATTCGTCGCATGCTCGATGCCCTCGGCGTCGAAGTGCTTCGACTTGTGCGAGTCGCGATCGGTCCGCTCCAACTCGGCGACCTTCCCAAAGGCGCGCATCGCCCGCTCCGCCCCGAGGAAAAATTAGCGCTTGACCGAGTACTGAAACAACCTTCGGCGTAATCTGTGTTTCTCGCTAGCACCGGCGGCAAAAGTCCACAATCGAGATCCGTCGTCTTTTTCGCGGCACTTCGCTATTTTGTGGATTCCAGTTCGCTCGTACCGTAGATCGGCGAGTCTTTGGGAATGGGTTCATTCGAGATGTAGTGATTAAACCAATCCAGGTTCGACTGCTGCAGCGCCTGCTGCGATTTCGGCTTGTTGACGCCGTGTCCAAATCCCGAATACAGCACCATCCGCGACTCCACCCCCTGGTCCTGCAAGCCTCGATACAATTCGTAGCTATCCGGCACCGGCACGCGTTTGTCGTTACTTCCCTGCTGAATCAGCGTCGGTGTCTTCGCCTGCTTGATGGTCGTGATCGGCGAAGTTTTCGCATACACTTCCGGATCGTCCCAGGGCGTTGCGTGAAGATATTGGCGCGTGAACGGCGTGATATCCGTGTTGACATAGTAGGTCGTCCAATCGCTGATTCCCGCGCCCTCTGAAATTGCCTTGAATCGGTCCGTGTGCGTTGTCAGAAACGAGGAGATGTAGCCTCCTTCGGACCAGCCCATGGCTCCCAGCCGCTTGGGGTCCGCGATTCCCTTCGCGATCAGGTAATCCACTCCGCTCATTACGTCCCACATATCGCCCACGCCCAGATTCCGCACGTTCAGCGCACGAAACGCCGCACCGTATCCGGCGCTGCCCCGGTAGTTTGGCTCCAGCACCAGCGCTCCCTTGGCCAAAAACTTCTGCACCGGATAGGCGTATTCGTTGGGCGAGAGAGTCGGCTCGGAAGTTCCCGTAGGTCCTCCGTGGATCTTTACCAGCAAAGGATATTTGCGAGTTGTGTCGTAGTCCGCGGGCTTGTGTAGAATGCCTTCAATTTCCGCTCCATCCTGGCTCTTCCAGGAAATCACCTCCACGGTTCCCAGGTTCCAGTCCTTCACCTGCCCGGTCATGTCGGTCAGCTTCTTCGGGTCAAACGGGAACACGCTGGAAACGTACACTTCGCCCATATGCGCGGAATCTTCGGTGACGAACGCCACGCTCTTGAAATTCGGCGTGAATGACGCGTCTTCCACCAATAGCGAATCGGGGGCGGTAATCCTCTGGATCGCCGTCGTTAATGGGTTGATCCGGAACAGGTGCGCAGTGGTCTTCTGCTGGGCGGCGAAATAGATTCCGTCCGGCCCCCAATCGAACGGATAGGGATCTTCGTCAAATTTGGCTGTAAGGTCGCGCACGTCTACCGGAGTGGTGGCTGGTTTGTCCAGCACCGCGGCAAGATCCACAACGGCGATATGTCCGTTGGCATAGTAGAAGTAGGGCTGAGCAAGCGCGGTCTGAAACGCCAATTGTTTGCCATCCGGCGAGAACATCGGGGAAGAATCGGGCCCGGGAAGGGCCACGATTTTTTTGACCTCATCGTTCTTCGAGAGGTCCAGCAGATAGATGTCTTGCTCTCCGCGATACGCCAGCAGGGGATTGCTTGACGCGCTGAAAGCAATCTTCGTTGAATCCGGTGACCATGCAAACGAAGTGACGTTCATGGATGGGTCCGTAAGCAGCCGCTTCGCCGTCGCCGGCAAATAATTCTTCGTTGCCTCTGCGACGCCCACCATCCACAACTGATTCTGACGGTAATCCTTTTCAATCACCTCGTACTCGCTGTACTTCTCCTTCCGATCCTTGCTCGATTTGCTCTCCGGCGGGTTCGCGCTGAAGGCAATGAACTTGGAATCTTTGGACCAGCGAAATTCGCTCACATCCGTTTCGGATTTCGTCAATTGCCAGGCTTCCCCACCTTCGGGAGAGATGAGCCAGATCTGCGGCCCCGCGGGCTTCCCGGCCTCAGTCTCCTTCTCGCCCTCCTTCTTCTCGTCTTTCTTCTCTTCCGCCTTTTTCTCCTCTTTCTTCTCTTCCTTCTTCTCCGCTAGTGGCTTTGGTTCGATCGCATTTGCTTCGCGTTCCGTTATGAACGCCAGCCAACGCCCGTCCGGCGACCAGTCTGCTCCGTTCGCGGATTTCTTTCCCCGTGTGAGTTGGAAACTCTTTCCGGTTGAGACATTCACCAGCCAGAGCTGATTCACATACTCGTTGTCCTTCCAGTTCGTTTCCCGCTGCCGGTACACCACGAACTGCCCGTCCGGCGAAATCTTCGGCGAGCCAATCGTCCGCAAGCTCAAGGACTCTTCGAGTGTCGGCACATGTTTGGTCTGCCCCTGCACGAAGTCCGGGAGCATCATCAGGCTCGCAATGCCTAAAGCTGTCAGCACCACGTTCTTCTTCACGTTTTTCTCCTCCCCTTCTCCACGCTGCACGAGTCTACACGCAACAAGCCACTCGAAGATACGCAACCCCATTGGCGGAAGTTTCCGCGGCGTTGCTTCCCTCACGTTTCCCTCCTGCTACCCCGATGTGACGCATGAACATATCCCTTGTGATTTCCCACGAATTCCCGCCGGAAGCTGTTACAGTAGAGACTGGCTATATGAGCTTCCTAAAATCTCTGAAACAAGACAGAACTTTTTCCCAACCCGTCAACTGGGGCGTCACTTCCATTATGGTGGCCCTGCATCTGTGCGCTCTCGCCGCCATCTTCTTCTTCACCTGGAGAGCGCTGATCCTTTGTATCGCCATGTGGTGGGTGGCGGGCAGCCTCGGCATCGGCATGGGTTACCATCGCTTGCTTACCCATCGCGGCTACAAAACTCCCAAATGGGTCGAGTATTTCCTCACCACTTGCGGCACGCTCGCCTTTGAAGGCGGTCCCATCGCCTGGGTCGCCACTCACCGCATCCACCACCAGAACACCGATACCGACGGCGATCCCCACTCACCCCGCGATGGCGGGTTCTGGTCGCACATGGGCTGGATCATCACTGGGCGCGCCATGCACCGCGACCGCAGCGAGCTATTGCCTTACGTTCCCGACCTCCGTAAGGACAAGTTCCATCTCTGGATTAGCAAGTGGCACGTAATTCCTTCCGTTGCCGTCGCTATCCTTTTCTACTTCATCGGCGGCTGGCCCTGGGTTTTCTGGGGGGTATTTGTTCGTTCCGTCATGAGCCTGCATTTCACGTGGCTCGTTAATTCCGCCACGCATATCTGGGGCTCGCAACGCTTTGACACCGGCGACGCTTCCACCAACAGTCTTTGGGTCGCGATTCTGACTTTCGGGGAAGGATGGCACAACAACCATCACGCCCAGCCCCAATCCGCACGTCACGGTTTCACCTGGTATGAGCTGGACGTCAACTGGTACGGCATCTGGGCGCTGCGCACGCTCGGCCTCGCCTGGGACATCAAACTGCCCAAGCTTAGTGCCGAATCAGTCGGCGGGCGCCTCGCCGCTTAAACCTGCCGCTTCACATCACCCATAGCCACAAGCCCGCCATTCCGTCCATAACGGAGTTCGCGAAGTGAGGAATCCTACTTCGACTTCAAGCTAGGATTTCAGGCTGAGAACAACTACCGGTTGCGGAACTCTACCGTTAAAGTGAGATGCATGGAGATGGGCTGTCCGCTCAGCAGCGCGGGCGTGTATTTCCACTGCTTCACGGCGTCCAAAGCCGCGCGTTGAAGCAGCGGTGGACCTGACAGAATTTTCGTGGCGCCCACGTTGCCGGATGCGTCAATGAGGGCGTCTATCTGAACATTGCCGGAAATGTTCTGCTGCTTGGCCGCTAGCGGATAAACGGGCTCAACCGACTTGGTGAGTTGTGGAGGCCGCAAGTCGGCGGGAAGCGGAGCGTTCGGATCGTTGCGAAGAACATAGCCTCCGTCCGAGCCAGTGGAATGAGATTTGGAACCCGTGCCCGAGCCGCGATTGCGCCCGGAGCCGGGAGAGGTGGAATTTTCGAGTTCGCCGAACTGCACAGTCACGTTCAGGTGCATTGACGTGGGCTGTCCATCGAGCACGGCGGGCGAGTATTTCCACTGCTTCACCGCGTCCATCGCCGCGTGTTGAAGGATCGCTGGACCTGAAAGAGCTTTCACTTTCGCCACGTTGCCGGATGCGTCGATGAGAGCGTCAATCTGAACATTGCCGTAAACGCTCCGCTCTTTGGCTGTTAGCGGGAACACCGGCGGAACTGAACTAAGGAGTTGGGCGGGCTTCAAATCACCGCCCACCGAGTCGAACGCGGTCGGATCGTTGCGAAGAATGTAGCCTCCGCGGGAGAAAGGCTCCAAGCCCGCTGAACGAGGATTGCCCTGGGAGCCCGCGCCACGATTGACCGCGGCCCCAGAGAGAGAGGGATTCTCGGATCCGCCAAACTGCACGCTTACATTTAGATGCGTGGACGTCGGCTGTCCATCCAATAGCGCGGGCGAGTATTTCCACTGCTTCACCGCGTCCAGCGCTGCGCGTTGAAGCATCGGTGGACCTGAAAGGACCTTCACTGCAGCCACGTTCCCGGACGCATCGATAAGAGCGTCCATCTGAACGTGGCCGGAAATACCCTGCTTCCTGGCCAATTGCGGATATTCCGGCTGAACGGACCTGAGCAGTTGAGCGGGCGTCAAATCACCGCCAATCGGGACGGGCGAAGCGGGCGCCTTGGGACGATCAGAACGGACCGGGAGAAGAACAGAGCCAGCGGAAGGATTGCCTTCGAACTTGGGCAGATCTTCGCCGGACTGTTGCGGACTCGCGGCATGGTTGACCACCGGTGGCCCCAAAGTGAAATTCTGCAGTGCCGGAGTCTTCGCGGATTCCGCAGGAGAACTGTTTCCAGAGCCGTGATTAGAAGTTCTAGGCTTTAGAGGGTATATGGAAGCCGCGCGGGCTGGCTCTGGTGTAGCGTTGTTCACAGGCTGCGGAGATGCCATCGCCGCAGGGCTACTCAAGGGAACGCCGGTAGCAGCAGTGGTAGTTCCGGAGTGATTCTGGAGGAAGTACCAGGTGCCAGCGCCAACAATAAGAAGCGCACCGGCACCGAGCCCGAGGGAAAGGCGCCTTTTCGAACCGGCCGAGGTAACGTGATCGGGTTGGTCGGAGAATTCGTCGAACGATTTTGTATCGAAGACATCCGCTTGCGGGAGGCGCGGCTCTTCGACAACCAAGGGCCTGAACAATTCTTTCGAGTTCACCGGGGATCTTAAAGTGCTGTCCACGGAGGGAGATACCTGTGCCTGTGCCTGTGCCTGTGTCGGTGCCTGCGTCTGCGGCTGAGGGTGTGCCTGTGCTTGCGTCTGGGCCTTTGCCTGGACTTGAGGCTGTACCTGTGTCTGTCTCTGGGTGGGAAGAACGACGGGCTCGGACACATTCTTAACGACAGGCTTTGGTTCAACTGGCGTGACCTTGAGAACCGTCTTTACAGCCTCGACTGCTGGAGGCTCTGGCTTCTTCGAGACCGGTGGTGGGGAGGGAGGCGGCGGTGCCGCGGGAGTTGCTGTGAGGGGCAGCGAGCCGAGGTCCTGCTGCAGGCGCGCAGCAAATTGCTTCAGTTGCTCGACCGACGGCATGTGAGGAGCCGGAGCAGCAGGAGTCGCAGGAGTAGTCGGCGCAGGGGTCGGTCGAGAAACTCGCCGGGAAGCGGCTGCCTTGGTTCCAGCCAAAAGAGCGTCGATTTCTTTGGAAAAATCGAGAAGTGCGGAAGTGGGAAACAGTGGCTTGGGCAGAATGGGCGCAGGAGGGATCGTGGGAGAGGGTGGCGCCCCTCCAGCTTGTGCGGGCGAAGTCTTGGGTGTTGGCGAACTGGGTGGCGGAACAGGAGTGCGATTAGTTTGCGTAGCGCTATTGGCGGAGGCAGTAGCCTGCGCAGGCTGACTCTTCGGAGCTGCGGCCACAGGCGGAGGAGCAACAACGGGGCCGTTGGGTGTGGAACTGGCTAACGGAACGGATTGCCGAGTCGCGTGCTCCGGCTTTGCAGCCGGCGGCGCTGGTGGCGCTGCTGTTGCAGGCTTTGCGGGTGGAGTGAGAGGGGCTGGAGCTGCCTTGGGACTAGGCGCAACTGGTGCAGCTGCAAGTCCCGCTGCCGGATCAACCGCATCAGCTTGATTGGGCAGGCCCCAGAAGTTGACCACGGGTTCCGTAAATTGGAGCTCGACGAACCGGCTGTCAGAGCCCGCCGGTCTCGACTTCACAACCTGACAAACGACTTCCCTCTTGGTTTTTTCGTTGAAGAGTGAAACGCGCTGGGCCGGTACCAGTGTGGCGGAAACTCGTATAATCGTGCCATGCGGGAAAACCAGAACCGTGGTTGTAGATTCCGAAAAGGGCTCGCGCTTTTCGGAGCCTTCGACGGCGCGACCGCCAGTAATGGTTACAGGGATCTCGAGTGCGACTGGTTGGACGCGAGAAGCAGCGGCAGCAGCGGGATTGGCGTCTTTCTCGATAAGCGCCATACAGTCCTCTCCCCTTACTTATTAGGGGGAATCGGTCGGGGCGGACTGGGGTTCCCGTTTGAGCCACGTATGTTATATGGGGCGATACCCAGATGCAAGCCCATAGTGAGAGTACCGATGGTCATGGACTGGGACGCTATCGCAAATGCAAGTACCAGGAAAAGCAATAAGCGTCTGTAATCTCTTGCCGGTTCCGTTTGCACTTTCCCTCAATCTGTGGGAAATAGTCCGTGCAGCGATATGGAGGAATACAGCGTGCTATCTCCCTGGCTCGGAGAATTCATGGGCACCATGGTGCTTATCCTGCTCGGCGACGGTGTTGTGGCTGGCGTACTGCTCAGAAAATCGAAAGCGGAAAACTCAGGCTGGATTGTTATTACCGCCGGTTGGGCCTTTGCGGTGATGTGCGGTGTCTTTACGGCCATTGCGTGCGGCAGCCCCGAAGCGCATCTAAATCCCGCGGTGACGCTCGGCTTCGCGATCAAGACCGGCAACTATTCCCGCCTCTTCCCTTTCCTTACGGCTCAGACCATCGGCGCAATCGTTGGCGCCACCCTCGTCTGGATTCATTATTTGCCCCATTGGAGCGAAACGCCGGAAACGGGGTCGAAGCTTGCCGTCTTTTGCACCGCGCCGGCGATTCGCCGATCCGCGGCAAATTTCGTCAGTGAAGTCATCGGCACATTTGTTCTCGTTTTCGTCGTGGGCGCAATTTTCTCCAAGGGAGTCGCGTCCGCGGGGCCTGCTGCTGGCCTTGGACCGTTTCTCGTCGCCAGCCTCGTCTGGGGCATCGGACTATCTCTCGGCGGCACCACCGGCTACGCCATCAATCCCGCGCGCGACCTCGGTCCGCGCATCGCCCACGCGATACTCCCCATAGCCGGCAAGGGAGGTTCTGACTGGCGCTACAGTTACATTCCGGTTTTCGGCCCGCTGCTCGGCGGTGCTATTGCCGGTTTGCTAATCAAAATCCTGGCCTTTTAAGGAGCAGCCATGCCTGCTTATCTCGGCGCGCTTGACCAAGGCACCACCAGCTCGCGCTTCATCGTCTTTGACCGCGACGGGCGCATCGTCGCTCAGGCGCAGGAAGAGCATGAGCAGATTTACCCTTCTCCGGGCTGGGTCGAGCACGACCCCGAAGAAATTTGGCGGCGCACCCAGGATGTAATCCGCAACGCCATGGAGCAAAAGATCCTCCAGCCGAAAGACCTCGCAGCCATCGGTATCACCAACCAGCGCGAAACCGTCATTCTTTGGAATAAGACCACCGGCCGCGCCCTTTGCAACGCCATCGTCTGGCAAGACACTCGTGTCGAAGGCATGGTGGCGGAATTCGCCAAACAGGGCGGCATCGATCGCTTCCGCGCAAAAACCGGCCTTCCCCTCTCCACTTATTTCAGCGCCTTGAAGATTCGCTGGATTCTCGAAAACGTGCGTGACGCTCGAAAGCAAGCCGAAGGGGGAGACCTTCTTAGCGGCACTGTGGACACCTATCTCCTCTGGCGGCTGACCGGTGGCGCAAACGGTGGGGTTCATCTCACCGATGTCACCAATGCAAGCCGCACACAGCTCTTGAACCTGGCAACTCTGAATTGGGATCCGGAGATTCTCGCGGCGTTTGACATTCCCACGAATATCCTACCCCGCATCGTTTCCAGCAGCGAGGTTTACGGTGAAGCGAAGCTCGATTCCATCCCGGGCGTGAAGATTGCCGGCGTCCTCGGCGACCAGCAAGCAGCCCTCTTCGGTCAGACCTGCTTTCTTCCCGGAGAGGCTAAGAACACTTACGGGACTGGTTGCTTTCTTCTGATGAACACCGGCGAGCGCGCTGTAGCATCCACCTGCGGACTTCTTACGACCGTGGCTTACAGACTGGGTGACGCAAACGCCGTCTACGCTCTCGAAGGCAGCGTCGCCATTACGGGAGCACTGGTTCAATGGTTGCGCGACAATTTAGGCCTTATCCAGAAAAGCACCGACATCGAAGCCCTGGCCCGTTCCGTACGAGACAATGGCGGCGTCTACTTCGTCCCCGCCTTCTCCGGTTTGTACGCTCCCTATTGGCGCAGCGATGCCCGCGGGGTTATTGCCGGACTGACCCGCTACGCTAACAAGGGGCATCTGGCGCGCGCTGTCCTCGAAGCCACTGCCTACCAAACCCGCGAAGTCCTGGAGGCCATGGAAAAAGATTCCGAAATCCATCTGTTCTCCCTGCGCACCGATGGCGGGATGGTCGAAAACGATTTCCTGATGCAATTCCAGGCGGACATCCTGAACATTCCGGTGTTGCGGCCCGTCATCAAAGAAACCACCGCGCTGGGTACTGCTTATGCCGCGGGCCTCGCCGTTGGCTACTACTCGGACCTAGACGATTTGCGCCAGAATTGGGCGCTTGACCAAACCTGGCAGCCGCACATGGATGAAACTCAGCGCGACACCTACTACCGCCAGTGGAAAAAGGCGGTTACTCGGTCATTTGCGTGGGTCGACTGAGCATTCCTTAATTTCAGCGGCTGCTCTTGGGGCGCGGATGTATTTCTGCGATACTCTGGCGGGGAAACTATGACTCGAAAAGTGAAATGGGGCATTCTGAGCACTGCCGCGATTGCGCAGCGACGCGTGCTTCCTGCCATGTTGGATTGCGAACGCGCGGAAATTGTCGCGATAGCTTCGCGTTCCCTCGACAAGGCGAAAGCCGTTGCCGATCAGTTCTCCATTCCCAAAGTGTATGGCTCCTATGAGGAACTCCTCGCCGATCCCGAGATCGAAGCGATTTACAATCCTCTCCCGAATCACTTGCACGTGGAATGGTCCGTCCGCGCGGCGAGTCACGGCAAGCACGTTCTTTGCGAAAAGCCGCTAGGCCGCAAGGTCGCGGAGGCCCGCCGCTTACTCGAAGCGCGCGATGAATATCAGGTCAAGATTGGGGAAGCGTTCATGGTCCGCACGCATCCCCAGTGGTTGCGCACGGAGGAACTTGTGCGTACCGGCCGGATCGGCAAGTTGCGTTCCGCGTTCTGTTATTTCAGCTATTTCAACGTCGATCCGGAGAATGCGCGCAACATCGCGGATTACGCCGGTGGCGCGCTCATGGATATTGGCTGCTACCCCATAAAAACCTCGCGCTTCGTCTTCGGCGAGGAACCTTACCGTGTAATCGGCTGCGTGGAGCGTGACCCGAGCTTCAAAACCGACCGCCTCACGTCCGCAATCCTGGAATTTTCCACGGGCCAGTGCATCTTTACGACATCCACGCAGGTGGCTTCCTACCAGAAGATGCAGTTTTTTGGGACTGCCGGGCGAATTGATGTCGAGATTCCCTTTAACGCTCCTACCGACAAGCCGGCACGTATCTTTATCGATGACGGCAAGGATCTTTACGGCGCAGCCAGCGCGATTACGGAATCCTTCCCCATCTGCAACCAGTTCACCATCCAGGCCGACCTCTTCTCCACCGCCATCCTCGAAAACACGGATGTCCCCAATCCGCTCGAGGATTCCATTTGCAACATGGTGGTCATCGATGCTCTCTTCCGCTCCGCCGAGTCTGGTGAGTGGGAAACGCCCGAACGGCTATAAGCCCCTTCCACCGTTAGTCTCCACCTTGGTTTTTCCCTGTAGGGGTGCAGCACTGCTGCGCCCCTTGTCCTCACAATCAGTGAATAGGCGCGTTTCTTCTTCCAAGCCTCCCCCAAAATGAAAAAGGGCGCCCCGACCGTGTCAGAACGCCCTTCCAATCAAAATCCGTTTCGGCCGGACCGGCGTCATTTCGCTAGTCGTAATATTCCTGGCCTAGATGCGTGATTAGGTCTTCTCCCACCATCCAGCGCAGCGTATTCTTTAGCTTCATCAACTGAATAAACAGATCGTGCTCCGGGTAAAGCTGGGGCGCCGTCATCGGCGATTTAAAGTAGAAGCTAAGCCACTCCTGAATGCCCCGCATGCCCGCGCGTTGCGCCAGATCCAAAAACAGCACAAGATCCAGCACAATCGGAGCCGCCAGAATCGAATCGCGGCACAGGAAGTCCACTTTGATCTGCATGGGGTAGCCCAGCCAGCCGAAAATGTCGATGTTGTCCCAGCCTTCCTTGTTGTCGCCGCGCGGGGGGTAATAGTTGATGCGCACCTTGTGGTGGATGGTTTTGTACAATTCCGGGTACAAGTGCGGCTGTAAAATGAATTCCAAGGCCCCGAGCTTTGATTCTTCCTTGGTCTTGAACGACCCGGGATCTTCCAGCACTTCCCCATCACGATTCCCCAGAATATTTGTGGAGAACCAGCCGTTCAGCCCGAGCATGCGCGCCTTGAACGCTGGCGCGAGCACAGTCTTCAGCAGGGTCTGTCCCGTTTTGAAGTCCTTGCCGGCAATCGCCACGTTGTGTTTATGTGCAAGCTCTTGCAGCGCCGGAATATCCACGGACAAATTGGGCGCTCCATTTCCATAAGCGATGCCGCTCGTAATCGCCGCCCAGGCGTACAACATCGAAGGTGCAATCGCCGGATGGTTCTTCTTCATCGCCGCTTCAAACGTCTCGGGCGTGCGATGCACTTCGTGCTGCTTCAGGAAGACTTCGGTTGAACCACACCACAACATCACCAGTCGTGAACAACCATGCTTCTTCTTGAATTTGGCAATGTCGGCTTTGATCTGCAGAGCGATGTCGTACTTCGTTCTGCCCTTCTTGACATGCTTCCCATGGAGCATCTTCACATACTCGTGGTCAAAGGCCGCGGTCATGGGCTTGATCTTGGAAAGGAAGGACTTCACCATCGCCAGATGATGGGGATCGAGTACTCCCGCCTTCGCCGCTGCTTCATAGGAGCTATCCGGGAAAATATCCCAGCCTCCAAAAACCATATCCTCCAGGCGGGCGAGCGGCACAAGGTCCTTGATCTTTGGCGAACGACCGTCCGTCCGCTTTCCCAGGCGAATCGTGCCCATTTGCGTTAACGACCCGACGGGCACAGCCTTCTTCTTGCGCACAAGCTCCACGCCGGCCATGAACGTCGTTGCCACAGCGCCCATTCCCGGCAACAGCACTCCGAGCTTTCCCTTTGGCGCAGCAATACTGCTTGGCTTTTCCATGAATTTCCTCAGCTTTTCGATTGGTGGAACCACGCAGGGCGCAGCAGTTGCGTGTGAATGCTGCAACCCAAACATCCAATTCTGGAGGAAGCGCTAGCGATATGCAAACGAAAACCACTCTGGCGAACAAACGGCGGCGCTGAACCTGTTTATCCTGCGCTGTTTCTTGACCCTACTTCGCGCTTCTCACTGAACCTGACATCTCCAGTTCGACGTTGACCACCGCCTTCACTTTCAGCAGCCAACTGCTCGGGTTTTTTATCCCCCACTGAACATACGGTACATCGAATTTCGCCGTGCCCTTCCAGTGATCGCCCGACAGTTCCGCGTGAACTGCCGCAACCATTTCGTGTTCCTGACCGTGCAGCTGAATCACTCCATGCAGTTTCACATCCGATGCGCCGGAACGCGCTACCTTCCCCTCGATTTGTTCTGGGCGGAAGATGGCATCCGGATATTTTGCCGTTTGCAGAATTTCTTTGTGCATCCGCTCATCGCGCCCACTATTCCCCGAATCGCCGCTGGTGGCAAACACGGAGACTTCTCCTCCCGCCTTCCCACTCTCCGGATCGAAGTGCACCGTCCCGCTCTTCAGCGCAAAGGTGCCATGCACGGTGTGGAGCGTACTGTCCACGGAGTAGTGGACCTTGCTCTGTGCCGGGTCCAACTCCAAAACAATTTCTTGCGCGTTCGCCGACGCGGACTGTTGCCGGGGTGGTGTCGCAGTTGCCGACAACAAAAGAGCAATTCCACATGTCCCCGAAACTGTGGCCAACGCCGACTTCCAACTCGTTACGCGCATTACACCGTTTCCTTCACTCAAGCAGCAAGAAATTGCCAGCCGAGCTGTGCTCCCGTGAGGAAGACTTCGCCTGGCGTGGCCCAGCCCACGTGAATCGTCAACAATCGGGCGAACAATTCCGGATTGCGGCTCAGCATTCGCAGCGCGCGCAAGCGGACCGCTTCTTTTCGCCCGAGCTGCAACAACAACTTGCCCATGCGGATAGGCCGCCGCGCCAACTGCTTGTGCGTGAGGCCATACTCGCGCAGATCGCCGGATTCCATCGCTTCAGCCAGGGCAAACGCTTGCCGAAAGGCAAGCCGCAATCCCTCACCGGTAATTGCGTCCACGACTCCCGAAGCGTCGCCCACCAGGGCAACATTTCCACGCCATACTCGCTTCAGGGAATGCATCTCCGTAATTGCGCCTCGCTCGCGGCTGCACAACTCCGCGCCCTCCAATCGCTCGCGCAGTTCGGGCATGGCTTCTAGCGCGCGGTCAAAGTCCACGTTCTCCACGGAATCGCCCAGCACGACGATACAAACTTCCTCTCTAGAAATCGCCGTCACGTAGGCTTGCTGGCGCGGGCCCCAGTAGATTTCCATGTACTCTGTCCAGGGCCGGACGCGATAATGCCGCCGGCTAGCCATGCGATAGCTGCTCAGCACCGAGGCATTCAGGCCGCTCCACCGCCGCACCCGGGAACTGCCACCATCCGCTCCAATAATCCACTGCGCAGGGATCGTGCGCCCGCGCACTTGTACCTCGTTGGACGCAATTCCGGCCACGGGCGTTTTCCAGAGCAGCTTGACCCCACATCTTTCCGCTTCTTGAATCAAAAGCTTATGGAGAACCGTCCTTCGAATCCCGATCCCCTGCCCTTCCGGAAGATCGGCCGCCACATGAAGGTTACCCTGCACAAACCGGATTCCACGAAAATGGTAGCCAGTGCTTCCTGGCAGTTCGACCCCCAACTCTCGTAGCGCCGCCTGCGTCTCCGGCATCAACCCTTCGCCGCACGCTTTATCGATCGGCGGCTCTCCCCCATCGGCGACGGTCACCGAAAAACCTCTTCGGCACGCCGCAATCGCCACGGCTAATCCCGCCGGCCCGCCTCCAATCACAAAAACGTCGGTTCTTTCGTTCTCTGTAAACACCCATCCTGCCTTTCATGGAAGACTTTAACAGCCCGGGCCTACTTGCGTTGTCAGGGTATTGTCAAATGTTTGCGGCGCGGCGCGCCAACCCCAGCGCCTCGGTCCAAAACGTTGGCGACGTATCCGCAAGTTCCACTACACTGCGGATCGCTTCGACGAATTCATCCAGTTGTTCTTCGCTTACCATCAGGGGCGGAGCCGCTTTTAACACCATGAAATTGTTTCCGCAAATCTGCGTCAGGATGTTCTTCTCGCGGAACATCCGCATCACGATCACCTGCCCGAACATCGCCGGATGGATTCGGTGAAAAGCCTCATATAGCGCTCGCAGGCCCAGCTTCTGCGGCGCCCTGAATTCAATGCCGCAGAGCAGTCCCAGTCCACGGACTTCTTTCACAATCTCAAACGGCGTCAGCGCCTGCCGCAACTTCCCTCTGAACCGCTCTCCTAGTTGCATGGCCCGGGCTCCCAGCTTTTCCCGTTCCAGCACATCGAGCGTCGCCAGACCCGTCCGCATCGAAAGACTGTTCTCGCTAAAGGTCGAAGTGTGAACAATGGAACGTTTCAGGGAGGAGTAGACTGAGCGGTAGATCTTCTCTGTCATTAGCACCGCGCAGACGGGCATCAAGCCGCCACTCAGTGCTTTCGCCAAAACGACCATGTCCGGGTTCACGTCAAATTGATCAGCCGCGAGAAATGTCCCCGTGCGATACATCCCTGTCTGCACTTCATCCAGAATAAACAAGGTTCCGTGAGAACGGCACAGCTCCTGTGCCGCCTGCAAATAGGTTTTGCTTGGCACCCTTATTCCCGCTTCCGCCTGCACCGGCTCCACGATGAAAGCAGCGTAGCGTTCGCTTGAAAGCACTTTCTCTAGCGCCTCGATGTCTCCGAAGGGCACTCCAATCGTGTCTTGCAGCAAGGGGCCGAAACCCTCACACCAGAATGCGTCGTTCATCAAAGACAGCGCGCCAGCCGTCAGTCCATGAAAGCTGTTGTTTGCGTAAACAATCCCTGCGCGGCCCGTGGTCGCACGCGCAAACTTGATGGCCGCCTCAACGCCTTCACTTCCGCTACTCCCGAAATAGACCTTTTTTAATCCGCCCCCCGCCGACCGGCACAACCGCTCCGCTAATTCCCCTGCAAGTCCCGGGACGTGGCTCTGCAGCATCGCTGGACCGCTCTTATCCAGTTCGTCCCTCAACGCTCTCACTATGTATGGATGGTTATGGCCGGTATTGTGGACGCAATAGCCGGAAAGATAATCGAGAATCCGGCGCTCGTCCTTGGTAAACAACTCGCAGCCCGAACAACGCTCGTACTCCACATTCATGCCCAGGAGGTTGAGCAGTGCCACCCACTGCGGATTGACGTACTCCTCGTAAGCCCTGCTGGCCAGAGGCTCAGAAACTACTACCGCATCTTTTGTCGCCATCTCTGTCAATGGATGCACTCCTTCCACTCCGGGATGCCCTTCCGCTCAATGCTTTCGAGAATTTTGGTCCGTTGTGGTTCCCAGAGGCCGCTAAATCCACCCTTAATGGACGCTTCCGCGTCCACCCCTCAGTTGGACCAGCTTTCCGAGTATAACTACATCTTATTTTGTCATGCACTTCTATTAATTTGACTGATTCCCCTCCCTGCTTCATTCTGGTAATCTCATTGGCTACAGCTCTGTCCGCTGTGGCCTGACGAGCTATTCGTGTGCTCCATTCCGGGAGGAAGGTTTTGTGACTGACAGTCCCCTGAAGCCCCGCAGTTCAGCTCTCACCGACGGACCGCACCGTGCCGGCGCGCGCGCCATGCTACGCGCCGTCGGGCTCAAGGATGACGACTTCGCGAAGCCCCTCATCGGCATCGCCAATACTTGGATCGAAATCGGCCCCTGCAATTACCACCTGCGTGAACTCGCGGTGCATGTACGCGATGGCATTAAGGCCGCCGGGGGCACGCCGCTGGAGTTCAACACCGTTTCCATCTCCGACGGCATCACCATGGGCACCGAAGGCATGCGCGCTTCCCTCGTAAGCCGCGAAGTGATCGCCGATTCTATCGAACTCGTCGCCCGCGGCAACCTCCTCGATGGCCTGATCGTCCTCGTCGGATGCGACAAAACCATCCCGGGCGGCGTCATGGCTCTCGCCCGTCTCAACATTCCCGGCCTCGTTCTTTATGGCGGCTCCATAGCCCCCGGCCAATACCAAGGCCACTCCGTCACGATTCAGGACGTCTACGAAGCCATCGGCTCGCATTCGCGCGGGAAAATCAACGACGCGCAACTGAAGGAACTCGAATGTGCGGCATGTCCAGGAGCCGGTGCTTGTGGCGGACAGTTCACCGCCAACACCATGGCTCTCGTCTGCGAGTTCCTTGGCATCGCTCCCATGGGGATTTCCAGCGTGCCCGCCACCAACGAAGGCAAAATTCGCGCGGGTGGTCTTGCCGGCAAACTCACTCTCGATCTTCTGCGCAAGAATCTCCTGCCCTCACAAATCATCACCAAATCCGCAATTGAAAACGCCATCGCGGGAGTTGCCGCCACGGGCGGTTCCACCAACGCCGTCCTTCACCTTCTCGCCATCGCTCGTGAAGCAGGCATTTCGCTTTCCATCGACGATTTTGACCGCATCAGTTCCGTCACGCCGATTCTCGCCGATCTCAAACCTGGAGGACGCTTTGTCGCGACCGACCTTTACGCGGCAGGCGGTACTTCGCTCATCGCAAAGCGCATGCTTGAAGCAGGATTGCTCCGGGGCGACTGCATCACCGTCACCGGCCGCACCCTCGCTGAAGAAGCTTCCGCCGCCAAAGAAACGCCGGGCCAGGAAGTTGTCCGCGCCAAAAGCAATGCCCTCAAGTCCACGGGCGGCCTGGTTATTCTGAAGGGCAATCTCGCTCCGGAAGGCTGTGTTATTAAAGTCGCCGGCCACGATACCGTGCAATTCCGCGGCCCTGCACGAGTCTTTGACACCGAGGAAGAGGCCTTTGCTGGCGTGGAGAACGGTCTCATCAAAGCAGGTGATGTTGTCGTGATTCGTTACGAAGGACCTCGCGGCGGCCCCGGGATGCGTGAAATGCTTGCCGTGACCGCGGCTCTTGTGGGCGCCGGCCTGGGAGACTCT
Source organism: Candidatus Acidiferrum sp. (assembly GCA_049686315.1). Taxonomy (GTDB): domain Bacteria; phylum Acidobacteriota; class Terriglobia; order Acidiferrales; family UBA7541; genus Acidiferrum. The sequence goes on along the minus strand of JBAVHY010000551.1, from coordinate 14,735 downwards.
GTCGCCCTGCTTACCGACGGCCGGTTCTCGGGAGCCACGCATGGTCTGATGGCCGGGCACATTGCTCCGGAAGCCGCGGTGGGCGGACCAATCGCCGCCATCCGCGATGGCGACACCATCGTCTTCGATTTGCCCAAGCGCTCCCTCAGCGTTGAACTTACCGCCGCCGAACTCCAGAAGCGCCTCGCTGGCTGGAAGGCGCCGAAGCCCCGCTACACCCACGGTGTCATGGCCAAATATGCCGCGCTGGTCTCCTCTGCCTCGCTCGGCGCCATCACTTCCGTACCCGCAAGCTTTTTTTCTGGCCCAGCGCCGATTTCGATTGGGAGTACCTCATGAAGCTGACTGGAGCGCAAATCCTCTGCGAAACTCTGGAGCGCCTCGGTGTGCGCCACATCTTTGGCTACCCGGGCGGCGCGATCCTTCCTGTATACGACGCGCTTGGAAAATCCAAGCTCCATCATATTCTCGTCCGCCATGAGCAAGGCGCCACGCACATGGCCGATGGTTATGCACGTGCCAGCGCCGCTGTGGGTGTGGCGATGGCTACTTCCGGTCCCGGCGCCACGAACATGGTTACTGGCATTGCTACCGCCATGCTCGACTCTTCCCCAGTGGTCTGCATCACCGGACAAGTGGGCAGCCGATTTCTAGGTTCCGATGCCTTTCAGGAAGTCGATATTACCGGCATCACCATGCCGATCACCAAACACAATGTGGTCGTCACCAAGGCGGAAGACATTGCTCGCACGGTCCGCGAAGCGTTCATCATCGCCAAATCCGGCCGCCCCGGCCCCGTGCTCGTCGACATCACCAAGGACGCGCAGCAGGCTACCACCGAGTTCGACTGGGACGCCTCCGCGCCAAACCTTCCCCCGAAGCGCCTCCGCGACAATCACAATCAGGAAGAATTTGACCGTGCCGTCGAACTTTTGAACTCCGCCAAGCGTCCGGTCATCCTCGCAGGCCGCGGCGTCATGCTTTCTGGCGCTATGCAAATCTTTGACCAGTTTGTTCGCACCACCAACATTCCCGTTGCCATGACCCTTCTTGGTATCGGCTGCTTCCCTGCTTCCGACCCGATGAACCTTGGCATGATGGGTATGCACGGCGAAGCTTGGGTCAATAACGCCATTCAGGAAGCCGACCTGCTCATCGCCATAGGCATGCGCTTCGACGACCGCGTTACCGGCGACCTGCGCACCTATGCGCGCAACGCGCGAAAGATCCACATCGAGGTTGATCGCGCCGAAATCAACAAGAACGTGAAGGTCGATGCGGCCATCATCGGCGACGCCGGTGAAACCCTCGCCAACTTGCTTCCCCACGTTCACCCTCGTGACCACGGCACCTGGCTCGCCTATATAAAGGACCTCAAAGGCGATTCCGCCGTCCGCGACATTCAATCCTTGCCGGACAGCGGCCATCTCTACGCCGCACACGTCATCAACGATCTTTGGAAGGTCACCAAGGGCGGCGCCATCGTGGTCACCGACGTTGGCCAGCACCAGATGTGGGAGGCGCAGTATTACCACCACAATGAGCCGCGTACCCTTATTACCTCCGGCGGCCTTGGCACCATGGGTTTTGCCCTCCCCGCGGCCATCGGCGCGAAATTCGCTCGCCCCGACGCTGAAGTGTGGGTCGTCGTGGGTGACGGCGGCTTCCAGATGACCATGTGCGAGCTAGCCACCATTGTTCAGGAAAAGATCAACATCAATATCGCCATCATCAACAACGGCTACCTCGGGATGGTCCGTCAGTGGCAGGAATTCTTCTACGACAAGCGCTACGTCGCCACGCCTCTCGTTGCCCCTGATTTCGCCGCCCTTGCCAGCACCTTTGGCATTCGCGGCGAGCGCGTGACGACGCGCAAGGAAGTGGTGCCCGCCATAGAATCCGCGCGCAATTCGGACCAGGCCGTCCTTCTCGACTTCCGTGTCGAACAGGAAGATTCGGTCTACCCAATGGTGCCTGCCGGCGCTTCGCTCCACGAAATGATCCGCCGCCCCAACAGCCCTTTGGTGGAAACGGCCTCGGAACCATAGTTTTGATGTTGTAGCGGCCGCTTTCCGAAGCGGGCATCATTCGCGTAGATTGTGTGATAGCCACCTTAAGTGGCGGACTTTTGGGCCCAAACAGATTGAGGAGCTTATGCAGACCATCGTCGCCTATGTCCAGAACAAGCCAGGAGTCTTGAACCGCGTTGCCTCGTTGACGCGCCGCCTGGCGATCAACATCGATTCCCTGACCGTCGGCCCCACGGAGAACGAGGAGATCGCGCGCATGACCATCTGCGCTCATACGGACGAGCAAGGAGCGCGCCGCCTGGAAGCCAGCCTGGAAAAACTTGTCGACGTGCTGGTTGCCGAAAACATTTCCGACCGCTCCATGCTGGAACGCGACCTCGCCCTCATCAAGGTCGCCGCCGACCAGCAGAATCGCCCTCATCTGATGGAACTGATCAAGGTGTTTCGCGGCCGAGTCGTGGATGTGGCCCCGGAATCGCTCATCGTCGAGGTGTCCGGCACCGTCGATAAAATCGACGGCTTGCTCGAAGTGCTTCGTCCGTTCGGCGTCCTCGAAATGGCACGCACCGGGCGCATCGCCATGACCCGTGGCAATGATCTGCTCCGGCCTCCCTCGGCAGCTTCAAAGGGCTCCAAGGACACTGCGCCTGCATCGAGCTAAGGACAAATTCATCGTAGGGGCGCAACACTGCTGCGCCCCATTTGGCACCCAACTCAAGAATTGACTTGAACTCGATTTTCGGCCGCACCGCGGCCCACGAAAGGAACAACGAACGCAATGGCAAATCTCTATTACGATAAAGATGCAGACCTCTCCTTAGTCCAGGGGAAGAAGGTCGCGATCATCGGATATGGCTCGCAAGGCCACGCCCATGCCCTGAATCTCCGCGATTCCGGTGTTTCCGTGGTTGTCGGTCTTCCGGAAGGCAGCGCTTCCCGCGCCAAGGCAGAGAAAGATGGCCTCACCGTGAAAACTCCCGCCGAAGCCGCGGCCTGGGCGGACGTCATCATGATCCTCGCCCCCGACACGCGCCAGCCCAAGCTCTACAAGGAAGCCATCGAACCCCACCTTACTCCCGGAAAAACTCTTATGTTCGCTCACGGTTTCAACATTCGCTTTGGGGCTATTCAACCGCCAAAGAATATTGACGTCAGCATGATCGCCCCCAAAGCTCCTGGCCACCGCGTCCGCGAAGTCTTCACAGAAGGCGCCGGCACACCCGCCCTGCTCGCTATCCATCAGGACGCTTCCGGCGGAGCGAAAGCCTTTGCCCTTTCCTACGCGAAGGGACTCGGCACCACACGAGCCGGCGTTCTCGAAACCACTTTCACCGAGGAGACCGAGACAGACCTATTCGGCGAACAGGCCGTACTCTGTGGTGGAGTCAGTGAACTCATCAAGGCTGGTTTTGAAACTCTGGTCAATGCGGGTTATCAGCCCGAGGTCGCCTATTTCGAATGCCTCCACGAATTGAAGTTGATTGTCGATCTCATTTATCGCGGTGGCCTTAGTTACATGCGCTACTCGGTCAGCGATACCGCCGAACAGGGCGATTACCTTGCCGGGCCTCGCATTGTTACCACGCAGACCCGCGAAGCCATGAAAAAACTGCTCGCCGAAATCCGCGATGGCAGTTTTGCCAAAGCCTGGATTGAAGAAAACGAAAAGGGCTGCCCCAATTTCCTCGCCAAGCGCAAAGCGGAACAGCAGCACATTATCGAGCAGCTCGGTCCGAAACTTCGCGCCATGATGCCATTCCTGAACCCCATTGTCGCGCCGGGGGTTGCGGAGTCCGTGGCTTCCTCGAAAAAACAACCTGCACTATCCAGTTGAGCCTCGCTTTGGTAGGGCGTAGCACTGCTGCGCCCTCGCTTGGCGCGACCTACGTGATAGCCAGACCAATTAGGTCTCAATCTTGTAGTTGACTTTTCATTTAATTATATAAATGATGCCCGCTATGCCTAAACCTCACGTTCAGGCGATCCACACTATTCATCTCACTGAACGCATCGATCAGCTCAGCACCAAGCGTCAAGAGATTATTCGCCCGATACTCGAAAATCCCCGCGAATACGTACTTTTAAGTGTCCGCGCACTCGCTAAGCGCCTTCACACCGACCCCGCCACCATTGTCCGCATCGTCCACGGGCTCGGCTTCGAGAGCCATAAACACTTTCAGCGCCATCTTCACGAGCTTTCCCTGGCCTTCGCCACCTCCCTGGACACCATGCAGCAGGGCGGCGCCGGCGGTGCAACGGGCTCTCTCGCTCGCGACTGCGTTTTCCACGATCTGAAAAACTTACAAGCCCTCAAGAACTCGCTCGATCCAAAACGTTTCACTCCGTTGGCCCGGCGCATCTATTCCGCCAGGCGCATTGTCGTTCTTGGGGGCGATCTCGCGGCTATTCTCGCTGACTATCTCGGATACCATCTCAATCTTCTTGGCCTGCCTGTTTTCGTCGCCTCTTCTGCCGGTGACATGACCCATTCCGTCAGTTTTCTCACGGAGAAAGACCTGGTCGTCGCCATTAGTTTTCGCCGCGGCATTCGCCAGACCATCGAAGCTTCCCAGCGAGCCCGCGTGAATGGCGCCTACTGCGTGGGCATCGCAGACACTTATCTCTCTCCTCTCGCGCGCACCTGCCAAGAAGTTTTCCTTGCTTCGATTGATTCGGTTTATTTCGGCGCTTCCTATACCGCGCCCATCGCCCTCATCAACGCCATGCTCACCGCCATTGGTGAATTCCGCCGTCCACGCACCGTCCAGATTGTTCACGAACTTGACGAAGAGCAGCGCAAAGGCTCGCGTTGGTACATTCCGGATTGACTGTTCGAGCCATCTATAGGGCGCCACTTTAGGCCTGTTGTAAATGCTAGCTCTAACGCTTAGCCGTCCGGTTCAGTGGGATAGGCCGTCCACGCGCGGCTGGTTAGCATCCCTTCGCTCCCCATTTGCTGACTCGTACCAACCTGGCTTCCTGCCGGCTTCGATAACTTCGGCCCGAGGAAGAAGGTGTCACATCCAGGGCACCAGTGCGGGCGCAAATTCAAAATCCGGCAGACCACCTTGATCGATAGCCCCGCTCGCTTCACCCGGTACACGTCGGCATTCTTGCATACCGGACACGCCCGCTTCCTGCTGATTCGCTGGAACATCATCGACACTTCTCCCAAAACACCCTGCCTCCCTATGTCCCCATATAGTTCACATGCACATACACACCGGTGTGCACGTTGTAGAGCAAATACCACCCGGCATGATCGGGGTCCTCGTAAACCACAAAGTCATCCCCGCAATCCCAGCACCAATCCGCGCAGATTGACCAATCCCACTGCGCCACTTCGAAGTAGAAACCTCCAGGAAACCAAAATCGGTGGTGGTCGCGATCGAAGCGCTCGACTCGGTAGCGGTAGCTGGGCCCAAAATGCTCGAAGCGTCCGTGTTCGAAGGGGTGCTCGAGGTGGAAGCGCTTGTCATTCGGCGCGTCGTGGCCGTACCAGTGATCCTTGCTCACATGTTGGGCGCCATTGATTTTCCCGCTTTCGTGCCGTTCTACCTCCACCTTCGTATGGCTCTGCCGCTGGGGTGGAGGCGGCGGAATCCTTCCCTGGTTCGCACGCGGCCGCTCGACAGGCCTCGCTTCGGACGGATGTTGCCCCTGCTCGTGATGCTCCTCGGCTGGACGTTGCGCCATTACCGGCATAGCTATCAGGAGCATTGCCGTTAAAAGAACAATTACCAATTGCAAATCATAACGTTTCCTCATTCTTCCTCCTCGAAGGCCGAAGTACGTTTGCAATCGATGCGTGTTTTATGGGACTGGGGCTGGCTCCTTATTATGATGCTTTAATCCCCCTTTTGGTATAGCGACGGCCTCTTCTTCTGGGCAATCTCGCTTTACAATCGGCCACCCTGCGTCTATCGTTCTTTCACTATCTATTCGCCTCCACGAGGTGCCCTCATGCCTACTCGACCGTTCCTGAAGCTTTTGGCGCTCTGCGCCCTGCTGCCCTTCTTGCTTTTCGCCACATATGCAAAATCCCTCTTGCTCGACGAATCGGACGAGAGCACTCACATCTGCCTGTACCCTGGGGACACTCTCACCATCAAGCTCGTCTCCAACCCCACCACGGGCTTCACCTGGACGAACCCCGAATCCCCCACCAACCTCGCATTGCTCTCATCCAAGTCCACGCGTGATCCCGCCGACCCCGTCGGCGCCCCTGGTTTCCAGGTTTTTTCCTTCAACGCCACCGCTCCGGGCGAGTCTGTGCTGGTCCTGAAATACCTTCGCCCTTTTGAAAAGAACACGCCACCTGCCAAGATGTTTCACCTGTTCATCACCATTGAGGCACGCCCGGCACTCAACCAAGCTCTCGCCCCCAAAGCCTGACACCCTACGGTCGGGCCCGCGCCACATGGTTCGCTCAAGCGTGTCCATCACCACGGACTGATACAAGGCGTGGTAGGCAGAAGCCGCTCTCAGGGACCACGAAATGAGCGCCTTTGCTCGCGTGGCGAAATTTTTTGATCGCCTTAGGCGTATCTCGAGCTAACACCTCACAAGGAGGACACATGAGTTCCGCCAAGAACCCAGGCAGATTCGCAGGCTTACTGTACGTACTCACGTCCATAGTGGGCTTCTTCGCCATGGGCTATGTTCCCGGCAAGATCATCGTGCACGGAAATGCAGCGGCGACGGCCACCAACATGGCGGCGTCCGAAACGCTCTTTCGCCTCGGCATCGCGGGCGAACTCATCGGTATGGCTGGTTTTATCTTCGTGGCCCTGGCTTTGTACGACCTGCTCAAAGGGGTCAACCGGCGTCAAGCATCGCTCATGGTGACATTAATTGTGGTCTCGGTCCCGATAGTGTTTCTGAATGAGCTGAATTCCTTTGCTGCCCTTCTCCTCGTGCGCGGGGCTGATTTCCTATCCATATTCGAAAAGTCTCAGCGCGAAGCTCTGGCTATGCTGTTCCTCAATCTGCACGGTCGCGGATTTGTTGTCGCCGAACTATTTTGGGGCCTATGGCTCTTCCCTCTCGCGCTGCTCATATACAGGTCGCGATTCCTTCCGCGGTTTCTGGGCGTCTGGCTCGCCTTCGCCGGCCTCGCCTGGGTGATCCTCAGCCTTACGAGCGTATTGCTGCCGCAGTATCAGGACAAGGTATATATCTACTCTCAGCCCGCCATCTTCGGGGAGATAACGTTCATGCTGTGGCTCGTCATCAAGGGCGCCAAGCCGCCGGTGCCGGACGCAAGAGCGTCATTGTCGTCGGCTGCCTAGGGCTCGATAAGTTTGAATGTACAGGGCGGCCAACCGGAGAACCGACGGCTATCGACGGTCCGGTTACCACCGCTTTAATCAGATGCAAGATGTTTTGTGGCCAACTTGCGACGACTGAGCCGGCCCTCTTTTTGTTCGACGGCCAACGAGCGATGCCAGAATACCCGTCAGAAACAGGCCGAGATAGATTTGCGCCCACTGTTTGGAATCCTGCCAGCGGTTTTGTATCCCCCATCTTCGCCGGGAAATCCACGGCCTGTGTGCGAGATATGAAATCTCCAGTCTGTCGCCATTGTGATGGGAATAGATGTTCGAGTTTTCGTCATCCCACGACTCTTGGCCCCCCAACGTTTCGGCTCCGACTTGGTAGGCATAATGGATGTATTTATTCTGTTCTTCCAGGTCGGTGTACCAGCCATATGTCGCGACACCATCGCGCGCAAACTTGAAATCTTCGTACAGTGTCGGTGCCAGGTGCAGAATGCCGATAAGGGCGAGAGCCGAGAACACCAATGGCCAAATCCGACGCAAGCGGATTGGGCGGCGAATTTTCACAGAGCAGTCATCCCTTCAGGTGAGATTCTTATCACAATCCTGGTTGTACTCTCGATTTGTTTCCGGGAGGTACGCCAAAACGAGAGGCTGCAGCAATTGTTGCGCACCGAGTTTCCGCGTACTACACTGCGCCAAGGGAGACTACCTATGAATCGTCGCGAGTTCATTGGCGCTGCAGCGGCTCTGACAGCCACCACCGCACACGGTTGGGAGGCGCCCCTGCCACGCCGCCCGTACAAAAACGGAATCGATCTTTCCATCATCGCGATGGGTGGCATCGTTTTATGTGGCCTTTCGCAGGAGGAAGGTTCGCGCCGCGTCGCCCAAGCGTACGATCGTGGCGTGAACTATTTTGATTGCGCCCCGTCCTACTTCAATGGCGAAGCGGAAACCAAGCTGGGGGAAGCATTAAGGCCATATCGCAACAAGGTCTTCCTTGCGGAAAAGACCATGCATCGAGACGCGAAAGGTGCACGCGAGGAGTTGGAGCACACACTGCAGCGCTTCCACACCGATCATGTGGACCTTTACCAGTTTCACGCCGTTAGCTCGATGGATGACGTTAACAAGATTCTCGCTCCTGGCGGCGCGGCGGAGACGTTTTTTGCGGCCCGGAAAGAGGGAATGGTCCGGCATCTCGGTTTTTCCGCCCATAATGCGCCAGCCGCTCTCCGCCTGATGGATGCGCTCGAATTGGACAGTGTCCTGTTCCCGGTCAATGTCAACGCATGGGAGAATGGCGGCTTCGGTCCGCAAATCCTTGCTAAAGCGAAATCGAAAGGTATGGCACGCATGGCTTTGAAAGCCCTTGCGTTTGGCAAGTGGCCCGCCGGCATGAAGGAGAGCGATCGCAAGTATCCAAAGTGCTGGTATCAACCGATCGATGATCGCGAGATGGCTCGCTTGGCGCTGCGATTCACCTTAAACGAAGAGGTCACGGCCGCCGTGCCACCTGGCGACGAGCGCATTTTTGACTTGGCATTGGAACTTGCATCAGCGCCGCTGCCCCAGTTAAGCGCTGCTGAACTGACGGGGCTGAAGACCAGGATTTCTTCGCTTGAGCCAGTCTTCCAGGTGTGACGTATCATCACCGCAAAGCCGGAAAGGCACTGGTTCATTGGCTGGGCATTCAAAATAGCTTGCGGATTGCCACGAACCCCCTATAGGCGGTCAGCAATCATTGCCTTCGAGGTGTCCAATTACACTGGCTGCGTTTTCGGATTAGCCGAGCAGCTTGTGGGCGATGCTTATCCAGAAAGCTGATCTGTGCAGAAAGACTTGCGAGGCCGCCGCCTGCCCGGCGACAAGCAACGGAATGGCGATCAAGTAGACAGTGTGGATGCGGCGGCTGACCGCGAGGTCGCGTAAAGCGCCGAGGAGGATGAGCCCGTCAACTCCACCGTAAAAGAATAGTGGAGAGTGCATGATTGGTATCCTGCCGAACGCCGCTCCCATAAGGACGCAGGTCGCGATGAGCATCAGGCGGCGGTGGCGTTCTGAATTTTTCCTCCATAGAATCGCCAGCACAAAACAGATCGCAAATGCGGCCATATCGGACAAGGGGACGATCAGGAAGGCATCTCTATTTGCTCGATGTAACTGGCTGGAATCAAACCGCGCCATAACCACTGCCACCCAGGGCCCGACCACAACCATGGACGTACCGAGTGCCGCCCCCGCCCAGCCGAGAGTTCGGTGGAGTTTGACCTTGCGGATTCGTACCAGCACCGACTGGGTAATGTAAAAACCGACCCAACTGGAGAAAAGCATGGCATGCACCCACAGCAGAATCGGGCGTCGGGGGTTGGCATGGATGAGCTTGTTGTCAACGGTGTGGCTGAATCCGTAAACAACGACTACCGCGATTAGCAGCGACATACATAAGTAGAAATACTTCTCTACCCATCGTAGCGATACGGAGGGCTCGGAAACGGAAAAAACACGCACAGTCTCAGTACTGGCCACAGGCTACCTCATTGTGAATAGAAGCCCTCTTCTGGGGTTGCTAGTAACGGATGGTAGCAGGGCCGCAAACTGCCCCACAAGCGGAACCTGGGCGGGGAACATTCCGCGCGCACGAGCTTACATAACAAGTTTTGCTCCGCGCTCGTATTGCCATCGTAAGCCTAAGCCCCGCTAGTACTGCCGAGAGTGTCCCCTTCGCTGCCATGAACTGCTCGGGCTGATCGGCTGCGCCTACCCTCGACAGCGAGGGCCTCGGTCAAGGGAAGTGAAGCCTTGAGACCGGAGCTGAGTATGAGTTCTCTACCGACTGCCCCGCCGGAAAGGCACTGGTTCATTTGCTGGGGATTCAAAATAGCCTCCGGATAGCCATCAATCCACCAAGTAAAGGACGAGTTCATCGGACTCATTACGATCTGTTAAGCTCGGAATGCCCAACCAAGTTCATGGAAAGTAGATGAACGCCTACAGAATGCCTGCGCGCCCGGCCCATCTGGCGATATAACTCTGCAGGAATGATGTGAACTCTTCCGTTCCCGGCGGGAGTTGCTTGCCGCGATTGCTGATCTGATAGAAGTCCAGGTTCACGACGGGGTTAATCAGTCGGCTCATCACCACTTTCCTGTTTCGGCATGCAGCTAAGGCCCACGAGGGAACGATGCCGCTGCCTTCGCCCGCCTCCACCATTGCGAGCAAGGTATCGATGTATTTGATTACGCCAGTGGGCTGAACGGGAATGCCAGCTTGCGCCAGATGCTCATTTACAAGCTGCTGAATCTCGTTGGTAGGCACCATTGAAATCAGGTTCTCACCTTTCAGAGCAGACCAGGTGGTCGATGCGCGACGAAAGGCGGGGTCGTTATCGGTGCGAACAACCATCAGACAGAAGCGAAACAACGGCGTACGCCGTAGACCGGGGATTGGCTTGTAAATCACGCGTAAGCCGATGTCGATCTTGCCGGACTCGACCATCGGGACGATGGACACAGGCTCGCAATCAACCAGCTGAACGCGTAGGTCGGGCCGATGGCTGCGGAACTCCTGGATTGCCAAGGGCAGGACGTTGGCTGCGATTAAGGGGGAAGCGCCAACCGACAAGGTTCGACTGCTTTCGGTCGCGGAACGTCCGATGCGCGAAACAGCACCATCCAATTCCGCTAAACTCCTCTGCGCAACTGGCAGCAATTCGCGACCATGGGCAGTAAGCACGACGTGGCGCGTAGTCCTGTCAAAAAGGCGAAACCCGAGCTGCGATTCCAACTCTCGTATAAGAATGCTCAAGCCCGAGGGGGTAATGAAGAGGGTTTCCGCTGCACGAGAAAAGTTCCGATGTTGTGCCACCAGCAAGAAGGCCCGAAGCTGTTTTGAGGTAAAGTTCATTGTTAAATAATTCTAAACAATTGCTGAATTATTTCAACTTGCATCACAACTTCCCCTAGCCTTAAATAACCCACCACCGGCGTTTTGGGGCGGCGATTCTCGAAGAGCGGTTCGTGGAGGCTTCCATGGCTGAGTTGGCACATAATGCACGAATGCCAGTCAACGGCGTGGCGATTCCTGGAGTTCCGTCAAAGGTCAGCCGCCTTACACCGATGCAATGGCTTATCTGTGGGGTCGCGGCACTTGGCTTTGCGTTCGATCTTTACGAAATGGTGGTGCTGGGGGTGGTGGTGCGGCCGGCGCTGATCGCGGTCGGAAATCTGAGGCCGGGCACTGCGGAGTTCAACCTTTGGGTAGGGTTGATGTTCTCCGTGCCGGCGGTGATGGGCGGCACATTCGGCCTGTTGGGCGGTTATCTCACTGACATTTTCGGGCGGCGGCGCGTGCTGGTCTGGAGCATTCTTTTGTACGCCCTTTCCGCATGCGCCACGGGCTACTCGAGTACGCTAATGCAGTTTTTGATTTTCCGGTGCTTGACGTCCATTGGAGTGTGTGTCGAATATGTCGCCGCGATTGCCTGGCTCGCCGAGCTTTTCTCCAATCCCAAGCAACGAGAAACGGTGCTGGGCTATACCCAGAGCGCGGTCGGCGTGGGAGGACTGCTGGCAACCGGGACATACTGGTTCGCCGTTACGTATGCGGAGCGATTGCCCGCGATGCACTCCGGGCATGAAGCCTGGCGGTATGCGATGCTTGGGGGACTGTTGCCGGCGATTCCGCTCATGGTGGTCCGGCCCTTTCTACCCGAATCTCCCATGTGGCAAGAGATAAAAGCCAAAGGCCAATTGAAGCGCCCGAGCATTGCGGCGCTTTTCACGCCACGATTAAGAAAGACCACCTTCGTGGCCACGTTGCTGGCAGCCTGCTTCTATGCCGTGCCTTACGGAGTGCTGCAGCAGACACCGCACGTTGTTCCCGGGCTTCCAGAAATGCGCGGCTTGCCGGCACGGCAGGTGGAGCAAACGGTGGGCAGCGTGCAATCGTTAGCGGAGCTGGGCACGCTTACGGGGCGATTGCTGTTCCCGGTCCTGGTCATCCGGATCGCGACGCAGAAGCATCTCTTACGCCTGGGCCTCGTTCCCGGCCTGGCGGTGTTCGCTTGGGTGTACTTCTTCGCTGCCACGCATAGTCTGCTCCTGCTGAAATGTGGCGTTTTCCTCGCGGCTGTTTTTATGAACGGGTCATTTAGCTTCATGTGGAATTACCTGCCGTGGGTTTACCCGACGCATTTACGGGGCACGGGCGAAGGTTTCGCGGCCAACATCGGGGGCAGGGTCTTTGGCGCATCCGCCGCGCTGCTAACCACGCAGCTCGCCAACTTTATCCCCGCCACCGGAGCGGCCACACGAATGGCGTACTCCGCAGGCATCGTCGCGATTCTGGCGTACGGCACGTCACTCATCGCGAGTTTCTGGCTGGTTGAACCGGAGCAAGCTCAACTTCCTGACTAACTAAGGATTTCTGAGAGTGCTGCTGCGTGAGCTGTATCAAATTGCACGTTCGGCTTCAAAAAGGAGCAAAACATGGGAGCAGGTCAGGCGGCAGATTCCATTTACAGTGGCTACCTCTTCGACAATGCGGCTCCGCACACCGGTGCTCGATTCAGCGCGCTCTCGGAAATATTCGATCACGGTACGATCCGGCATCTCAGGGAGCGCGGAATTCAGCAGGGCTGGCATTGCTTGGAGGTGGGAGGCGGTGGCGGCTCAATCGCCACATGGCTCAGCGGACGAGTCGGCCCCACAGGTCATGTACTCGTTACGGACATCGACACCCGGTTTCTTGAGACTTTGCATCTGCCGAATATGGAGGTCCGTCGCCACAACATCGCCATCGATTCCTTGCCTCAGGGAGCTTTCGATCTTGTGCACTGCCGTTTGGTACTTATGCACCTGCCCGAACGCGAGAGAGTCCTTGAACGGCTGGTCGCTGCGCTCAAACCCGGGGGCTGGCTGGTGGACGAAGAATTTGATTCCCTTTCCATGCCGGCCGATCCCGGCGTGAATCCCAGCGAGGTTTTCTTGAAGACACAATCAGCCGTCAGCCGGCTGTTGGCCGCACGTGGGGCAGAGCCACGGTTCGGGCGCACACTTTTCGCCCGGCTTCGAGCACACGGGTTAATTGACATCGCCGCGGAGGCGCGTGCGTTCATGTGGCAGGGCAGGTCTGCCGGTGCCAGCCTCTGGCGAGCAAACTTCGAACAGCTTCGCGAAGACTTGATCGGCGCGGGCTACACCACGAAAGAACAGTTCGATGAAGATCTTGCACGCTTGGACAACCCTGAGTTTCTCACGCCATCCCCGATCATGTGGACCGCTTGGGGGCGCCGTACTCTAACGTAAGCTGTTTTCCAGTGCTCCCAGCCTCACCTGTTCTAGGCATTCAGACGGGCAACCCCGAAGTAATCCCAAGGCAAGGTTTGCCGACCATTCTCAAACTGACTGGGGGAGACTGGGTGTAATTGAGAGTTAATGCCAACTATCGAATCGCACCTAATTTTCCGCTTGCAGATTTTGGACCTTACTTGGAATTGGGCCGGACGCTCGGACGTCTATGCTGGCGCATGTTCCTTCGGTAGCGGATGAAGTTGCAGGAAGGCGGCTGCGGCGTCGCGGGCACGTCCCGCGATTTCGCGGGGGTTCGGTCGCTCGGCGACGCCGAGCAGCAGGCTGACCATCAAATCGCGCCAGAGTAGCCCGGCGAACTGCTGGGCAAGTTCGGCAGGACGTCCTGCGAGCAGTCCAGACGCCTGGGCCTGGCCCATGATTTTACGCAAGGCGGCGCGGCTTGCCTCGCGTCCTATAGAGTTGAGCGCACGCGCCACTTCGGGGGCCTGGACCGCCTCGGCGATCGCCAGTCGGAATACCGCAATGACCGTGGGATCGCTTATCTCGCGGACGAGCTTCGCCCCGAAAGAAGCCAGCGCCTTCTCTAGGGTCTTGCGATCGCGGAGCACGGGCAGGTCAGAGGGCACGTCAAATCGCTTGGCGCGCTCGCTTATGCAGGCGATCAGCATTTCTTGTTTGTTGCCAACTAGCGCGTAAAGCTCTCGCTTCGAAACGCGCGCGCGCGTCGCGATCTCAAGCGTGCTGGCCGTTGCGTAGCCGCTCTTCATGAACGCCGCAAAGGCCGCTTCAAGGATGCGCTCGCGCACCGCGGTTTCGTCGCCGCCTTTCTGGCGGCGTTTTGACATCGATACCGTAGCCATCACCGTCTCCTTGTCGGTCCTGGTACCATATAGTACCATCATGAGTGTAAGGGTGAAAGGATTCTTTTTTGCTTGCGGATGCAACTTTTCTCTTGTAGCTGCGTCTAAAGTGTGTGGTACCAACTGGTACCAAAGCAAGATCCAAATCCATGAGGAATCAGTCGGAGTAGGGATCATGATGACTCACAACCCCCTCCACGGATCCGGACAGGCGGATTTCCCGCATCCGGCTCTTGCCTTAGGTGATAA
>JBAVHY010000550.1:0-4165 GCA_049686315.1 Candidatus Acidiferrum sp. | reverse complement strand
GGGAAACGTTCGGAAGCCTCCAGAGATTGTCGTGCAAAAATGCCTGCCCGCGTGTGTAGCGGAAGAACTCCTACTTTACGATAGTGAAAATGGCGTTACGCGTAAATCACGACGGGTGACGAAGTTGCGAAAATATGACTGGCCATCAGGACAGGGTGCCGCTCACCGGCTTGTTTGGCGTTCCGCGGCAGCGTGCTACCCTCTCTAACCATTAGCGGCTTTTTGCTAAGTACTGAAAAGCTTTGCAAGCGCTTTGTGTGGAGGTTCTTCCGTCATGCACGATATGTGGAAAGACATGTTTGTGATCACATTGCCCATCCTGGAAAAGATTCTCCGGCCGATTCTGGTCTATATCTTTCTCGTGGTAATGCTGCGTCTTTCAGGGAAACGGGAACTGGTCCAACTGAACCCCTTCGACCTGGTCGTCCTGCTCACATTGTCGAACACGGTTCAGAACGCCATCATCGGCGATGACAACTCCGTTTCCGGCGGACTCTTGGGAGCCACGTCCCTGCTGGCCATCAACTACCTCGTGGTGCGCTTTCTCTACAACCACAAAAAACTCGATCAGTTGATCGAAGGCAGGGCCGACGCATTGATAGAGAATGGCAAAGTTCGCACGGAACACCTGAAGAGGGAGTTGATTACCACGGCGCAACTGGAGGCCGCGGCGCGCAAGCAGGGTTTTGCCTCTCTGGCGGAAGTGGATCAATGTATCCTGGAGCCTGGCGGCACGCTCTCGTTTATTGGCAAGAAACCCGATGTCGAGGACGTCCGGCACCGCGAACTATTATCCAATCTGGAAAAATTAAAAGAAGAGATTACCCTCCTGCGCAGCACGCGGCCTCCGTCTCCGCAGGCTGGCTAGCAGCCGCATCGTGTTCGCCGCCAGCAAGGCTTAGTAGGGCCGCCTTCTGAGGCGTGCGCCTTCTCTTTCGACAGGGTTTGTTCGAACCACTTGGAACCGGGCTAGTGAACCAGAAATCCGCTTAGCATGACGAAGAATCCGGCCACGCCTAATGCGATTCCTGAGAGCCAAAAAAGCTTCTTCTTGGTCAAAAGAGTCAGCGAACAGATGATCAGCCCAATCTCCAGAATCACCTCGCCGGCGTCAAACCGGTCTTCGCGGTGGCCAGCAAGATCTCGTTCTTTTTCCAGTTCCCTCGCCTGCTCGCCAATCTCATCTGTTTCTTTCTCGTAACGCTCGCCTTCCCGCATATATTTTTCGCGCGAAATCGCAGCCTTTTCCTTATCGACCGGCGTGAACGTGCCAAACATGTCCGCATAGGCGGTCATTTGATGCAGGCTATTCTTTTTTGCCTGAAAGTAAGCCCATTGGTCCGTAGCTTTGGTCTGCAGAATCATCTCTTCCACACTGGCACGGTGCCCTAAGAGAGTTGCAACGGCCACAAGGACCGCCAGGATGGACATCGTAACGGCCACCGGAATCGTGAGCGGGTATTCTTCGTTGTGGCCGTGCGCTTCAGGGACTTCCATGACTTCATGCATCGGCTGCACTCCCTAGCGAGTTTTAGGTCTGCCGCTGGGCGGCAATGGACTTCATCACATCACTGGCGGCACCGATGGTGCGGTCGATGTTCACCACGGTATGCGCCGCAGACACAAACGCGGCTTCGAATTGCGACGGCGCCAGGAAAATGCCGCGGTCTAACATTTCCCGGAAGAAGCGAGCATACACCTTTGTGTCCGACCGTTTCGCGTCGCTGTAATTGCTTACAGCCTGCGGCGCGAAGAAAACCGTGGCGAGCGAACCGATACTGTTGACCTGTGCCGCGATCCCCGCATCGGCAACTGCCTTGCGCAACCCTGCGACAAGCTTCTTGGCAAGGTTTTCGACGTCTTCATAAACCCCCGGCTTGTTCAATTCCTTGAGCGTGGCAATGCCCGCCCGCATCGCCAACGGATTTCCCGCCAGCGTACCCGCCTGGTAGACCGGGCCAAGCGGCGCAACATTGTTCATGAGTTCCGCTCGACCAGCATACGCAGCCACGGGAACGCCGCCACCAATGATTTTCCCCATCGTAGTAAGGTCGCCTTCCACACCGAATTCCTGTTGAGCAGAGCCGTAGCATAGCCGGAATCCGGTAATCACTTCATCGATGATGAGCAACGCCTCATTCTTACGCGTAAGATCGCGTAAACCTTTCAGGAAACCATCTTTTGGCAACACCACGCCCATGTTTGCCGCAACCGGTTCGACAATGACCGCGGCAATTTGCGCCTTGTGTTCCGCGAATACCCGTTCCACCGCGCTCAGGTCGTTGTAAGGGACGTTCAGGGTCAGCGCCGCCAGAGCCTGTGGAACTCCCGGGCACTCCGCAATCCCCAGCGTTGCCAGGCCGGAACCCGCCTGAGAAAGAAAACTATCCGCGTGGCCGTGATAGCCGCCTTCAAACTTAATAATGAAATCGCGCTTGGTCACTCCGCGAGCCAGGCGCACCGCGCTCATGGTTGCTTCGGTGCCGCTGGAGACAAATCTAACCTTCTCCAGAAAAGGAATGGCCTTGGTAATCAGGGTGGCAAGTTCAATTTCGAGCTCAGTTGTGACACCGAAACTGGTGCCCCGTTGTGCCTGGTCGGCAATGGCTGCCGTCACCGCTGGATGGGCGTGGCCGAGTAACATGGCTCCCCAGGAGCAAACATAGTCGAGCAGCACATTTCCATCGGCGTCGTACAGGTGCTGGCCGCTTCCCTTTTCGATGATCAGGGGCTCGCCTCCCACGGAACGAAAGGCGCGCACCGGGCTGTTCACTCCGCCGACAAGCACTTTTTCCGCCGATTCGAAAATCTCGCGCGAACGCCGCCGCTCGGGGCTCACCACTATCTTTGCTTGGCTCATCCGGGCACCATGTTCAGGGCTTCAGCCAACGGGCTACGTCTTTCGCGTGGTACGTCAGAATGATTGACGCCCCGGCTCTTTGAATCCCTGTCAGGATCTCGAGAACGGTTCGTTTTTCGTCAATCCAATTCTTCGCTGCCGCAGCCTTCACCATCGAGTATTCCCCGCTCACATTGTAGGCCGCCACCGGAACATCAAACTCTTCGCTTGCCCTTCGAATGATGTCCAGATAAGGCAACGCCGGCTTAACCATCACGATATCCGCTCCTTCTTCCAGGTCCATGGCTACTTCCTTCAACGCTTCGCGAGCATTCGCCGGGTCCATCTGGTAACTGCGCCGGTCTCCGAACTGTGGCGCGGATTCCGCGGCCTCGCGGAACGGGCCGTAAAAACTGGAGCAGTACTTAGCGGAATACGCCATGATCGGCACATTTTCGAATTTGTGCTTGTCCAATTTCGCCCGGATCGCCCCCACCCGCCCATCCATCATGTCCGAAGGCGCCACGATATCCGCTCCCGCGCGGGCGTGAGACAGCGCCTGTTCACTCAAAATCTCAAGCGTCGGGTCGTTTACGATTTCACCTTTTTCCACCACGCCGCAATGGCCGTGATCGGTATATTCACACAAGCACACATCCGTGATCACCAGCAAATCCAGCTTGGCTTTCTTGATCGCCTCGATGGCCCGCTGAACCACACCGTCAGACGCCAGCGAACTCTTCCCCTGCGGGTCTTTGGACTCCGGCAATCCAAACAGAATCACCGCGGGGATCCCCAGGGATTCGACTTCGCGGCATTCTTCCACGATCTGATCCACCGACTGCTGGCAAATACCGGGCATGGAGCTGATTTCATTTCGTACTTTTGCGCCCGGGCATACAAACATGGGATAAACATAGCCGGACGCGCTCAAGCGCGTTTCGCGGACAAGGTTGCGCAG
Organism: Candidatus Acidiferrum sp.; assembly: GCA_049686315.1. GTDB lineage: Bacteria > Acidobacteriota > Terriglobia > Acidiferrales > UBA7541 > Acidiferrum. Next base: position 365 of record JBAVHY010000550.1, on the reverse strand, counting down.
TTTCTCCGTACTGCGCAATCGCCTTGGGCGGTGCACTGGAAAACTCATCCTGGGTTCGCTCCTCCCGATAATTCCGGCCCCGGCTGCGAGAAGTGGTCCCTCAAGGCGGCTATAACGCTGGCTACCGTTGTATCTTGAGCAAGAACCACACGATCGACCTTTGCCTTGTGTAGCTCCTCTTCCGTGACAGGGCCAATGGCCGCAAACACGCTGCGCCGGGAAAACTCTAGAAATTTCTCATGTCCGAGGACATCTTGCAAATGATGCACGGCAGAGGGACTAAAAAACAGCACTGCGTCCGCCCCGCCCTGCACCACCGCATGGACCTCGGACATATAGTTATTATCCGGGCGAATCGTTTTGTA
>JBAVHY010000549.1:0-6082 GCA_049686315.1 Candidatus Acidiferrum sp. | reverse complement strand
CGTGGATCACCGCTGCCGCCAGCGCCAATTTCTTTTGCATCCCGTGGGAGTAGTCGGCAATCAACGTCTTCTCACGGTCGGCCAATTGCATAAATTCCAACAGCTCTTCCGCGCGTTTTTCGGTGGTCGCCCGGTCCAGGCCGTACATGCGTCCCACGAAGCGCAAGTATTCAACTCCCGTGAGCCGGTCAAACAATCCCATGCCTTCCGGCACCACCCCGATCTGCCGCTTCACTTCCACAGTGTGTTTCTGGAAATCGAGACCCAGCAACTCCATCCGCCCCGAACTCGGCGCGAGCAGCCCGGTCAGCATCTTGATCGTGGTGGACTTCCCCGCCCCATTCGGCCCCAGAAATCCAAAAAACTGCCCTGCCTGCACGCGCAAATCGATCGCGTCCACCGCCGTCAATGCCCCGAATCGGCGCGTCAATTTCTCCGTCGCTATGGCGATCTCGCTCATCTTTTGCGCCTCATCGCGCACACCCCGCGCGGAACTCTATCATGAGTTATTACGCGGTCTGTGGCCTCAAATTTCAAGTGATGATTTGACGCGAAATCAGGCTCACTGCGACTTCGTGGGAACCGCGGCGTTCCCGCCCTGCGGCGCTCCGCGCGTCGGCAGAACCGCCAGAACCGCCGGTAGCTCAACGCGAAATACCGCCCCGCCCGTTTGGCCGTTATAACAAAAGATTTTCCCCCCGTGCTCCTGCATGATGCCATAGCAGATGCTTAGCCCCAGTCCAGTTCCCTTGCCCACAGGCTTCGTGGTGTAGAACGGATCGAAAACGCGATGCGGTTCCCGTATCCCCGGTCCAGTATCGGAAAACAGAATGATGACGTTGCCGCGGTCCCGCAGCGTACGGATCGTCAGCTTGCCTCCATCGGACCCGCTCATGGCATCCAGAGCGTTGCTGACGATGTTGAAGAACACCTGCATCAACTGGTTGTTGTCCCCCCGCACGCCCGGTAGCACCGATTCCAGCTGCAGTTCAATCGCGGATCCTCCACTATGCAGGTCCAGCGCGCGCAATTGCACTGCGTTTGTAACTACGGTATTGATATCGAGGAGCGTGCGCTCCGTCGGCACTTGTCGCGCAAAGCTCAAAAGATTCTGCACCAGGCCCTTTGTTCGCCTGGCCTGTTCCCGGATTTTGACCGCGGTTGCCCGCGTCCGCTCCGGCAGCGCGACATCGTCAGCCAGCAGGTCGGAGTAGCCCAAAATCGCCGTCAAGGGATTATTGATCTCATGCGCCGCACCCGCGGCCAGTTGCCCCAGGGAAACCAGTTTTTCGGATTGCACCATTTGAGCTTGCAACCGTTGCAGATTCTCAATCGAGGATTCCGATCGCTCGAGCAGTCGCGCGCGGTCTACATCCGCAAGGTGTATCCGCAGAAAGACCAGCAAAGCCAGCGGCAGCGCCGCCACGAGCGTTACCGTCAGCCGGAAATCTCTCACCGCCGCGGTGTCGTGCTCTAAGCGCAGCGCATACAGCGCGAAAAGCGGCAGGCTGAGCACCGCTCCCATGGCGAACCGCGTTGCCCACGCAAAGTCTCGAGCTGTGCGTTCCTGATCGCCATCCATCGGAACGTCCAATTCCCGCCGTTTCCGGAAAGCCACCAGGCCCGCCATGCCGTACCAGAAAAAGACCGTCATCAGAGGCAGGTCATACAAACTGCCGGTGTAGTAAGCGTTCCGCGCAATCGCCAGATTAGTAAGCAGCGAGGTGAACATGTAGAGCGCGGATGCTCCAAAAAGATGGAAATACACCGTGCGCCAGGCTCCGCGCGAGCGCAGCCAGAAACTCGCGAATCCCGCTGTAATCACAATCTGCTGCAGGTTCGCGAGTACGTTGTAGTTGGTATTGTAGATTTCGAGCGTCGGCGTCGCGTACATCCAGGGCAGCACCACGAACACATACAAGAAACTCCACCATGTCAGCAACAGGGCAAAGTCCAGGTATCCCAGCCCCATGTGTAGTTCACCGCGCTTGCGATGCGGGCGGAGGGCCATTGCGGCAATCAGCGGTATCCCGCGCAGGAAAAAAATGATGTCGCCAGCGAACAGGCCCGGAACGTCCTTGTGTAAATACACCTCGTAATACGTCCACTGAAACTGCCCCAGCATCCACATCGAGCTGCTCAGTGCCAGAAGCATCCAGAACAGATTCCGCCGCCAGTGCGGAGTTCCGGCGTTGATCAGCAATCCCGCATTTGCCAACAGCGGCACAAAGCACTGCACCACGTCCCCGAAAGACGAGAGTTTTGTTCCCGGTCCCAGATAGCGGGACACGGCCGCGTACAGCGCGAGGAACGCTATCCAGGCTCCAATGAGCCATGCTGTTTTCCTGGAAATGAGCATACCGGCCCTTAGCCTGTCTTCATTTTAGGCGCTCCGGCGCGCGCGCAGGCCCCGAAACTACACGGATTAGTCAAAGAATTACTGTATATTCTATCGAATTCGGTTGCCGCCCGGGCGGATTGCCCAAAAACCTCGGCCAGTACTGTGGATCCGGTACGTAAATTTCCGTTAACCTGTTCCCGGGCGGTTTCGTTTAACCTAGAAGGGCTATGGCCAACCGTCTTCGCTACCTCAGCCTCGGGCTAACTCTCTTATTATTTCTCGGAATGACCTGCTCGCGCCGCGGCCACTCCATTTCAACCACCGACCCTGCCAACCACGTTGCTCTGGAACTGAATGTCTCATCCCCTTTCCGCTTCGTGGCCTTTGGGGACACGCGTTTCCATGATCCGTCCGATACCGAACCCGCTAACCCAGCCATCCGCCATGCACTGGTTGCCGCCATCGACAACGCAAAACCAGCCTTCATTTCCATTGGTGGTGACATCGTCTATGAGGGCGAAAATCCCAAGGACTGGCAGGTCTGGGACTCGGAGACCGCCATATGGCGCGAGCACAAAATCCCGGTCTATCCGGTGCTCGGCAACCACGACCTGAAAGGCAACTTGCAGGCCGCGCTCGGCAATTACTTTGCCCGCTTTCCCGGCATTCAGCAGAGCCGCTTCTACTCCGTGCGCATGGCGAACTGTCTTATGCTGGTCCTCGATAGTTCGCAGGGCGAACTCTCCGGCCCCCAAGGAGACTGGCTGCATTCTCAATTCGACCAATTGCCTTCTTCCGTCGATTTCGTGTTCCTGATTTTTCATCATCCACCCTATACGAGTTCCTCCGACGAAAAGCTCTATGGCGGAGGACACTCCGCGCGCGCTTCTGAACAGACTTTGGGGCATTTTCTGGAAGAACGGCAACAACATACCCGCGCGCGCCTGGTCGTTTTCAGCGGCCATGTGCATAACTACGAGCGCCATGAACACGGGGGCATAACCTACTTTGTTACCGGGGGCGGGGGCGCTCACGCCTACCCCATCACGCGCCACCCAGACGATCTCTACAAAGATTCCGGCGTCAACTATCACTATCTGCTGGCCCAGGTGGACCGCAATCGCCTCACCATCACCATGAACAAGATTGAACTCAAGCAAGCGAAAGAGCTCTGGACCCAGCCGGACTCCGTCACGATAACGGCTCCTGCCGCTTTACCTGCCGCCGCTCGCTGACTTCCCGTCTTGTTCCCTCGTAAACAAATTGCCGTATGATACGACCATGCGACTCCTGCTCGTCGAAGACGACTCCCGCATCGCGCGGTTCGTGGCCCGGGGTCTCGAGGAGCAGTCCTACGCGGTTGACGTTGTCGCCAACGGAGATGACGCTCTCTATCAAGTCGAGATCAACGACTACGATCTCGTCATTCTCGATGTCTTGATTCCTGGCAAGGACGGTTTTGCTGTTTGCCGCTCCATCCGCGATCTCGGCAAGCGCATGCCCATCCTGATGCTTACGGCGCGCGATTCTGTCGATGACCGCATCACCGGGCTCGATTCCGGCGCCGACGATTACCTCACCAAGCCGTTTGAATTTGGCGAACTTCTTGCCCGCCTGCGCGCGCTTCTGCGCCGCCCCAACGAATTGCGGCCTTCCCGGATTGTCGTGGGCGATCTCGAACTCGATACCGCGTCGCAGACCGCCAAGCGCCGTAACCGTGCCATTTCTCTCACCGCCAAGGAATATGCCCTCCTCGAATTCCTGGCCCGAAATGCTAACCGCGTTATCGGTCGCTCGGAAATTGCCGAACACGTCTGGGACGAATCCTTTGACCCATTCTCCAATCTGATCGAGGTCTATGTGAACCGCCTTCGTCGGAAGCTCGGCGACGATGACAGCGAACCGCTCCTTCAGACCCGCCGCGGCAGTGGCTACATTCTCTGCGCCCCGGCCGACTCCGCGCCTGCCACGGGCGGCAAGTCCGGGAACCCCTCCACGTCCGGTAGTTCGAGAAAATCGCATGCTTGATTCTGTCCGCGTGCGCCTTACCTTGTGGTACAGCATGGTTCTCGGCCTGGTCCTGGTTCTTCTTGCAGTCCTCACCTATTTCCTCTACTGGCGCAATATCTCGCAACGCACGGATAGCAACATTACGGAGCTCTCCGACGCCTTCGTCACCACGTTCAACGCCGAAATGGCCGACGAGACCGGACCGGACGCCGTGAAAAACGCGGCGCGCGAATCCATCCTCGAACACCGCTTTCGCGACACTATCTTTGTACTTCTGGATCCCTCGGGAACCGTGCTTCATAGCTCGCTCGATCTGCCGCGCACCGGCACCTCCAGGGAACTGCTGACTCCGGACTTCTTTTCCTCCGATTCCTTTCGCGCGCTCGCTGCCGCCTCAAATCCTGGCGAGCTTCACACCATCCGCGGCCGCGGTGTGAAGGCCGCCTTTCGCGCCCGGGTCCGCCCGGTTTCCGCCGGAGGACGCACCTACACCCTTGTGATTTTGCAATCGCTCCATCCGCAAAAGGAAATGATGGAAGACATCCGCGACACCTTCTTGTGGGCCATTCCTATCACCTTGCTCCTGGCTAGCATCGGCGGTTATTTTCTGGCACGAAAAAGCCTCGCGCCCGTTGCCGCCATGGCCTCGCAAGCGCGGGGCATGGGCGCGGCCAATCTCCACAATCGCCTGGATGTTGCCAATGAGCGCGACGAGTTGGGCCAGTTGGCTCTTTCCTTCAATCAACTCTTGGAGCGCCTCGAGGCGTCTTTCGAACAACAGCGGCGATTCATGGCCGACGCCTCGCACGAACTCCGCACCCCCGTGGCGATTCTGCGGGGAGAAGCGGAAGTCACTCTTTCCCGGCCCGATCGCACGAGCAGCGAATACCGCGAAACACTCTCTATTCTCCGCGACGAATCGCAGCGCTTGGCTCATATCATCGAGGATCTCTTCACCCTGACGCGCGCCGATGCGGGCCAGTACCCTTTGACCCTTCGCGACGCTTACCTCGACGAACTGGCCGCCGAGGCTTTGGTCCGTGCGCGCTCGCTCGCGCTCAGGAAAAACATCACTCTGACCTCCGCGATCGAGCCGGATTTGCCCATCCATGCCGATGAGGCCTTGCTCGGCCGCATGTTCCTCAATCTCCTGGATAACGCCATCAAGTACTCGCCGCCGGGCGGCATCGTTCACCTCGCTTGCGGGCGCCAGGGTGATCACTATCTGGTCAGCGTCTCCGATAACGGTCCTGGCATTCCCGCGGATCTGCAGCCGCGAATCTTCGAGCGCTTCTTCCGCGCAGACAAGGCGCGCTCCCGCTCCGAAGGTGATACTGGCGGTGCTGGGCTTGGTTTGGCCATCGCCCGCTGGATTGCGGAAGCTCACCACGGCCGGCTCGAACTGGCCAGTTCTGACTCTTCGGGCTCCACTTTTACCGCTACGCTCCCCATAAGTCCGCGCGTCTAATGTCGCGGTTTCGGTTAATCCTGTGTTTATCTCATCATCGCTACGCTGAAAGTCTTGCGGGGACGACCAGGTCCGTCCCCGAAGACAGCGTTCATGGGAGGTTCTATGAAACTAAATCATCGGATTTTGACCGTGTTGGCCGCTTGTTTGATCCTACTCGGCCTTTCCGCGCAGGCTCCGGCCCAAACCACTTCACCGAAAAAGTCCAAAATCCCTGCGGCATTGAAATCTCAGGCCAAGATTTCGCTCGAGGATGCCCGTGC
>JBAVHY010000548.1:0-6809 GCA_049686315.1 Candidatus Acidiferrum sp. | reverse complement strand
GAAAAAGTCCGGACGCGCCTGCTGGCGAATTGCCGAAAACCGGATCATTGGCATCCATGCCGTCGATGAGGACATTCGTCCAGCTCGGACGCATTCCATTGATCGACACTTGTCCTCCCTTGCCAGCCGATAGCAGCGATGGAGCGCTGTTCGGCGCGGGGGCGACTCCAGGTTCTAAAATGGCCGCCTTGAACAGATCGCGGCCATTCAGGGGAAGTTCAGTCAGAGTGTGTTTTGGGAGGAGTCCACCGAAGGTGGATGTGGAGTTGTCGATCGTGGGGACGTCCGCTCGGACCGTTACCTCCTGTTTTAGGTCGCCGACGGCCAGTGACACATTCATCATGAATTCGGATGCCGAGGTGAGCGCAAGCTCTTCGCGAACCTGCGTTTGGAACCCTTCTTTTTCGACGCGAGCAGAATAGCTTCCGGTCGGCAAGCCCGTGACACGATATTGGCCGTTCAAATCCGTGGCAACGTCGCGTTTCAATCCGGTGCTTTTGTTGACGAAGGTAAAGTGAACATCCGAAACCACAGCGCCGCTTGCGTCGGTGATGGTACCGAAGACGCTGGCAAGCTGGGTTTGCGGCCACGCGCGCGCTGAGGCCAGGAACAGAGATAATAGTAGGCATGCCGTCAACATACATTTCGTGGCCTCGGGAAAAATACGGACCATGTCGAACATGACCTGCCGTTTCACATGAAATACGCCCGTGCGGCCAATCGCTAGCCCGTCTGCTTTGCCGAGTGCTCGGTCAAGTGGAGCTTCTCGGCCATTTTCACCAAATCCGCGAGCGAGTTGGCTTTCATTTTCTGCATTACCTGACCCCGATGTGCCTTTACGGTGATCTCGCTGATACCGAGCTCGCCACCGACTTGTTTGTTTAGCAAACCCGAGACCACCAAAGCGATCACCTGCTGTTCGCGAGGAGTGAGGGACGCGTAGCGATCCCGAAGCTCGCGCATTTCCGTCTCATGGGCGCGAGCGAGACGGCTTCTGTCAAGGGCTTGCCGGATAGCCGTCAGCAATACCTCGTCATTGAAAGGTTTGGTGAGGAATTCGACAGCGCCGCGCTTCATCGCCTGCACGGACTTTGGCACATCGCCATAACCAGTGATGAAGATGATCGGCATGTCGACCCGTTCGACAGCAACGCGTTTCTGCAGTTCGAGGCCATCGAGACCAGGAAGGGAGACATCGAGGACGAGGCAACTCGGAACAATGGCACGAGGGCAACCTAGGAATGCCTGTGCAGATGCGAACGTCTTAGGCTGCCAGCCTTCGTGCTGGATCAGCAGTTCCAGCGACTCGCGCACGGAGATGTCATCATCGACGACAAATACGATGGGGGATGGTTGCGGCATCGGTGCTGCCCCCAATTCACGGCCGAATACCCGGGAAAGGCTCATACTATACCCCCCGACATCTTGAGAGTAGCCGATAAATTCAGATCGCCTGAATCGCTTCATTCAAGGCTTCAAGCAACGCCGTATCGCTGAACGGCTTGTAAAGGAACCTGACCGCTCCCTGCTCGAGCGCTCGGGAGCGGATGGCTTCGTCCCTTTTGGCGGTCATGAAGATAGTCGGAATCTGTCGTCCTTGAAGCTTTAGTTCCCGATGAAGGTCCAGTCCCGTTGTTCCGGGCATACAGACATCGAGAATTAGACATTTGGTCTTATCGATGCAGTCGGACGACAAGAATGCCTCGGCTGAGGAAAAGGCACGGCTGGCAAAGCCGAACTCCAGCAGGAGATCCGGCAAGGACTCTCGTACGGACTCATCGTCATCGACCACGGATACAAGTGACCGCTCGGGGCGTTCAAGCTGCATTACACAACATTGCTCTGCCGGTTGAGGAGCGTCCATTGTACTTTGGTATTGGTTTGCCATGGCTGTAGTTAAGAAAGGGTACGCATTGGTGACTCTTCCTTGAATACACCGTGACAGGGACAGCCGGCCCACTATGCGGAATCGAGAGTTCGATATCATTTCCGAACAATGCGCGCTCAAGAGGAAAAAGTCTATTGGACCTTTGGGTCGGTGCCAGAACGGTGTGTTCGCCTGCGCTCGGCGTATAAATCGTTAGCTGAACAACTTCGCGTTCATTAACACACTTTGTCGGAACCAACTGACCAGGGACCCGTCGTGGGGCAGACAAATACACGAACTTGGCGGCGTGGCACCCTGTGGTGGCGAGTGCAGCGCGGGGCTGTCATTTAGCAGACTCGCGAGTTCCTCACTGCACCGCAACGTCCGTCGCGTCCCCTGGATCGCAAGGAACGGAAAACGAGAACGTCGCACCTGGCCCGGCATTCGCCTCGGCCCAGAGACGGCCATGATGTCTCTCGATGATTGAGCGGCTGACCGACAGGCCGATTCCCATCCCATCGGCTTTCGTTGTATGGAAAGCTTCAAAAAGTTTGTCCGCGGTTTCAGGCGCGAAACCGACTCCTGCATCGATTACGCTAAGACGGACCCGATCGCTCTCATCCCGTGCGGTCTTGATCAGCAACTCCTTCGGCCGGCCGTCAACGCCCAGCATCGCGTCCGATGCGTTTCGTACCAAATTCAGGATGACCTGCTGAAGCTGGACACGATCGCCAATGACGGGCGGGAGGTCCTCCGTGAGCTCAGATCGCAGGATCACACGATTTCTTTGAAGATCGCTCAATGAGAGCGCTATCACTTCTCGTGTAGCCTCGTTCAGATCCAGCGGCTCCAACGTGAAATCCTTTTTGCTGAACAGGACACGCAGTCGCGTAATTACGTCCGAAGCCCGGTTGCCGTCGCGAATAATGCGACGCGCCGTTTCGCGCGCACCTTCGATGTTTGGGGGATCGCCATCCAGCATCCGACGACAAGTACTGGCATTGGTGATAATGCCCGAGAGCGGCTGATTGACCTCATGGGCGATTGAGGCAGACAGCGCATTTAGCGTTGCGATTCGTGCCACGTGGGCAAGCTCGGAGCGCGCCTTGTCCAGGGCCTCTTCGGCCAGCTTTCTTTGCGTCACATCCTGCAAAGCACCAATGAAGAGAGGACGACCCCCGCTTTGTGCCATGACGCGGGCCATGCCCCGCAAGTGCTTCAGGGTGCCTCCCGAAGTCACAATTCGGAATGCAAACTCGACGTCCGCGCCCGTCATGCCGCGTGCGATTACGGCCTCAAACGTCGGCAGGTCCTCCGGGTGGATCGTGTTCCGAATCAGTTCTACGGTGACTTTGGCTGCGGGGTCGAATTCGAAGATGCGGAAGGCCTCCTCGGACCAGTCGTGTTCGTCGATCAACAAATCCGTGATGAAGCTGCCCGTTTTGCTGAGCTGCTGGGCTTCGGTGAGACGAAGATAAGCTTGTTCGACCCGCGCCTCTGCCCGCTTTCGATCCTCGATGTCGGCCGCTGCCACATACCATCGATCAATTCGTCCGTGCTCATCGAGCAGCGGACTGTAACGGATCAGGAACCACCGATATCTACCGTCCTTACCTAGCACGCGTTGCTCATTTTCGAACTGTACGCCGCGTGTGAGCGCGGCCTGGCGCTCCTCACGGAGCGTTTCCACATCCTCTGGATGGAAAATATGAGAGCGACTGTCTTTTTTCTGGACATCTTCCAGCGTGAGGCCGGTGTAATCCAATGCCGTTTGGTTTGCGTAGAGCATGGATCCATCGGTGCCCAACACGGCGATAACCGTAGGAATGACGTTGATCATTAAGCTTAGATTGCGCTCGCTCGACTGCAGAGCCTCTTCCGCCTTTTTGCGATCATCGATGTCCGTGACAAGAGCGTTCCAGTGGAGAATTTGTCCCTCGACGTTTCGCACGGGGACCACTCGGGCTTGAAACCAGCGGTATACGCCATCGAAACGACGTAAGCGATACTCAAAGTCAAGTGGCTGGCCAGTCGAGAGCGCGTTGCCGAAACCTTCGGTCGTGTGAGCTAGGTCGTCAGGGTGAACAATGTCGTTCATCCTCCACTGGCCTATCTCCTCCGGCGTCCTGCCGAGATAGTGCAGGAATGGTGGATTGAAGATCTCGGGTATCCCATCTGGTGAAAGGCGGGCAAGCAAGCCCGGCGTGTTGTCAAAGAACGATCGCACTTCGAGTTCTCTCGTACGCAGAACTTCCTCGGCTCGCTTGCGATCGTCGATGTCTGTAAGGAGGAGATACCAAGCGCTTATCGCACCTTCCGCATTTCGCGCGGGAAGGCCTCGAACCTGGAACCATCGGTAAACACCATCCGCGCGTCGGCAACGATGTTCAATCTCGTAGATCTGTCCCGTCTCGATCGACTTTTTGCGGGCCTCGACCACGCGAGGAAGATCGTCAGGATGAACGGCATCGATGAGGGCCCAGTTCTTCAACTCTTCGCCTGTCTTGCCGAAATATTCCAGGGTTTGTCGGTTCAGAAACTCTAGTTCGCCCATTGCGCGCGTCGTAGCCACGAGCCCGGGAATGTTGTCGACGATCTGCCGCCAGGAGAGTTCGCTCGTATGCAGTGCTTCCTCCCCCCGCTTGCGATCCTCAATGTCTACACAGGTTCCGTACCACTTGAGGATGTTGTCGCGTTCATCCTTCAGTGGATTGCCGCGAATCAGGAACCATCGATAGGAGCCGTCGAAACGACGAATACGCGCCTCCGTATCAACCGGGATCCCAGAAACCAGACACGATTGCCACACTTCGACTAGTTTCGGACGGTCGTCCGGGTGAACGGCCTCCGCCCACCCCCATCCAGCAGCTTGTTCCGCGGTCATGCCTGCGTGATCCAGCCATGCTTGATTGAGGAAATCGCAGTAACCGTCCGGGCGCGTAGTCCATGCCACTGTGGGGATCGTATTGACAAGGGCGGCAAGGTTGCGCTCACTCGACCGCAGGGCCTCTTCCGCACAGGCATTGGCAATAGCGACCGCCGCCTGATTCGCAAACAAACCTAGCCAGGTGAACTCTCTTTGGCCGAGAGGTTGGCGGCTGAAAACAGCGATAACGCCTAGCAGTTTGTCTCGAAAGATGAGGGGATGACCTGCAAAACTGCGAATCTTCTCCCGTTTCGCCCATTCCGGTCGCACAATCCAATCGTTTTGAGCGGCGACGTCTTCGACGAGAATCGGATGACGGGTTGCTGCCACCTGACCAACTTTTCCGACATTGAACCGCATTCGTGCAAAGTGCCCCTGCAGGAAGGACCAATTCTCGCCCGGTGAACTAATGGCAGTTCCAGCGCTTGCAACCAGACAAAGACAATCTGGGGGATCCGATGCAGCGTGGTAGAAGCTTGGGAGGTGGACAGATGGAAGCAACCATATCCGGCTCAAAGCGACGCCTGGTTGCGCCGCCAACCCGTCAACGATACTGTGCAAAACCGACTCGACGTACTGCTCCGATGTGACAGTCACCGCTAACGAAAGCAGCGACTCTGCCGCTAATGACGTCGTTGGCGGCGTCGACATCTACAAACCCTCCCGTGGATTGGAAAGCGGGCCTCTACACTAGCGTGGTCCGATAGGCGATTCAATGGTCAGTAATTCTGACTTCGATCATGCTCCATTGGAGGCGTGATTAGGCGGTCTTGGCGTCATTCCACAACACTTTGGTATTGACCTCCTGCTGACCACCGCGACGATCCTTGTCATGTTCGATACCAAAGTCTCGTCGATACCTTCGTCCAATTGTTTTACTTCGAAGCTTCTGGTGTTATCGCCTCGTCGCATCCGATCCAATCGGGTGCACTCAGCAAGAGTCTTTCAGAAAGGACTCACCTGACAGACCAACCTCGCAAGCGAGATACGGTTGTTTTGAGGGGCCAAGTCGGCGCAGGACTTGAAAACGGAAAACAGGAACTCCAAAGATTGGCGCGGCAAGGGAAGTCTAAATTGGGCGGACAGAGAAAACAATGGCCATCGCCGGAAAGTGGTTGGCGGCGCGATACAACCGTCCTGGTTTTGAGCTGTTCGGCTATCGGATTTTCGCGCTCTGCGGCGACGGTTGCATGATGGAAGGCATCTCGGCAGAGGCCGCCTCTCTGGCGGGACACCTCGAGCTCGACAACCTGTGCTGGATCTACGACAACAACCACATCACCATCGAAGGCAAGACAGATATCGCGTTCACCGAGGATGTCGCTGGGAGGTTCCTTGCCTACGGATGGAACGTAGTTCGTGTCGGTGATGCCAACGATCTCGATCGAATCGAGAACGCCCTTCGGAATGCCGTGGGGACGACGGGCCGACCGTCCATCGCAATTATTGATAGTCATATCGGCTATGGCTCGCCGCATCGTCAGGACACGAGCGCGGCGCACGGCGAGCCGCTGGGCGAGGAAGAGATAAAACTTGTGAAGCAGGCATACGGTTGGCCCGCTGACGCCAAGTTTGTCGTTCCGCCCGCGGTGTATGAGCATCTCCAGGCCGGGCTTGGCCGTAGGGGCCGCGAAGCACGCGAGCAGTGGGAACAACTATTCGCGGAGTACCGGACGAAATTCCCTGAACTCGCGGCGGAGCTCGATCAGATTCAAAGACGAGAGCTTCCGGGGAACTGGTCGAAAGATATCCCTGTTTTTCCGGCCGATAGCAAGGGCGTCTCTGGACGTGACGCATCTGCCAAAGTCCTCAACGCCATAGCAGCGAATCTTCCGTGGATGATCGGAGGGTCGGCCGACCTGACTCCTTCTACAAAAACGCGCTTGACGTTCCTCGGAGCCGGCGATTTTCAGGCGAACAGCCCTGCAGGCCGCAATCTACACTTCGGGATTCGAGAACATGCAATGGGCGCGATTCTCAACGGGCTCGCACTCTCCAAGCTACGCCCCTTTGGAT
>JBAVHY010000547.1:0-12357 GCA_049686315.1 Candidatus Acidiferrum sp. | reverse complement strand
AATTAGGTCTCAATCTTGTAGTTGACTTTTCATTTAATTACAGTAGTGTCCGGTTAAAACTCGAACAGTTTCAGCTGCTTAGCGAGATTCGGGTCTTCGCTTTCGTCGGCAAAGTTGGAAAACCCCTCTAAAATCGGGGTTTTCTCGAAAATCGTGACGCTGAGAATTTGGAGAATTTTGTAGAGGCTCAGATCCAGCCCCAGCTGCTTTTTTACGATCGCCACCAGCGCGTAAACCGACAGGGCGACCCACACTTGCGTCTTCACCGCGTTCTCCGAGGTGCCGTAGAAGGCCTCGATGTGCAAGTGCTGCTTGATCCAGCGAAAAAATAATTCCACTTGCCAACGTGTGCGATACAGTTGGGCGATGGTCAGTGGGGGGAGAAGAAAATTGTTGCTCAGGAAGATCAGCCGGGAGTCCTTCTCGGCATCGAAATAGTGGATGCGCCGCAACGGATCGGGATAGCCCTGAGCGGTTCGGACTCCGGTCAGCAGAATGGTTTGATCGCTCCGCAGGCCCGTCGACCGTTCCACACCGCGCGAGGAACGACGGTAGAACTGCATATTCTTTTTGGCGCGGGTAACGAAGAAGGCGCACGCCTGAGTGAAGGTGTAGAGGCGAGCAAAGTCCACGTAGCCGCGGTCGAGCAGATAAAACGCCCCGGCTTCGAGAAACAATTGGTCCAGCAGGTTGACATCGTGGATCTGCCCGCCAGTCACATAAACATTGGTCGGAATGCTGCCCCGCACATCCAAAAGCGTATGCAGTTTGACGGCACTCTTGTGACGGCGAAACTGGGCCCAGGGGAACAGCGACAGACACAAATCGATCGTGGTCGAGTCGAAGGCATAGACGGTCTCGGATAACTCCACTCCGAAGGGCTCGTTGCGGTAGAGGTCGCGGGCGGTGCGAATCAACACGTGAGCGAAGTCGGCGTAGATGCGCCAGTCGCGAGTCTCGTTGGCATCGGCGAGTGTGGCACGGGAAACTCGGCCTCGGAAGCCCATGTGAAAGAGCTTGGGCTGCTGGGCGCGCAGACAGGCTTCGATGTCGCGGAGACTCGTGCGATAGGTCAGCTGAGCGAAAGCCAAACAGAGAAACTGATCCCAGCAAGAGAAATCTTTCACGTAATGATTGCCATGGTACTGATCGACGCAGATCTGGAACCGGTAGGTCGGGATGAACTCCATCAGCTGGGCGAAAACCGTTCGGCCGCTGTTCACGGGCTGCCTCCGAAATAGAATCGCAAGCAGTCCCATGGTGTTCACAAATAGGTAGAAATTTGAAATCGAAAAATCGCATCTGGACTCTTTACCTCTGTGCTGTCATACACTTAAGAAGAACGGGCGAATTTTTACCGGACACTACTGATTTTATATATCAATGTCTCCGTGCCTACATCTCCCTTCGCTTCACTTTCTCCTCCCTTCCGGGTACAGTGGGGAGACCGTTTCCCGTGAATGCATGGGGGAAGCAATGATTGCCGGAATCTCGATCGTCATCGCTGCTGTTTTGGGGCTGGTTTTACTTGGGGTGGTGGTGTGGATGCTCCTTCGGAACACCCAGGAGCAGAGAAAGAGCGAAGCGCTGGAAACGCAGATGAACGAACTGCGCCGCGACCTTGTTGGGTTAACTACCGCGCAAGCGCAATCCTCCGCCAAGATGGAAACCATCGCCAACACCGTGGCCTCGCGCCTCGAAGCCGTCACCGGCGCCCTGCAACAAGGCACCGCAGCCTCCGCCGCCATCACTTCGCAAGCGCAGACGGCCATGTCCAACGAACTGAAGAACACCCGCGAGCAGATCACCCAGATCCAGCAGCAGCTTGGCCAGGTGCAGGAGTCCGGCCACCTGATGCACGATGCCGCCACGCGCCTGGAAAATATCCTGGGCGGGACGAAGACGCGCGGCAACTTCGGCGAAACCACGCTCGAACGGCTGCTTGAGGACTGCATGGCTCCTTCGCAGTACACCCTGCAGTACCGCTTCCGCAGCGGCGAGGCCGCGGACGCCGTGATTCATCTGCGCGACAAGAAAATCATGGCCATCGATTCCAAGTTTCCGCTGGACGCTTTTCAGCGCATCGACGCGGAAGGTGACGAGGCCCGCAAAGCCTTCGTCAGCGCCGTGAAGGTGCACACCGACTCGATTGCCAAGAAATATATAGTTCCGGACGAGCACACCCTGGACCTGGCGCTGATGTTCGTTCCCAGCGAGGCGGTGTACTACGAGTTGCTGCGCAGCACCGATTCGCGCGGCATCTTTCTGGATGCTTTTTGCCGCAGCCGCAAGATCATTCCGGTCTCGCCGAACACGCTCTATGCCCACCTATCCGTGATTGCCATGGGCCTGCGCGGCATGCAGATTGAAGAAAACGCAAAGCGCCTGGGCGCGAACCTGGACGGCCTGCGCAAGCAACTGGACCTTTTTAGCAAAAGCTTTGACATACTCGGCGGGCACCTGAAGAATGCGCAACTGACGTACACCGAAGCCGACAAGCGTTTCGAGAGAGCTTCCAACACCATGGACAATTTGTTGAGTAGCGGCGACGTTGTGCCGCCGGCCTTGGATGGTGCTCAACGCACACTTGCTTTGCCTCCGCCAGACGCCGCCGCGAAAAAATCCGCATGAAAAGGAGCCCAAGAACCGGTCTAGAGACCGGCCACTACAGACCCAAGAGTAGGCGCCCGCCTTGGAAGGCGGTCTTCACAAAGGTTAGGGCTTCGGCGTGGAGAGCGGGGTCATCAGCCGGATGGAAATCATAAAATTGCCGCGCTTCTTCCCGACCAGCTCAAACTTCGCCAAATTCTCGGGGCCACCGTTGGACGCCGCGCGCACTGGTCCCGCGCCGACGAGCTCGGCCACATGGGGCGACAGATTCCGCGCTTCCAGGTTGACCTTCGCCGTGCTACCTCGCACGTGCACGGTCAAAGTGCGACGCTCTCCGGGAGCGAGCGCAGCACTACTCGCCTCCAGTTCCAGGCTGACGAACACAATGGTGAACGGCTCAGCGGACTTCTGCCCGCAGGTCAACTTCACTTGCGCCGGCCCAGGCTCCATTTCCGCGGGGGGCAACAACACGAGTGAAACCGGCGACGAAGCCAGTATCAGTCCCGGCAAGTCCCCGATGGTTACGTGATTGGCATCGGCGTCGCCGCAAAACCCCTCGCCCATTAACTCAAAGCGATCACTGATGGAAGCTGTGCGCGGCGCCGCAGTCACTACTTCTAAGGCAGAGGGAAGATTCACCGTCGCGAGAATGGTGCTGGACACTTGTCCGCTGCGGCCCGCGATGCTTGCGTTGATTGTTCCAGGGTTCAGCGGGGCGACAAACAAGGCGCGCCCGGTCGCGTCGGTGGTGACGGTTTCACCGTCGGAAAAGGTAATCTTCACGCCGGGAGTGAGCCGTCCATTGAAGTCCAGAACCGCCAAAGTGGCGCGCTCGCCAGTAACCAATTTCCGGGGCAGAATGAGCATTCGCGCGCCCGCGGCGGCGGGAGCCTGTTGAGCCAGGCAATGGCCAAGGCAAAGGAGCGGCAAAGTCAGGCCCAAAACTGTGTAGTAGAAGCAGCGCGAGAAGGAGCGCACAGAGGGATTGTAGTGGAGTTTGGCGCTGCACAGAAGACCACGCGAAGTGAGGCAGAAGCCGGGCATTGCGATGAGCGCGTGGAAGGGTTCACTCTTCGTGGCCTCCACTCGCCACCTTGGGGGATGCGGGCGGTTTCGGGTATTCTTCCCAACTGGGCCCCGGGCGAGTGTTGCGAAAAAGCGGTTAATCACTTGGGCGCAAAGGCTTTCGCAGTGCACGAGCGTCTGCTAGCGTGGATGGAAAGAGGCCGGCACCGGCATCCGCG
This sequence comes from Candidatus Acidiferrum sp., assembly GCA_049686315.1. Lineage (GTDB taxonomy): Bacteria > Acidobacteriota > Terriglobia > Acidiferrales > UBA7541 > Acidiferrum. The sequence continues at coordinate 8,503 of JBAVHY010000547.1, read as the reverse complement.
CCGGGGGTGTCGCGCGTGCTCACGAGAAGCTTGGAAGGAGATGTCGTGCAGATCGTCAGCAGTGGTGTGACCGACGTGGGGCGCGTGCGCACCAACAATGAGGACTCGTTCCGGATTGTCGAACCCCTGAATCTTTTCATTTTATCGGACGGAATGGGCGGCGAAGCGCATGGCGAAATCGCCAGTTCGATGGCGGTGGAAACGGTGGAGAAGTATTGCAGCGGGCCTCGCGAATCAATAGAGAATTCCGGCGCGAGATTGTCCAGCACAGCTTCAAACAACTGGATGCCGCAGACGAAATTGCTGCAGAAAGCGGTGCTGCAGGCCAATTTGAATATTTATCAGTCGGCGCAGGAACATCCCGAGCAACGCGGCATGGGAGCGACGCTCACCGCCGGGTGGATTAATGAGAACAAGCTGAGCGTCGCGCACGTGGGAGACAGCCGCGCGTACCTGTTGCGCACCGGCAGCTTGCAGCAACTGACGAATGACCATTCGCTGGTGGCAGAACAGGTACGGCGGGGGATTCTGACGCCTCAGCAAGCGGAGGAAAGCGAGATGCAGAGCGTTCTGTTGCGCGCGTTGGGAGCGAATCCCGAAGTGGAAGTGGAAATCGATGAATTCGGCCTGATGCCGCGCGATGTGCTGCTGTTCTGTTCCGATGGCCTGACGCGGATGGTGACCGAACCGGAAATCGCCGGCAGCTTGCAGGCGGAGACCGACACGCTCTCGTCGGCGCAGAAATTGATTGGCTTGGCGAACGAACGCGGCGGCCTCGACAACGTTACCGTCATCGTGGCACGCGTGCAGGATGAGACTAAGGGTTGGTTTTCCTGGTTGCGTCGAGACACGGACAAGAAAGGGTAGAGGAACGTCGAATGGCGAAGCTCAGCCTGATGTTCGAAAAAAAGTTGATGAAAGAGGTGGCCATTGGGAACCGGCCGGTGACCATTGGGCGTTCACCCGACAACGATATCCCCGTGGATAACCCCGCGGTGTCCAATCACCACGCTCGTGTGTACTACGAAGGCGGAAAGCTGGTTGTCGAGGACCTGGATAGCTTGAACGGGACGTTCGTGAATGATCTTCGCGTGGAACGCGCCATGCTCCACGACGGCGATTCCATTTGGGTTGGCAAGCACCATATCAAGGTGGATGCCACCGCCGACTCCGCGCTTCCCTGGGACACCGGGCGGAAGGCCGTGGCTCCAAAGATCGACGAAACCATGGTGCTGGACACCAAAGCGCGGCGCGACATGCTGCAGCAGGCGGCGGCTATGGGCGAGCGCTCGCAGTTTTCTCCGGGGCGTCTGAAGATGCCCACGCTGGTGGTGCTCCACGGGCGAGTCGATCACAAGGAATACGTGCTCACGAATAAATTGACGGTCATTGGCAGATCTCCGATGGCCACGGTTCATCTCCGCGGGTGGTTCAAACCGCAAGTGGCCGCGCAGATCAACCAGCGCGACGATGGCTACTATCTTGGAACTGGAGCAAAAATCCCTTCCGTAAATGGTTCGCCCATTCAAGGGCCCATGCGGCTGAACGATGGCGACCTGATCGAAGTTTGCGGCATACGGATGAACTTCATCTTCCGGGAGTAGCGCCGAAATTTCCGGCTCCCGAAGGTCTCGAGCGCGAATGATTCCGCAACTCACGGCCGCAAATAGATAGAGTGCGGAAAGTGGCGCAGGATGGATGCGTATTTGTGCAGCCGCTGATAGTAATTCCCCCGGTTATCGGCAACTCAGCGCACCAATTTGGCCCACGTGCTTCATGTACCTAAATTAGGGGTTCCCGTAGTCTAATAAAAGATCGCAAATTGGAAGAATTGACCCGGGGGAGTGCTGCTAGTGTTTCCCGGCACGCTCTTTGTAAAAGGTAATTTTCGCATTTTATGTGGATAGTCCGATTAGCTCTTTCCAGGCCCTATACCTTCGTCGTGATGGCGCTGGTCATCCTGCTGCTGACGCCGATCGTGCTGATGCGCACACCCACGGACATTTTTCCGGACATCAATATTCCCGTAATCGCGTTGGTGTGGACTTATACCGGGCTGCAACCGCAGGAGATGGAGCGGCGGATCACCTCGAACGTGGAGCGCGGAATCACCACACTGGTGAATGACGTCGAGCACATCGAATCGCAATCGCTTGGCGGAATAGCGGTGATTAAGGTTTATTTTCAGCCCGGCGCCAATGTGCAAACGGCACTTGCGCAAACGACCGCCATTTCCCAGACATTCCTGCGCGCTCTCCCGCCCGGCACCACTCCTCCACTGGTCATCATTTATTCCGCATCGACGGTTCCGGTACTGCAGATCGGCCTGACCAGCGATCGTCTGAGCGAGCAGCAGTTGTTTGATTACGGCAACAACTTTATTCGCACGCAACTCGCCACCGTGCAGGGAGCCGCGATGCCCTTTCCCTACGGTGGAAAGCAACGCCTGATTTCCGTGGACATCGATCCCGCAGCGTTACAGGCGAAAGGGCTGTCCCCGGTGGACATCGTGAGCGCCGTGAATGTCCAGAACCTGATCCTGCCGACCGGCACGGCCAAGATGGGCACTCTCGAATACAACGTGGAAATGAACGGCAGCCCCAACACGGTGCCGGAATTGAACGACATGCCGGTCAAAACCGTGGGCGGTTCGACGATTTACCTGCGCGACGTGGCCCACGTGCGCGATGGCTTTGCTCCCCAGACCAACGTGGTGCTGGCTAATGGCCAGCGTGGCGTGCTGATGAGCGTGTACAAAACCGGGAGTGCTTCAACGCTGTCGATTGTTGACCGCGTGAAGCAGGTGCTGAAAGATTACGAACCGTCGCTGCCTGAAGGCCTGAAGGTCACCACATTTTTTGACCAATCGCTTTTTGTGCGCGCCGCCATTCAAGGCGTTCTCCGCGAAGCTCTGATCGCCGCCGGCCTGACCGCGGTCATGATTCTGCTTTTCCTGGGCAACTGGAAAAGCACGCTCATTATCGCTATCTCCATCCCGCTCTCCATCCTTGTGAGCATCCTTTGCCTGAGCGCGCTTGGGGAAACCATCAACATCATGACCCTGGGCGGACTGGCGCTGGCCGTGGGCATCCTGGTCGACGACGCCACGGTGGAAATTGAGAACATCAACCGCAACCTGGCATTGGGCAAGGAAACCGTGCAGGCCATTCTGGACGGCGCGCAGCAGATCGCTGTGCCAGCGTTCGTGTCAACGCTGTGCATCTGCATTGTGTTCATCCCGATGTTTTTCCTTTCGGGGGTGGCCAAGTACCTGTTTGTGCCGCTGGCGGAAGCGGTGATCTTCGCGATGCTGGCGTCCTATATGTGGTCGCGCACCATCGTACCGACGCTGGCGATGTATTTGCTGAGTTCGGAAGACGAATTTCATGCCGATGAACATGCGGGGGAAAAGATGGGTCTTTTCCGCCGCTACCAGCAAGGCTTTGAGCGCGCCTTCGAGCGCTTTCGGGCGGACTACCGGCGCGCGCTGACTTCCGCCTTGCAACATTCCCGGCTTTTTGCCGCTTGTTTTCTTGGATTTTGCCTGCTCTCGGCGGGGCTCAATTTCGTCCTTGGGCGTGATTTTTTTCCTAACGTGGACGCCGGGCAGATTCGGCTGCACATGCGCGCACGAACGGGCCTGCGCATTGAGGAAACGTCGCGGCTGGCGGACCAGATCAACCAGGTGATTCGCAAGACGATCCCCGAGAAAGATCTGTTGACTGTGCTAGACAATGTCGGCCTGCCCTACTCCGGCATCAACCTGACTTATAGCAATTCCGGCACCATCGGCACCTCCGACGGGGAAGTTCTGGTGCAGCTTAAGCCGGAACGGGGCAAGCCGACCAGCCTGTACGTCGACGAATTGCGCCGCCGCCTTCCGAGCGAATTTCCTGGCGTGCAGTTCTTTTTCCAGCCCGCGGACATCGTGACGCAGATCTTGAATTTCGGCACACCGGCCCCGATCGACATCCAAATCCTGGGACAGAATCAGGAAGCCAATTTCCGGATCGGCCAAAAGCTGGCCAATGAAATTCGCCACATACCCGGCACCGCCGACGTGCACGTGCAGCAAGCGTTCGACGCTCCGACGCTGTACATGGATATCAACCGGACGCGCACGCAATACGTTGGCATGCAGGCGCGCGACGTAGCCCAGAACGTGCTGATATCGCTCTCTTCCAGCTTTCAAACGGCGCCGAATTTCTGGCTTGATCCCAAGAATGGCGTGAGTTACAGCGTGGCGGTGCAGACGCCGCAATATCGCATGGACAGTTTCCAGGCGTTGCAGAATACGCCCATCACCGCCAGCGGCAGCACGGCCACGCCGCAAATCCTGGGCAATCTGGTTTCTACCTCGACGGTGGCGCGCCCCGCTTCCATCTCCCATTACAACGTCCAACCCATGATCAATGTGTACGCCGCTGTTTCTGGGCGCGACCTGGGCTCGGTATCCGTGGAAATCACAAAACTTGTCGATAACATTCAGAAGGAACTGCCCCGCGGGAGCCGCATTTTCATCCGCGGGCAGATTGCGACCATGAACACGTCGTTCGTGGGGCTGGGCGTGGGGCTGATCGGCGCGATTGTGCTGGCGTATCTTTTGATTGTGGTGAACTTCCAATCCTGGCTGGACCCGTTCATCATCATCACGGCTCTTCCCGGGGCGCTGGCCGGTATTTGCTGGATCCTACTGATTACCCACACTACGCTGAGCGTGCCGTCGCTGACCGGCGCGATCATGTGCATGGGCGTGGCCACGGCCAACAGCATCCTGATGGTTTCGTTTGCGCGTGAACAATTGAACGAGGGGAAAAGCGCGTTCGACGCCGCAGTGGAAGCCGGATTCGTGCGCATTCGCCCTGTCATCATGACCGCGCTGGCCATGATGATCGGCATGGTGCCCATGGCCATCGGCCTTGGCGAAGGCGGTGAGCAAAATGCTCCGTTGGGCCGCGCCGTGATCGGCGGACTGCTGTTTGCCACCGTTGCCACTCTTTTCTTTGTGCCCTGCGTCTTTTCCATTATTCATGGCCGGGCGGAGCGCAAGCGTTCTCAGGCAGCGGGGCATGAACCGGTAGTGACATGAAATGGAATCGGAATTACGCTAGACGAGGCACTTGACTATGAATGAGGCTGCAAATCCAGGCGGATACGGGTCAGGCGAAAACACGCCGAAGAAGAGCTCGCTGTTTCTCGTTTTCTTTGCGGTGGTGATTGCGCTGGTCGTGGTTGGCGCGGTCTTGTTGCTGCAGCGCCGCTCGCAGTTTGAGGCGCTTGCCAAAGATACCGAAACTCTGGCGATCCCGACGGTCGCCATCATCCATCCGGCGGCGCAGGCTGGCGAGGAGGACCTGGTTCTTCCCGGCACGCTTCAGGCATACGTCGAATCACCCATCTATGCGCGGACGAATGGTTACCTGAGAAAGTGGTACCACGATATTGGCAGCCGGGTGAACAAAGGTGAACTGCTCGCCGACATTGACACTCCGGAAGTGGACCAGCAACTGGTGCAGGCAAAGGCGGACCTGGTTACCGCGCAGGCCAACGAACATCTTTCGCAGATCACCGCGGCGCGCTACAGCGAACTGCTGAAAACGGACGGGGTCGCCAAACAAGAGGTCGATAACGCGCTGGGCGACCTAGCCGCCAAGCAAGCCATCGTGCAATCTTCGCAGGCCAACGTCCGCCGGCTGGAGGAAACGAAATCCTTCCAAAGCATTTACGCGCCTTTCAACGGTGTTATCACGCGGCGCAATGTGGATATCGGAACGCTGATCAATGCGGGCAACGGCGGCACTTCCCAGCAGCTCTTTTTTCTCGCGGAGACCGATCCCGTCCGCGTGTACGTGAATGTGCCGGAATCTTACGCGCCTTCCATTCATCGCGGTCTGGGCGCGTATCTGGAGCTGCCGCAATATCCCGGCGAGAAATTCCAGGGGCAAGTTGTGCGCACGGCGGAAGCTATCGATCTGGCCACCCGCACACTGCTGACCGAAGTGGATGTACCAAATAAAACCGGGCAGTTGCTTCCTGGCGGTTACGCCCAAGTTCATCTGGAGGGCAAGGTGCAGGGGCAGCGTTTGCAGGTCCCGGTCAATGCCCTGCTGTTTCGGTCCGAAGGATTGCGAGCGGTGGTCATCGACGCGAATCATCATGTCCGTCTGCAAGCCCTGGCCATCGGACGCGATTATGGCACTTCGCTGGAAGTCTTGAACGGCTTGCAAGCCGATGATTGGATTGTGCTGAATCCTCCGGATTCCATCGAAGCCGGCGAGGAAGTGCACGTCAAAGAAGTGCGCAATCCCCTCGCGCCCGCTGCTGCTCCGAGCAAGCCGGGTAACATGTCTTCGAGTGCGGCAAAACAATCGCCACCCCCGGGGAAAAGACCCTGATGTTCTTTCACTCTCCTTCCGCAAGTCGCCTTGGGGCGATTCTTTGCGGCGGCATTGTGGCGCTTTCCCTTTGCGCTGGATGCACGGTCGGGCCTAATTACAAGAGGCCGACAGCGCCCGTGCCGGCAAGATGGCAGGTCGCGGAACCGTGGCGGCAAGCAGACCCGAAGGACACCGTCCCCAAAACTTCCTGGTGGTCGCTGTTTCACGATGGCGATCTGCAGGGATTGGAAAGCGAACTTCTGGCGGCGAATCAGACATTGAAAGTAGCGCTCGCGAATTTCGACCAGGCGCGAGCCTCCGCTGCAGTGCAAAACGCAACACTCTTTCCTACCCTTGCGGTGGATCCAACCGCTGGACGGCAACGTTTTTCCGGCACGCGCGCGACGGGTTCCACGCTTCCGCTTTCTGGCCCCGTCACCCAGGGCAACTACTCTCTTCCCTTTTCGGTCAGTTATGAAGTGGATCTCGTCGGCAAGCGGCGCCGCACCATTGAAGCCGCGCAGGCCTCCTACCAGGCCAACGCTGCCGACCTGGAGAACGTGCGCCTGGTGCTGACAGCGGAACTCGCGGCTGACTACTTCACGCTCCGGCAGTTGGACACGGAAATCGCGATACTGAATCGCACGGTGCAAACTTTGCAGAAAGGCCTGGACCTGGTGAGATCGCGCCACGACGGCGGCCTTGCCTCCGGGTTGGACGTCGCTCAAGAGGAAACGCTGCTCAACACCACGCGCACGCAGGCGACGCTGCTCCAGCAGCAAAGGAAGCAATTCGAAGATGCCATCGCGGTCCTCGTCGGCAAACCCGCACCGGATTTCCATCTGGCTCCACGGGAACTGGCCGCGGAGCCGCCGAATATTGATTTCGCGCTTCCCTCGGATCTTCTGGAGCGCCGGCCGGATATTGCGGAGGCGGAACGCCAGATGGCCATAGCGAATGCGCAAATCGGTATCGCCAAAGCCGCCTACTATCCCTCGCTGGTTCTGTACGGGCAGGGTGGATGGAACTCGGCGAAAATCTCGCAGCTCTTTAACGCCGAGAGCGGGTTCTGGGCCATCGGCGCCAACGTCGCAGAGGATATTTTCACTGGTGGGGCTCGCCGCGCACGAGTGCAGTTTTCTCAGGCGGGGTACGACGGAACGGTGGCGAATTATCGCGGCACGGTTTTGAATGCCTTCCGCGAGGTGCAGGACAACATTACCGGCCTGCAGGTGCTTGCAGCCGCGCGGCAATCGCAGGCTGACGCGGTCGATTCCTCGCGACGACAACTGGACATCGCCACTTCCCGGTATGTCGGGGGCCTGGTGAACTATCTTGATGTTGTGAGCGCCCAGGAGAATCTTCTCACCAATGAACAGGAAGCCGCGGTCATCCAGGGCCAGCGGCTGATCGCCGCGGTGCTCCTGGTAAAAGCGCTCGGCGGCGGCTGGGATGCCACCAGTCTTACCGCAGTTCATGTTAAGCCGCAATTAAAAGACGTCGTCGCCCCTTGAGGGGCCCTGTGCGAGGCCACCGGGGGAACGGATGCGACCTACGAAGATTTTCGTTGACACTACGAATGCCTTCGTAGTAGCCTCTCCCGCATGACGACCACCTCCACTCGCAAGCCCACTGCTTCCGAACTCGAAATCCTCCATGTTCTGTGGGAGCGCGGCCCATCCACGGTCCGCGAAGTGCACCAGGCGCTCAACGAGAAAAGACCAATGGGCTACACCAGCGTTTTAAAGCTCATGCAGATCATGACAGCCAAGGGCACGGTGCGCCGGGATGAGCAGCAGCGCGCGCACGTTTATGAAGCCGTGCAGCCCGCGGAGAAAACCAAACGCCAGCTTGCGCTCGATGTGCTGCAGCGGGTGTTTGACGGCTCCGCCAGCGAGTTGATGATGCATGCGCTGGCCGGCCGCAAGGCTTCCCAGGAAGAAATCGACGAAATGCGCCGGTTGCTGAATGAACATGAAAGGAAAATCCGATGACGCTCCTCGCTAGCTGGCTCTCTCCGGTTATCTTGCGATTGCTCGCGCTTGCGCTCTTGCATTTCCTTTGGCAGGGCGTTGCACTGGCGGCACTGGCTTACGTGGTGATGGCGCTGTGCCGCAGCGCTGCGA
>JBAVHY010000546.1:0-3524 GCA_049686315.1 Candidatus Acidiferrum sp. | reverse complement strand
GAGAGAGAGAAGGCAGAGTCCGTCTGGTTACCCGCAACGTTGCCGCCGTAGCCGGGGCTACCGCCGGTGGCATTCAAAGTGGGAATGGTGTATTTCGGCCCGGGCCAAAACTGATGCTCGGCGTACTTCGGGAATTGCCAGGTATAGCCCACATTGATGCTGTGGGTGCCAGCAAAGTGGAACATTTTGGTAACATCGCCGCTGATGCCCCTGGAGTTGGCATCGTAAGGTTCGAGTACACCGATTCCTTGCGCGTTAAAGGCGCCGCGCTGACCGGTCAGTCCGTAAATCTGCGTATTGTCTACAATGCCGTACACGTTGGTGGCGGGCGTTTCCGTGAAGTGGTTCCAGGCCCAGGTGAATGCCGCGTCCACAAGCAGTGAACTGCCGAAGGCGCCGTCATAGCGCACAGACCAATTCCGCGTTCCGTAGTCCCACTTGGAGTTCGCGGAAGTGTTGTCGCTATTCAGAGTGCTGAAGGCCGTTGCGTTGGTAGACGAGGGGTCAGCGGAGACCGTGGATTCAATGGTGTGAGAATTGTTGATCTTGAAGGTTAGCTTACCGGCGTAGTCATACCGCGTAGTGTAGCGATCAGTCGTTGGATCGATCGCAGCGAGACCCGAACCGACCACCGGGGCGAAGTAAGCGTGGTTCCAGGAAGGATTAAAGGTGCCGAAGAAGAACAGGCGGTCCCTCAAGCCGCGCACCGGAACATAGCCGCCCAACTCGAAGTCGCCCTCATAATTCGCATTGTCCAAGCGCCTTCCCACCAAGTTCGAGTTGCCATACTTGGGGTCATCGGCGTTCTGGTAGGTGGTCTGCATAAAGCGGCCGTTGAAGTATCCGCCAGCGGTGCCGAAGAACTTCGTGCCGCCAGACTTGGTGACCAACTGGACGATGCCTCCACTGAGGTGGCCGTACTGAGGTTCAAAGCCCCCGGTCTTGATCTGGACTTCCTTCACGAAAGAAAGGTTGATACCAGTGCCAAGGGGGCCATACACGCGGGACCACACACCGATGCCGCCAAAGGCCGGATCGTTAATCGAAACACCGTCCGCCACGTACAGGTTCTCCAGGCCGGAAGAACCGGAAATGGAAGGATTCTCGGCACCGGTCCCGATGCCCGACGTAACTCCTGGCGCCAAGTAGAACAAGCTGCTGACGCCGCGACCAAGTGGGATTTTCTCGTAGAAGCTATCCGAGAAATCGGCGTTCACGGAGGCAGCCGTTGGGTCGACAGTGACCGTCGCCGCGCTGACTTCCACGGTCTGTGTCACTTCACCCGTTTCCAAGGTCACTTCGATACTGGAGGTCTTGTTAATCAAGACTTCCGTTGCGGAGATGCTGGCGATTTTAAACCCTCCCTTTTGGACCCTTACGGAGTAGGATCCCGGGATCAAGGTCGAGAATAGAAATGCCCCGTCACTGCCCGTAGTCTGCGTTTGTTTTCCGATCGGTCCAGTGATCGTAACTTCCGCCCCCGGAACAGTTGCCTTCGAAGCGTCCAGCACAACGCCACTCAAGTTACCGCGTGCCGAACTCTGGTCCTGGGCGAATGCCCCTATCCCCAAACCAAGGGACAACACACAGGCGGCGAGCAAATAGAACCACTTCGGCTTATTCAAGTGAAACTCCTTTCAATTCAATTCCCCTAACAAGGCGGAAGAACCTATTAAGATTGGATTTCGGTTGAACCCCAGCGCACGAGCGGTAAGGCATGAGCAATGGCGATGCCAAACCCGATTATGTCCGCCATATGATAACGTTTTTATTTCCAGCTACTTATGTACGTAGAAGAGAGAACTGTCAGCCGTTTGAGCCACGGCCAATATGGTGAACTATAGTGGAATACAAAAAACAGAATGTGCCTTTGTCAATGGCGCAGGTCACACGTCAAAGGGCTTTTAGGCATTATTGGGGGGAAGAGAGTTCCTTACTTCGCTGCAGGGCAGATGACGCCTTCGACGCATTGCCTATTTGAGTGTAAAAGTCAGCCAGAGCGGCATACATGGCAGGATCCCCCGAGTGCATGTTAGCGCCATGTTCCAGCAAACTAAGGCCTTCACCCTGTTTTCCCACGTTCTTAAGGCTATTGGCGATGCTTAGCAGCGTACGGGCGTCAGCATTGTCTGTGACACCGGTATCTCTATACAAATCTGCCACTGCGGCGTAATCCTTCAGGGAGTAGTAAGCCTCCACCAATCGAGTGCGGGCGATCTCATCGTCATGATTGGCCGCGAGCGCTCGTCGCAGCCATGCGCGGGCTTCTTTATTCTCTCCCTGGCTCAGATATGCCAGGCCCCTGTCCCGGTCAAACGCGCCCTTTTCCATATCCTCGCGAATCGTAGGCTCAACAATCACCCACGGCGCTGGGGGCAGCGCGGAAGAATCGACTACCTTCAGATTCATGCGCGCAAAGCTGCGAGATTCCGTAGATAACCCGCCGAGAGACACGGTCAGAATATAATTCCCCATTTCGCCCAGATCCAATTTCTTACCGCTCACAAGGCACCCGGTTGCATCAAACTGGCTTACATCCAGTGCTTCCTTGACAGTTTTGGCACTGCCAGGCAAGGCAGGCTGCCCGAGTCCATATTCGACTTGCAATTGTTTCCCTCGAGACAGAGCGGGATTTTGGGGAGAGGTCCAAATCTGATAGGCAACTTGCAGTCGCTGCTCGAAGCCAACGGTCAGATTGCTCGTGGACAACGGCGTGAACTGGACTCCCGCCAGGGTAAACGGCAGAACATCGGCGGCTACGGGGTCGACTTGCTCGGCAGAAGAAAAAGGCAAAATCCCAGGTATGACGAACTTTGCGGAATCAATTCTGGGGATAGTGACTTCCCGTTCCGTGCGATAAGAAGCATTTTTGTTCCAGTCCGTGAACTGAAAGGCCAGGCGATATTGTCCGGGAGGCAGGGGCAGCATCCCCTCGTAGGAGAAAACCTTGTCCTTGATGTCTCGATAGCGGCCCTTTTCAAGTGTGTCCCGCAAATCTTTCTGAGTAGCAAAAATGAGTTTGTTGGTGCCGCCATCGAAAACCTGCACGCGAATCTGCAGGGAATAGGAAAGGTGGGAATCGGAGGTTTCAAGAACACTCAGATCGGCCGGATTCTTCAAGCGAATCGAATAATCAAGGCGCGTCAGCCCATGAGCATCTCTTGCCGGCAAGAGAATGATGTCCAAATTATATCCTTGGTGAATCATGCTCGAATTCACTTGTTCCCGGTTCATGCGCTTGCGCCTGATTTCGTCCCGGTAGCTCGGCTGTTCGGCCAGGCTCTTCAAGATGCTCAGCATCACGTCAGATTGGAGACTGGGCCGTGGATCGGACAAGTCCACAGGCTCGCCCACGACAAGACTTAGCGATTCACGAGCTAACTCGCCACCGACGGAATCCATGATCATGCGTATTCCGGCCTGGGGCGAGTTGGTAGCTTCAACTCCGGTGGTCAGTTTGTCGGGTCCATCTAAATAAGGGCTGTAAAAGCGGTAGTCCCCGGTGTTATTGCGGTCGAAAAACA
>JBAVHY010000545.1:0-4960 GCA_049686315.1 Candidatus Acidiferrum sp. | reverse complement strand
GCTGCGCCCCATGCCCGCACAATTCCATGATCTTGAACCGCCCCGGCTCCTCTTCCACCCCTGTAGCGGCTTTCGTGCCAACTCCTCCGCAACCTACTCCACCGCCGCACCCAGCCATTTCAAATATTCTTCCGACCCCGCCACAATCGGCAGCACCACAAACTCCGGCGTATCGTACGAGTGCAGGCTTAACACTTCTTTCTGCAATTCTTCCAGCCGCTCCTCGCTCGTCTTGATGATCAGCAAATACTCGCTGCAGTTTTCCAGCTTCCCTTCCCACGTATAAAACGATTCCACCGCGTGCGTCATGATGTTCACGCAGGCCGCCAGGCGCTTCTCCACCACTCCGCGCGCAATCTTCCGCGACTCCTCGAGTGTCGCGCACGTCATCACCACCACTCGAAACTTTGTCTCCACCTTCATGCCCGATTTCCTCGCTCCCGATTGTATACGACCTTTCCTCCCTTCACATTTCTTCCACAGACCTGGAAAGACTTTCGACTTTTTAACTTGGCTTTTCCACCGTAATTGAATACATTTCTCCTCAACCAGCCGCCCGAGGTGCCCATGAAAACTCTAGTCCCTCTCATCGCTGTTGTGTTCGCTGCTCTTTTCTCTTTCGCACCGCAACCCTCCGAAGCCCCCGTCGGCTTCGACAATAAGAGCAATGGCCTCGTCGACGCCGCCACGCACACCGCCGACCAAGCCAAGTTCGAGGAAGTCGAGGCTCTTACCGATGGCCTCGGCCCGCTCTACAACGCGCAATCCTGCCGCGAGTGCCACCAGAACCCCACCTCCGGCGGCTCCAGTCAGGTCAATGAATTACGCGTCGGGCACAACGATGCCAAGGGCCAGTTCCAGAATCCCGAAATCCCCATTAACCATGGCGCGGAAATCATTAAAGGCCGCTCGTTGATCAACGACCGCTCCATCTGCCCTAGCGGCGCGTTTCCCAGCACGGAAATCCAGGAGCACGTTCCGGACACGGAAAAAATCCGCACTTTCCGCGTCTCCCTCAATCTTCTCGGTGACGGTTTTGTTGAGGCGGTTGCCGACCAGGCCTTCGTCGAGCTTGCCAAGGATCAGTGCAGCAAGAGCGGCCACAAGATCTGCGGCCAGGTTCTCTATGTTCCGATTGTCGAAGCCCCTGGCAAGACCGGAGTTGGCCGCTTCGGCTGGAAAGATCAGCAAGCCAGCTTGCTCTCCTTCTCCGCTGATGCCTACCTCAACGAAATGGGCATCACCAATCGCCTCCAGCCCGACGAAGTCACCAATCTATGCAACGCCGCCTCCGAACCCAATGACGCGCCCGGCCCCGACGGCCTCTCCGATATTGACCACTTCGCTCGCTTCATGCGCGCTACGGAAGCCCCCGCGCGAGACCTGACACTATCGCAAACGCCGGAAGCCAAACACGGGGAAACTCTCTTTGACACGATCGGCTGCGCCACTTGCCATGTTGCCACGCTTATCACCGCTCCCGCGGGCACGGCGATTAACGGCGGCACTTTCACCCTTCCCCCGGCCCTCGGCGATAAAACCTTCCATCCTTACGGCGATTTTCTGCTGCACAACGTCGGCACTGGCGATGGCATCGTCCAATCCATGGCCGAGCACTACGGCAAAAAGATGTACTCCATCACTTGGAAAAATCTCTCCATCCCGGAATTCAACAATACCGCCAACAAAATTCGCACCGCGCCGCTTTGGGGCGTCCGCCTCCACTCCCGCCTGATGCACGACGGCGCTTCGCTCACGCTCACCGACGCCATCCTGCGCCACCACGGTGAAGCCGCTCACGTCACCGAAAAATTCGAACACCTCAAGCCCGCAGAAAAGGCCGCCTTGCTCGAATTCCTGAATTCCCTGTAGCTGCTGGAGCGCGCCTACCAGCGGTATCTACTCGGGATAAATGCTCATCCATCGACCGGCGGGCGTCGCCAGCACAAGACTGCGCGCATTGTTAAGAGAAGGACCAGCGCCGTCAGAAGAATGGATAGCTCCCTCAAGCGACTCCTCACTGCTGCCGATTCTCCGCTTGAGTCTCAATTGTTCCGGCGGTGCTGACCTGAAGGGAAAGTTCATTCAACTCCTTTGATACGTCAAATGATTTCGACGCAAGAACAAACAATGCGCGTGCCTTCACCGCGTCGCGGGGAACATCAATGCCGGCCGCGAATATTTTTGCTAAATTAAACTGTGCAAATGCGTTCCCCCTGCCCGCCGCCCATGTCCACCACTTGATTGCCTCGGGTACGTCCTGACTTATGCCCTTTCCGTAGTACGCCATCGCCGCCAATCGCATCGCCGAACTAACGTCTCCATCCTGGGCAGCTCGCCGGTACCACTTCGCCGATTCCTGGTAGTCCCTTTCGACGCCTTCGCCCATTTCGTAAGCCTCACCCAGCGCTGCCTCCGCCGGATTCAGACCCTGCTCGGCTGCTTGCCGGAAAAGTCGCACTGCCTCATGAGGGTCCCTCGCAACTCCCCAGCCATTCGCGTATAAAACTCCCAGACCATATTGGGCTTCGGCGACCCCGGCCTTTGCCGCTTTCTCATACCATTTCTTCGACTCGGCCCAATTCACTCCAACGCCGCGGCCTTCCTTGGAAAAAACCGCGAGGTTGTTTTCGGCTCCAGGGTCACCTTTCTTGGCTGCCTTGCGTGTCAGCCGAAACGCCTCACGCTCGTCCCGTGGCACGCCTTGGCCCATCTCATACATCATGCCAAGCCCTGCTATGGCTATGGGAAGGCCTGCCTCCGACGCCTTGCGAATCCAACGAGCCGCTTCTCCCTCGTTTCTCTCTACACCGTCACCGCGACAATACAGCCGCCCCATATTGAACTGCGCTTCCGGCAATCCGTACAGCGCGGCGCGTCTGTACCACTTGGCTGCCTCGGCAAGATCTTTCATTCCTTCTGGCCCGCTCTCGTACAAATAGCCGAGGTTGTTCTCCGCCGCCAGATCACCGCGGTCCGCAGCCATCCGCAACCATCTCATCGCCTCAAAATCGCTCTTTTCCACTCCTTGCCCGCTCTTATAGGCCATCCCGAGGCGAAATTGTGCTTCTGTATTTCCATCTTTCGCTTGCTTGGTAATTTGTGCCAGGTCGATTCGCGCTCTTTTGAAACTCGGCGCCAAATCCGAAGATTGTGCTGATGCGGTATTTACAAATATCACCAATACAGGTAGGAGAAGAAATCCGAAAGCGTTCCCGCGCATACACGTGCTCCCCTGCCGCTCGCTCGGGAACTGCTCGCCAAGCGAATTCTCGGCTTAGATTCCACCACGCCGAGAACTCACCATAAAAATTTCTGTGCAGGTGGCGTACCAATCCGATGAAAAGGCCCACGAGATCTATCTCCGACTTGCGCAGTCACTTAGGTTGAAAGCTCGAATGTTATGCAGAAGGGCCTCAGTGCAAAATCTACATGCCGCTGGCTGACCTCCACACAACTCAATTGATGGTAGATTTGCCAGGAAGGCTCCCCAATCGTGACCCGTTTCATAAGCCACATCGGGAAGGGCGCCGAGCATCATGAACGAATTAAAACGCGACATTCTGCATTGCATAGGCAACACCTCTTTGCTGCCCTTGCGCAACGTCGTGCCCCGGAACGGCTCCCGCATTCTGCTCAAACTGGAAAATGAGAACCCCACGGGCAGCATGAAGGACCGCATGGCGCTAGCCATGATTGAAGCGGCAGAAGACGACGGACGCCTCACACCAGGTGGTTCCGTCGTTGAATATACCGGCGGCAGCACCGGCGTCTCCCTCGCTCTAACCTGCGCGGTGAAGCGATATCCCCTGCACATCGTAACTTCCGATGCCTTCGCCCGGGAAAAACTGGAACACATGAAAATTCTCGGCGCCAAGCTTCAAATCGTGCCAAGCGAAAGCGGGCGCATGACGGAGAAACTAACTCGCGACATGGTCGAGGCCGCCCGCATCGTCGCCACAAAAACGGCCAGTTTCTGGACCGATCAGCTCAACAATACAGACCAGCTTGCGGCTTATCACAAAATGGCAGAGGAGATTTGGGTTCAGACTGACGGACACATCGATGGCTTTGTCCAGAGTGTGGGTACGGCCGCTTCCCTCCGCGGTACCGGCGAAGCCTTACGCCGCCACAACGTGCACATCAAAATCGTTGCCGTCGAGCCCGCCGAATCCCCGGTTTTGTCCGGCGGCCAGACAGGCGCTCATAAAATTGATGGTGTGGGCGCGGGATTTGTAGTTCCGCTCTGGCGGCAGGACATCGCCGATCACATCGAACTGGTTTCCACAGAACAAGCTGTAGCCATGGTCACTCGCTTAGCTCGCGAGGAAGGCCTTTTTGCCGGCACTTCCACCGGAGCCAATGTTATCGCCGCGTTGCGTTTAGCCGAACAACTCGGCCCACACGCCATCATCGTCACCGTCATGTGCGATACTGGCATGAAATATCTCAGCAAGTAATAGGCAAACCCATGACTCCAGCGCATAAAGAGCTTCTTCTGGAACTGCAAAGCTATGCCGTCACCGCTCCTTCGGCCCAGGCCCTCATGGACCGAATCGCCAAGCGCCTTCACGAAAAAATGACGCGCTACAACTGGGCAGGCTTTTATCTCGTCGATCCCGCGGACCCGGGCTACCTGATCGTCGGTCCGTTCGCCGGCAGCTTCACCCCCAACGCTCGCATTCCTCTCAACACGGGCCTCTGCGGTGCCGCGGCCACCAGCGGTCAAGTCGTGGTGGTCCAGGATGTCTCCGCGGACCCTCGCTATCTTGCGGGAACGACTTTGGTGAAGTCGGAAATCGTCGTGCCCATTTTCGTGAACAAAAAACTCGCCGCTGAGCTCAACATTGAAAGCTATTTTACGGACACGTTCACCGCACCCGAACAACAGTTCATCGAAGCCTCCGCCAACGTGGTCGCAACCTTCTTGGCAAAAGCCTAGTGGCCGGCCGTGTGCCCC
>JBAVHY010000544.1:0-2216 GCA_049686315.1 Candidatus Acidiferrum sp. | reverse complement strand
GCTGCGCCCCTACGAAGAGAAACACCCGAAGAGGCGGACGGTGCCAAAAGGCTAGCCGAAGATGTCTTTCACTTTGTCGAAGAGGGAAGTGCCGCGTTCGGCAGGCTTGTTATCGACTCTCAGGGTGGCGTCGAGTTGTTCCAGAATTTTGCGCTGCTCCTTGGTGAGCTTGGTTGGCGTAAGGACGCGCACATGATAATAGAGATCGCCGCGGCCGCCCCCGTGCGGATCGGGCAGACCTTTGCCCTTGATCCGGAAAACAGCGCCGCTCTGCGTGCCTTCGGGAATTTTCAGCCGTTCCTCGCCATTCAATCCCGGAACCTGGAGCTCGGTGCCGAGCGAGGCTTGCGCGACGCTAAGAGGAATCGTGCAATACAGGTCCGCGCCGCGGCGCTCGAAAAAGCGGTGTTCCTTGACTTCCAGAACGACGTAGAGATCGCCAGCGGGACCACCATTCGGACCGGGCTCTCCTTCGCCCTGAACACGGAGACGCGTGCCGGTGTCCACGCCGGGAGGAATTCGAAGTTCGATGGTGCGTTCGCGATCGACGCGCCCCTGGCCTTTACAGTCCTCGCAATGCTCCTTGACGATTTGGCCGGCGCCCTGACAAGCGGGGCAGGTACGGTTGATGGTGAAGAAACCCTGCTGGTAGACCAATTGACCGCGACCGGCGCAGGTGGAGCAGGCGACGACGCCGGTCCCCTTTTTCGCGCCGGTGCCGTTGCAGGATTCGCAGTATTCCTGGCGCGGAACGCGAATCTTGGTATTGACTCCCATGAAGGCTTCTTCAAACGTCAGCGTCATGTCATAGCGAAGATCCGCGCCGCGTTGGACACGCGAGCGGGCTCCACGCCGCCGCCCGCCACCGCCAAAGAGATCATCAAAGCCGAAAAAATCTCCAAAGATATCGTGGAAGTCCTGAAAGATGGTGGCATTGAAATCCGGCTGGCCGGTGGCGCCCGCGAGGCCCGCGTGTCCGTAGGTATCGTAAAGCTGGCGCTTCTGCGGGTCGCTGAGAATGCTGTAGGCTTCGGTGCACTCGCGGAAGCGGATTTCCGCCTCCTCCTTGTTCTCCGGATTGCGATCAGGATGCCATTTCAAAGCGGACTTGCGGTAGGAGGACTTGATTTCCTCGACCGAAGCGGTCTTGCTAACGCCAAGGATTTCGTAAAAGTCTCGCTGCTGGGCTCGTGCCATATTTAGAAGTATCCGTCCAGAATTAGGAATTATGCATTTAAAGTTCAGTTGCGATCAGTTTACAGCTTTGTTTGATGCCGGATTCGGGTGGACCGCTACGCGAACCATGGCGGGGCGCAGAACTCGGCCGTGAAAAACGTAGCCGGGCTGAAACACGGCCAGGATGGTGCCGTCAGGATGTTCAGTGGTTTCCGCGCGATCCATGGCCTGGTGCAAATGCGGATCGAAAGGCTTTCCCAGGGGATCGATGCGCTCCGCGCCCAGGCGGGCAAGATTGTCCAAGAGCTGCTTGTAGATCAACTCAAAACCCTTGCGATAGCTGTCGTACTCCGCTTCGCGATGCGCGGCCAAGGCGTGCTCGAAGCCGTCCGCCACCGGAATGAGCTGTTCGATAACGCGTCCGGTGGCGCGTTGTGCTGCTTCGCGATTTTCCTTTTCAGCGCGCTTCCGGTAATTGGCGAAGTCCGCCTGGTGACGCAGCATCGACTGGCGCAACTCTTCCAGTTCGGCGGCGAGCTTCTTTAGTTCCGTGTCATCGCGCGAGGCGTCATTGGCCAGGGGGGCCACGGGCTTTTCTTCCGCGGACTGGGCGAGTCCCTCCTTGTTGGGCGGCTTGATTTGGAACTCAGGGTCCTTCATGAATCATTCCTCGCTTCCACGAATTGCGATGTTTGTTATTCGATTTTGTTCAACGCTTCGCTGAAGAGTTGCGCAACGTAAGCCACGGCAGTCATGGCGCGCTCGTAGTGCATGCGCGTGGGGCCGAGGACTCCGAGTGAACCTTGGGAGTTGTCGTGAGTCGAGTAGGGCGCACTGATAAGCGCGATATTTTCGCCGGATTGGGAAATTTCCTTGACGCCAATCTGGACGAATACCGGCTCGGGGGTCTCGATACACGCGTTCAATACGGTGATGAGGCGGTGCTTCTCCTCGATCATCGCCAGTAATTCCCCTAATTGCGCCTGATCGGCGAATTCAGGCGCGGTGACGATCTGCGCGGTGCCCTCGACGTATAGTTG
>JBAVHY010000543.1:0-24112 GCA_049686315.1 Candidatus Acidiferrum sp. | reverse complement strand
GCACGGCTCTAGTGAATTTTCTCATGCTTAAAATGCGGTCGCAGAGAGGATGTCATTGTCTTATTCCCCAAATTCTGAGCGATGTTTTTCGACAAACTGTTCAACCGTCATCGGAGGACGACCGCCAATCTCTTGGGCATAGTTATTCATCCCACTAAAAATTCCATTTTGGTGGTCGATAGCGATCTCTTTTAGATGTTGGAAAACGAAATCCGAGCCCGCACCTCCAGCTTTGTCTGCTTCGGCGTACGCTGTACCAGCGGTATTTCGAGCCGGGCCACGGGGCCGGCTCCTTAGGATCTCACCATACTTCTCAATTGAAATCTGCTCGAAGCGAATTTCCTTTCCGAGCACGCGTCCAATGATCCGAGACATTTCCTTATGATTACATTCCACCGGTCCAACAAGAGGATACGTTTTCCCAGCATGTGCTTTCGGATTCTCCAAGATTCCGACAATCACTCTGGCTTGATCTTCTGCCGCGATGGGAGCGTGGCGGCCAGTGCCGAATGGTACGACCCAGGTTCCTTGACGGATCATGGCGGCCCCATAGAGCATCCACTCCGAAAAGAGTGTCGGTCTGATGTGGCTGACGGGCACCCCGGACCAGTCAAACACACGCTCCGATAGCCAGTGCGCTAGTGCTGCATCGCTTTTAGAGTCTCCGCGTGCCGACTTTTGTGACATGTTGACGATGATTTTGACGCCAGCCTCCTTTGCAGCCTGAGCAAATCGAACACTTGCATCCACGATCCCCGGTCGAATGGGATAAACGAAATACGCTCCGTAGATTCCACGAAGGGCGGAACGTACCGATTCCATGTCAAGAAGGTCGCCAAAAACGACCTCCGCGCCCAATTTGCTGAGTCGTTCCGATCTTTCATCCTCTCGGTGAGCAAGCGCTCGAACGGAGTGCCCCTTTTCAAGAAGCTGTTCAACCGTTTCACCACCGGTTGCGCCGGTCGGCCCCGTCACAAGAAATTTCTTTTCTGATTTCATTTGATTCTCCTTTTTCGACCTTTCTTTTTTTGTGATTGATAACTGCGGCTAACGTGGTTTTGAGTTCCGCTTCGAGCACCTGTGGCTCCGCCATCGAGCATCAGCTCTCGGGAGACCGTCCAGGTATCTGCGCCAGGACCTTTCCCAAGTTAAAGTGCGCCCCGCCTAATCCGGCCGGGTCGGTCCGGCGACCTGAGCGTGCTTCCGGTCGCTAAAACTTGAACAGTATCTTGCCGCTGCGATTCGATTTCAAAGATTGCCTGAATGCTTCCTTGAACTGGTCGAGCGGGTACACATGCTCCACTGCGGCGGAGAGCGATCCATCGGCTACGAGGTCTCCGAGCTTCTGGTATATCTCTTCGATCTCTGTGCGCGGCGCGTTGCGTATCCAATTGATGAGCCAGAATCCGTGGAGGCTAAGACCACGGTAGATGAACTCTTTGGGCGGCATCGCTGGGAATTGCCCGCTTTGCATGCCGTACACGACAACCGAGCCGCCAGGTTTAAGCGATTTGGCCAACTCGCCCACGGCGGCGCCACCCACCGTATCGAGGACGAGGCTAAGTTTCTTCCCGTCGAGAGCCTTCTCAATATACTTGTGTAGGTTATCCTCTTGGAGGACTACGCGGTCACCTCCCCATTGCCGCACCTGTCCGGCAGCTTCTTCCCGCCGGACGACATTCAGCGTCTTGACTCCTGCAAGCTTCGCGAGTGCAATGATGTACTGCCCCATGGCCGCGTTGGCTGCGGTTTGACCGATCCAGTCGCCGGGCATTAGGGAAACGTATCGGTTCAGCAAGAGATAGGCGGTAGCAGGGTTGATTCCGATCAATTGAGAGCTGCAGGGCATCTGCTTCGTCGCTCATTGGCACGAGGTTGCTCACCGGGGCGACAACTTGGTCTGCCCAGGTGCCCTGCTCGTAGGTCGGGATAATCAGGACACGCTTGCCCCGCAGAGCAACATCAACCTTCGATCCGATCTTTGCGACTCGGCCAACACCCTCCGCGCCTACCGAGGATGGGAAGACCGGCCGGACGCCGTAAATGCCGCGGACAAACAGGAAGTCTGATGGATTGAGTGGGGCCGCTTCCATCGAGATGAGAACATCCTCCTGACCAAGAGCCGGTTCGGAGACCGTGTTGAGTTCGATGACATCGGAAGGTTCGCCGTGGGCTATTAGTTGTAATTGCCGCATAAGAAAACTCCTTTCATTTTATTCCCGACCGACTTCACTGCGGATCTCCTTCGGCATGAGCTCTTGCCAACTTCGCCTCGCTACCGAGCGGCCTAAATGCGCCCTGAAAAATCGGAGCTCCAAACGGGGCACCCGTGGCTCCGCCATCCACCATCAACTCGACCGCGTTGATGTAGGAGGAATCCTCCGAGGCAAGGAAGAGCACGGCTTTGGCAACGTCTTCCGCCTCACCCCAACGTCCCAGTGGCACCGCAGAAGAGAAGAACTCCGCCAGCTTGGCGGACTCGTCCGTGGACATAGAGGCGCGGGGCCCGCGCTTCCAAATAGGAGTCTTGGTCGCGCCCGGTGCCACGACATTCACGCGAATGTTACGCGGTGCAAGGTCGGCGGCGATGGAACGCGCCATCGAGACGAGACCACCCTTGGTGGCTGCATATGCGGCGACGCCAGGTTGGCCGAGATAGTTGTGTACCGACCCATTAAAGATGATGCTCCCGTTGTCGTTCAGCAGTGGCGCCGCTGAATTTACCGTAAAGAAAGCGCCATTTAGATTGGTGTGGATCACCTTTTCAAAAATGGCCTCGTCGGTCGAGCCGGTAGGAGTCCGGCCGGAGATGCCGGCATTGGCGAAGACAATGTCGAGTTTCCCGAAATCTTTGGCCAGGGCTGCGAAAAGCCGCTGGCGATCTTCCGCAATGGTCACGTCAGCGCGATAGCCACGCGCGTTTGCTCCAAGCTCGGCGATCGCTTCATCGAGCGTCTTTTGGTCGCGACCGGTAATGGCGACCTGCGCGCCCTCCGCAATGAAAAGTCGAGCTGTAGCAAAGCCTATGCCACTGTTACCGCCGGTAATAAGAGCCTTCTTACCTGTGAGTTTCATAATGCCTCCTTTTTTGTAGGACCGGCATCGAATAGGATGACCATCATAGATGGAAGGATACAAAAAATATGCGCTATCCCGCCAAAGAGACCGCCGCAAAACATGAACGGATTGTCAAGGAAGCTTCACGCCTCTTCCGTGAACGCGGCTTTGCTAACGTAAGCGTGGGCCAGGTGATGAACGCCGCCGGCCTGACGCATGGCGCCTTCTATGCCCATTTCGATTCGAAGGAAGAACTCCAGGCGGCTGCCGTTGCCCACGGCATAAAGGTTTCGCTAGAGCGCATGCGGCTCAGCAACCGCAAGAAGAGCAAACCGTCGTTTGCTGACCGGTACCTGAGCCGGTGGCACCGAGATAATCCAGGCGACGGCTGCACCATGGCCGCACTTGCCCAGGAGGTGGCTCGCTCGATTCCTGAACTCAAAGTCGCGTTCGAGCAGGGACTTGAGAACATTCTCTCCGCTAAGCGTGGAGACCGGAAAGAAGCCATCTTTCGGGTAGCGGCGCTGATCGGTGGCGTAGTATTGGCTCGCGCCGTGCAGAATCCGCGACTCTCCGACGAAATTCTTGAGAGCGTTCGACAAAAAGCTCGGCTAATCGGGGAATGTGGAGCGAGATGTCCTTGAGATCGTTCTCGCGTGCTTCGATCCCTTTAATTTCACTTCGAATGCCCAAGCATTCGGTCGAGAGCCGAATGCTCTACCCAAATTCTGTAATTTCTTGAGACCAAAGAGGTGTTGCGCGCCATCGCAAAGCGCAGCGACCTAGACGCTTCCAAAGCCAGCTAGCATTCGACCTCCGGTCTACGTGCCGCAGCTGCACGACGTTGCGGCCCCGCACACCCAATGGTATGCGGGTTTCATGGAAATTCGGGAAATAGAGCATCATATCTCGGGTTGAAGACTTCAGCGTCGAAGGCACCTTCATTGCTTCGCATGAGGCTGTGGCGGTGGGTTCTCGCCTCGATCTGCATCTTTCACTGCCAGAGGGTCAGATTCGAGTTCACGCCATCGTTCGCAATGTGAGAGAGGGTCGTGGTATGGGCTTGGAATTTGTCTCCTTGGGAGGAAGAGAATTCAATTTGATTCTAAGGGCTATCCGGAGACTCCTTGGTTGACGAACCCAAGAACCTTCCCACCGGACCCGGCGAGTGCTGAGATTTGTGTAGCCTAGCGCCGTCCGACTTTCCGAATCTCGTCGGTGACGCTACCTTGCAGGCACCGCTTTTCGAACCAACTCCTCCAGTTCATCGAGCCGCGAATACGGGATCAAGATGCAGTTGGGATGCGTATTTCCAGTGATCAGGAGAGAAATCCCACGCTCCGCTTCTCGCTGGTAGAGTAGAATGGTCCGCTTCGTCGTCGCCCCGAGCAGGTAGCCAGTCTCAAAGCCCAGGCCAAAGGACGAGCCCGACACCTCGGCTACGAACAGGTCACACTGGTCAAGCCATTTCATATCGCGAGCAAAGATCTCCTGAGGCGCCACCGACCGGTCAGCTTCCCATGCATCTTCTCGGACCAAGTGGCTCGTCAGGACTTCGTGTCCCATCGTTTCGAGAGCGCCTACAATTCTCTTAGCGGCATCTAATGAGGATCGGCTACCAGCCACAGTAAAACCAAAGTAGATCTTCATAAGGCAGGGCAGTGCCAAACTGACTCCTGAGCACGAATACCATAATTCAATCCTGCCAACCCACAAAAGCTAAAGCATAAGGTCAGATTCGCGGCAGGGTGAAGCTTTGGATACCACGAGGTATCTAAGGAGCGATCAACTCGAAGGAAGAGGTGAGTTGGATAGTTTTGTGCAACGTGCGATAGAGCGGGCAGCGCATCGCGTAAATACCATGCGTGCGTTCCACAGGCGCTCGAGCTTCTTCGGGAGCCACCAGGTGCATCCGCACATGGATGCGGCGGATAACCAGGACGCCCTCTTCTGTTTCGACCTCGCCCGTTACATCGGCGGTCAACTTTCCGTTGCTGGCATCGATTTGGCGCGCTTCCAGCGCTCCTCCAAAGGTACCCACCATTCAACCGGCGGTTGCCGAAATCACATAGTCGATGGTCGAGGAGTGTGATTCCTTTAGCTTTGCTGGGTCTATTTTATAATGTTCGGCGATGGCCCCGTGGACGCTGTATACAACCGGTTGGGACTCGCCGGGCGTCGGAAGTAGTATTCGTTATGTTTTTCGGCCAGTGGTCCTCAGAAGGATCTAATGGGCTGAATGTCGATGGGCCAAAGATGAGTTCGTCCTTTTCAACGGCGTTCACTGCGAAGAACCCGTTTTCGGAGCAGCAGCGGTCTCCTTCTTGTCCAGGGTTCGCACATAGTTCACCAATTCCCAAACTAATTCGGTCGGGTACCGATCCCCTTCACCGACCATTCGCCCTCTCCCTTTTACAATTAGGTCGAACATTTCCACATCGGACATGGCCGTGAGCTTGGATGAATCGCGCCAATCGTTCATCTTCAGGTCCATAGATTTCGCCAGATCACCCTTGCCATCGCCGGTTGCCCCGTGGCACATTGCGCAGTCGTAGCCAAAGAATTTCTTGGCATCTGCCAAATTCTCAGGCGTCGCCTTAATCGGATTCTTTCCTTCCATATTCGCGTTCGCTGGCTTCGCAGCGACGGATGTTCCCGTTGGTTTTCCTTGTGACTTTGCCAGAGACGAGTCTTGCAGCCAGGTAGCACACAGAAGTGGCATTACCAGAAGTGCGCCGCAATTTTGGATTGATATCTTCATGAAAGCCTCCTTGCCCGAGCAGTTTGGCCCTCCAGGGCGGGTCCCTTCGAGGTAGTGATAAGCTATTCACTACCTACTGGGGCTCACCCTGTTCAGCGATGGTTCGGAAACATACAAAGCAGACGCCCGATCAGCCGGCAAACTGAAGCGGTCTCGGTCATCTTCCGCGGTATGAGCATGCTTGACAGGCAGGATAGCTTCCACGGTGGTTCCTTTCACACTCGAGTGAATCTGAAGGACACCGCCTAACTGGCTTATTCTTTCTCGCATACCCCTCAGTCCCACACCTACCGAGCCTGCAGAATTTAGGGCAACTTGCTTCTCGGGAGGTATCCCTTTGCCATCATCGCTAATCTTACAATGGACACACCCATCTTTCTCGTCCAAGCGAATCCTGGCTGTCTTACCTCCTGAATGCCGATAAATATTCGTCAGGCACTCCTGCAAGGTGCGGAAGATTGCAAGTTCCAGGTCAGGGGTGAGACGGTCAAGACCAAGAGATACGTCGAGGCTAACGTCGATATCGCTGCGTTGCCCAAATCCTTTTGTGTAGTCTCTAACAGCGGACTCCAGACCAATTTCGTCCAATAGAGGTGGATGAAGCAGGTGGGATATTGTGCGAACCTCTATCAGTGCTTGCCTGAGGAAGTCTGAGTTCTCCTCAACGCGTTTTACTGCCTCGGCACTCAGTCTTCCCTTTTCGTTCACCACCTTGGAACTGTTCATGCTCATTGCAGCGAGCAGCTGTCCAACGCCATCATGGAGCTCACGAGCGATGCGCCGCCGTTCTTCATCGCGGAGCATAAGAAGGCGTGCGGAAAGTTCGCGAATATTCTCATTGCTCTCGTTAAGCTTAGCCGTTCGTTCACTGATCCGTTGTTCGAGAAGCTCGTTTGCTGCCTTTAGCACCGCTTCCGCCCGTTTGCGCGAAAGGGCTGTGCGTCGATTCGATTCACCGAGCACAATGATCAGTGCCGCGAAAATCAAGAAACAGAATACGCCATAGAGTTCCGACCGTGCTTCGATCACGAAAGAACGGACGGGCGACAAGAAAAAGTAATCGATGCCCAACACGCACACTACGCTTCCCGCGATAGCGGGCCCCAAGCCGCAGTACCAAGAACAAAGCGCAACAGCGAGCCAAGCCGTAAGATATGGATTGCTTTCCCCAAGGAACGACGTAAGGAAGCTGCGCAAATACAGGGATGCGACCGCAATGAAGACTGCGAGAACGTAACGAACTGCTTTGTGCTTGAAACTGCTCACGACTGTCCTCCGCCAGGTCACCATCCACATGGGCCATTGCGATCCACACAAGCTCAAAATCACTCCGCTGGTCCCTATTCGTGCGCCGTTATCCAGAACACATTCGACTTCTCCTGCGGGCCTGTGCAGCACCCGAAACATTCGAACGATTGGCACGCGACCTTATTCCAGGCTCGGCAGCGTAACTACATGGGTCTTCGACTAAAGCCGATTGTCGTGCGCCGCGCTAGCAGCGTCACGCTGTTCATCGACCCCCAGCTGGCTCCGGTCGCAGTCCTCCGATCCGTTCACGCAATCGGTGACATTGCGGTCCTGTGCAGCCCGCGCAACTTCCGTACGGTCCTCCTTAGTTAGGTTTGTGGGGTCGCACTGGCCTATCCCGTTTAGGCAATTTTGCAGATTGCGCTCGTATTCTGCATCGGCGACCTGTTCTTCCTCCTGGTGGCTCAGTTGCGTTCGGTCACATTTGCCCAGCCCTTCGAGACAAGTCCGCCAGTTGAGGACATGGGTCGCCTGAGCTACCTCGCGGCGTTCGCGTCGCTCAGCAAATCTCGTTTGCACTCATCGTAGCCGTCCAAGCAATTCTGTAGATTGCGGTCGTGGGTAGCACGGGCAATTTCTAGTTTCTGCTGTGGGCTCAGCTTGCTTGCATCGCACTCTGGCGGTCCGGTGAAGCAATCCTCCAGATTGCGATCCTCAGTCGATTGTTTGACTGCGTGTTGTTCCTGAGGAGTCAATTGATTCCAGTTGCGCTCGGAGACGCCCTCCAAGCACATCTGAAAGTTCTCTGCTTGCGATATCTGAATGCTTTGTGGAGCGGTTCGAAACGGCACGAGACTGGCTAGCAGGGCAACGAACACAACCAAAGGCCGTTTTCCCATGTGGCACCTCCAACGTGAGCTTTGACCCGCACAGATCGTGCTTCAGGCAGCCCCTTGGGAACTGGTGGCGTTCCAGAGCAAGAAAGCCAAAAAGACGGCTGGCTATGAGCCTGGTTTTGCGTCACCGAGAACCTATATATCGCATTACGATATACAAAGCAAGAGCAAGTTCTTGACAATATATCGCACCACGATATATTCTGAATGCGCAGACAGGTGAAGCCGGGCGAGGAGCACCTGCTCCCCCTGCCGCACGCATGTCCACCAGGTGGTTCATGCCCAGACTCGACCATTCCAAGGAAGGAGAATTTGCCAAGATGCGAACGAGATCTTTCCCTTTGGTGACCCTATGTCTCGCAGCGGTGTGTTTCTGCGCCGCTCCGGCTTTTGCACAATCGTCGATAGAGAACGGCAAACTGCGAATTCACGTTGATCCAAAACAAGCCTACGTCTTCGTGGACGGCAAGGCTATCCGCGATGGCAGTCAGACCATTGATTTGGCTGCCGGTGAGCACGGCGTCGCGGTATACAACTACGGTTATCTCCCCAACGCCCAGCAGGTTCACATCGGCGCCGGCGAGACCACGGATTTGCGCGTCGCCTTGCAGTCTTCGGGGGACATGGTTTCCGGACCATTCGCCGATATTGAGTTCAAAGGCCATCCTCGTGCCGCGGTCCTGCTGAACGGTCAGACACCTGCCTATTTCGTGGGCCATGTCGACGAGTTCGATTGGAACTGGGTTTGGCACCAACGCCTGCTCGTCAAGCCAGGCACTTATCAAGTGACCGTGACTCGCGATGGCAACACCATCTGGTCTGGGTCCGTGACCGCAAAAGCGGGAGAACAAGTCACGGTATATCTCGATCGTAACGGAGAGACCAAGAGCAAGCAGTGGAAAGAAGGACTGACCATGGGGCCACAACCTCGATTCCACGCCGGAATTGCCAGTGCAACGGTTCCCGTTGCTCCCGTCACCGCACAATTGGCGGCGCAGAATACAGAGCTCAACTGCGGAGAACCCACTGACCTTAAATGGAGCTCGACGGATGCTGTGGATACCTCTATTTCCACGATCGGAGAAGTGCCCAAGCAAGGTGACCGCGCCGTGACCCCAACGCGCGAGACGACTTACGTCCTGACAGCCAAAGGACCCGGAGGAGAGTCCACGCAGAGCATCACAGTGAAGGTGAATACGGAACCAACCGCCACGCTTACCGTTAGCCAGCCGGAAGTTCACTATCACAAGATTGGCGACCGTGTTGTACAGCAGGACTCCACCACCTTGCGTTGGTCGGCGTCAAATGCCAACTCGGCCAGGATCGAGCCATTCAACAGTGATGCCGTGAGCGGCACCCAGACGGTCACCGCCGATCCCAAGCAAACGACCACAGGTCCCGTAAATGAAGACGTGAAATACACGATCACGGCGACAAATGCTTGCGGGGGGACCGTGACGAAGACCGCGACGCTGCATGTGGTCGGCTCGATTGACCCTCCGCCAGCGACTACGCTCGCCAGCCTCTTTTATCCCACGGCCTATCCCACGAAGCATCACCCCAAGGTTGGTCTGGTGGCGAGCGAGAAGATGAGACTCTCGAATGCGGCAACGCAATTCAAGACCTATGAGATTTATGAGGGCAAGGCCAACCTGGTGATCGTGGGGCATGCTGATGTGCGAGGTCCCGGGAAATACAACAAGATGCTCAGCGAGCGTCGCGCGTCTGTCGTCAAAGACTATTTAGTTTCGAAGGGCATTTCACCAGACAAGGTCCAGACACGCGCCGAAGGGAAAGATCAGCAGATGGATTTAAAAACCGTCGAAGCACTGGAGTCCAAAAACGATCCGAAACCCACCAAATGGATGACGAAGCACCAGAAGGCGACATGGCTCGCCTATAACCGCCGCGTTGACGTCGTTCTGGAACCTACAGGCCAGGAGTCGGCGAAAATCTATCCCAGCCAGTCGGCAGATGCGCACATTCTTTGGCAGCGCCCGGAACCGCCCCTGAAGAAGGTCGAACAAGCATCCCAATCTTCCTCCCAGGTTGAACAGGCCAGCGTCGGACACGCCGGAAGGTAAGCAATGCAGAAAAGCGTTCATGAGCTCACTCGCAATGAAGCAGGAGGATCTTTGCTACCGGATAGGAGGGTAGGTATGCGACTTTCGCTAAAAGCAGCGGTTATTGCGGCGGCCATCCTATGGGGAGGAGCGATACTCCTGGTCGGATTGATCAATCTTGTCGATTCGAACTATGGTGTTAGCTTCCTTCAGATTACGAACTCAGTATACCCATGGCTTCACACAACACACAGAGTTGGCAGCTTATTGGCCCGGACGCTCGAGGGCGCCTTGGACGGGGCTATCGCCGCCATTATATTTGCGTGGCTGTATAACCATTTTACGGGAAGCCGAAGCAACTCGACGTCTCAGCAATAGGTGTTCCTATAAACTTCGCAGGTCCCAAAGGCTCGGACCTGTATGTGAGTGAATTATGGGCAGATTGCTACGCTCGGCGGAAACCGCACGCTTGAAGTTGTGCCTGTATGTTGGACGGAAACAATTCCCTCTGGCTCAGGCTAGGCTACACGCCAGCGCAAATTGACCTCGCTGGGCATCACTTCGGATTCGCGCCCGCCCAATGCTCGGCGAGCCGGCCGGTCAGTCGTTCGCGACGGCGCACCCGCGCCGCATCCACCAGCATGCGTCCGGCCCACCGGTAGACATTGAACTCGGCAAGAAATGCACGCATCGAACGAATCCGTTCCCGCTGCTCGTTCTGAGACATACTCAGGGCCGTCGCCATCGCTGCACTAGCTTCGTCAATGTCGTAAGGGTTGACGATCAACGCTTCCGTCAATTCCCGTGCGGCCCCGGTGAATTGGCTCAGAACCAGCACGCCTCGTTCATCCTCCCGTGCCGCAATGAATTCCTTGGCAACAAGATTCATCCCGTCGTGAAGACTGGAGACATAGCATAGATCGGCTGCTCGATAGTACCGGAACACGGTCGAAGGTTCATGGTGAGCCCGGAGCAGGATGATTGGTGGATGGGGGATTTGACCGAAGCGCGCATTAATGCGCGCTGCCAACCGCTCTACGCTTTCGTTGAGTTGGCGGTATCGCTCGATTAACGTGCGGCTCGGAGCCGCGAGTTGCACAAACGTAAATCGCCCCTGGTACTCAGGATGCTGCTCCAGCATGCGTTCTACAGCAAGGAAGCGTTCCTCCACACCCTTGGTGTAATCGAGACGGTCCACTCCGACCCCCAACAATGCATTACTCTCCAAACCGTGTTCTGCAAGGACACTCGCTCGACATTCCTTTGGTGCCGGAACCGATTTGAGCCAGTGCACAGGCCAGTCCAGTGAGATGGGATAGGGTCGAACAAGGGCGGCGCGCCCGTGCTGGATAACTGCGTTTTGTTCGCGATCGATGCGACATTCAAGATATCGATCAACGCATTCCATGAAATTGTTGCAGTGAAATTGAGTGTGAAAACCGATGATACTGTTTCCCAGCATCCCTTCTAGAATTTCTTTGCGCCAAGGACAGATCCCGAAACGTTCTGAGTTGGGCCATGGGATGTGCCAAAACATGAGCACCGTAGCGTGAGGTAAGCGTTCGCGGATCAGGCGGGGCGCAAGTGCGAAGTGGTAGTCCTGCACGAGGATGATGGGGTCTTCGGAATCAACCTCTTCGCATGCTGCATCGGCGAATCTCTGGTTCACCCTCTGGTACTGACGCCAGTCCTCTGTTCGAAAGGTGGGACGAGCATGGACTACATGGCACAGAGGCCACAAGCCTTCATTTGCAAACCCATAGTAATACCCTTCTTCCTCTTCTTTCGACAGCCAGAGCCGACGCAAGGAATAGGACTCTTTTCCAGGGGGGACGCGTACGTGATCTGACCGGTCGGCAGCATCGCGATCAGCAGACCCGCTACCATGGGCAACCCAAACACCCGAACACGCCTGCATCACCGGTTCCAGCGCGGTGACCAGCCCGCTTGCAGGGTGCTGAACCTTGATGCTGCCATCACTCTGCCGTTCGTGAATGTACGGCTCGCGGTTAGCAACAATAACGACCCTCTCGCCATGCAGGTGGCGGCTCAGGGTCAACTTCAGCCTTTGCGCCGTCCAGGCGCCCCCTTCAAGTTCTGTTTCTCTCTCCACCATGATGCGATCGACCAACTCGTGGACATCTCTTAGGATTGGCTGAAACTCAGGGGGCCCCGGCGCCTCGCCACGCGCCAACCGCCGGATTTCCGTGCTCCAACCACGCCACGAAAAGCGCGCAACAGTAATCGTCAAGGCAGCCGCGGCCAGAGCAAGAAACCCAAATGTGAAAAATATGAATCGCTGTGTATCCGCTTCGCGCCGTTCTGCGTAACTCAGATCCTGGATGAGGATCAAGAACCCCAACGTTCTATCGGTGTCCCGGACAGGAATTGCGCTGACTAACACCGGCCCTCCCGGCAGGGAAGTGGACTCGTGCCACGCCTCCCATCTTGGATCCGTCGTACTATCGGCTGGCCTGACGCGGATGCCAACAACTTCGCAGGAGAACTCTCGGGGAAACCCAGGCGTACTGGTAAGCAAGGTTGAGTCCGAAGTACAGGCAGCCGCCGCCATGATGCGCTCGTCACGTGCGATCTCAGCGAGCGTCCTCTCCAACTCTCGCCGGTTTTCCTTGTTCCAATGCGCACTTAAGGTGTCGTGCGCTCCACTCACAACCAGTTGAGCCCGCAGGCGCACATCATTTTCAAACCATCGGCGCGTTGTGCGCTGCACAATGACAGAAGTGACCGAGGTGAGAATTGCGAGACTCACTAGCAGACCAACGAGGAATTTCAGTATTTGTCGCACTGGCTGAGCCTGGGTTAGTATATCGTGTTGCGATATAGTATAGAAAGGGTTGCCCTCTCTCGACCTCCAGCGTCAGTTGTGCGCAGAAAGACGCAACGATGTCTGAATTTCGGGACTTTTCTAACAACTTGTGGATCGTCAAGGGTCCAGATCTCCGCGACTTCGGCGTCATGTTTACTACCCGCATGACCGTCGTGAAGCTTTCGGACGGTTCATTATGGGTGGACTCACCGGTGTCAGTGCCGTCCGATGCGCTCAAACGCATCGATGAATTGGGACGTGTCAAATATCTTGTTGCGGCGACCCCCAGGCACGTCTGGCGTCTGGAAGAGTGGCACAACCTATTTCCCACGGCACAACTCTGGGCGCCGTGCGCCACCCCATTAACGTTAAGAAAGCGACACCCGGAATTCACCGGTATTCTGGCAGACACACCACCTCAAGGGTGGGCAGACGATCTAGATCAACTCGCCTTCAGAGGCAACCCTCTCATCGAAGAAGTCCTCTTCTTTCACAAAGAGTCCGCCACAGTCATTCTCGATGATTTAATCCAAAATCATCCGACGGCGAAGGGTAAGCCACTTCGCAATGCGATTTTCAAACTGGCTGGGGTGGCCTATCCGCACGGCGGCGTACCGATCCTTGCCCAAGGCCTGACGATGTGGCCCTTGCTGCGAATCCTGCTCATCGCCCCTGCTACCCTGAATTCCGATAGCTAGCGATACCTGTCCCGCCCGGCGCTTCCGGTCCTTCCCACCGACTCCTAAGAGCGATCCCTTACATGCGGGCCTGTCCCGCAAAGAAGTTGTAGAGCCAGCCAAAGACGAGGGCTGCGATGGCCCCATCAACTACAGCGTAGCCGGTACCGACCAGAACATCGCCAATGGTTCGCGAGATGTGAAATCCCGGATACACGGAACTTAGCATCTGCAAAAAGCTTATACCATAGGATGGACGGAGAAGGTTGACGAGCCCGACTAACAAGACACCACTGCCCCAAAGCACACCTCCTGCAATAGGCATAGATTTGAGAGACAGTCGCATGAGTTCCTCCTTTGCGAATCAAGCACGAAGAGCTACGTCGCTCCCAAGTTTAATCGCTTGCGAAGTTCGTAGAGTCGCCTTTTTTGCCCCTTGTCTTGTCTCACGGTCCTTGAAATGTCCGTGGAGAAAGCTGTGCGGGCATTCACCGACTTTGCAATGGTCCAGCGCTCTGAAACAATGGTGCCCGTCTCCAACCTATAAGTCCTCATACGGAAGTTCAGAGCATCATTCCGAAGCTGATTAATCGCAGTCACACTTGCAGTTCAAAGAGAGCATAATGCCTGAGTATTCTTGAGCGAGGAAACCAAGATGAAGAATTTTGTTCAAGGAGCCGTCTTCGCAATTATCGCTCTCAGTCTCGGTGGCTGGCTCTACCTTCGGCTGGGCTTTGCGGACCTACGCGCCAAGGCCCCGCCTTCTTGGCTCGAATCGGAAATCTCCCTCACCGCACTGCGTGCTTCCGCTGCCCGCCACGCACCACCAGGGAACAATCCGCTCCAGGCAACGGAAGCCAATCTATTAGACGGCGCCCGTTTGTACCGAGACAAATGTGCCGATTGCCATGGCAGACCCGATAACCCCCTGAGCGATTACGGCGCCTCCTTCTATCCTCCGGCTCCACAGTTTATGAAAGTGCATCCCCGTCTGCCGGACAGAGAGAACTTTTACATTATTAAGAACGGCGTGCGCAGGACCGCGATGCCAGCATGGGGCAACATCATGGCGGACAGCGAGACCTGGGAAGTGGTATTGTTTCTCAGCCACCTGGACGACCTGCCGCCAGCAGTTGGCCGAGAATTGCACAGGCCCGCCTTGAGCCGTCCGTGAACTAAGATGGGCATCGTGCTGCAGCACCCGAGTGACGGCAGGTCGTGACGTGGCCGCTCCACCAACGGATGGACGATACCTCACGCCTCTAGAAGCGCGTCGCGTCTACGACCGCATTGGCCGCTTCCAGGACTGGCAAGCGTTTTACGAGGGGCCGGCTGTCCGGGAACTAATCCACTTAGGCGGGTTCCATTCTGCGAAATCAGTGTTGGAATTTGGTTGCGGGACGGGGGCCTTTGCCGCCAGGCTCATGAAGATTGTACCCAAGGACTGTCGCTACGTCGGGATTGACCTGAGTCCGATCATGACCCGGCTCGCAACCTCCCGATTAACGAATTGGACAGGACGGGCTACGGTCATCCTCAGCAACGGCTCGGCCAATTTGCCTGAGGCTGACGGCGCGTTCGACTATTTTGTCTCGAACTACGTTATCGACCTGCTCGCTAGGGAATACGCTACCGCTGTTCTCGCTGAAGCCCAACGCGTCCTTTGCGTGGGCGGCAAACTGTGCTTGGTCAGTTTGGGACGTGGCACGTCTGGTCTCTCCCGGACCGTGACTGGGCTCTGGGAGACCGTCTGGAAATACAAGCCACAGTGGGTGGGCGGCTGTTGCCCTAGCGAATTGACCACGTTGCTCAAACCCAACCAATGGTCGATTGACCATCACAGCAAGGTGGTCTCTTTCGGCATCACATCGGAAGTGGTCGTCGCCTCTCGGCGCCAGGGTTGAACGAGCCGGTGGCCCGGTTTCAGGAACCCGGATCTCCATATAGCGTTTTCTCGGCGGCCCAGTACCAAAATTGTCTAATTTACCCTTAATCGAAAGATGACCGACCCAAGATCAGATTTCACGCTGGGTCCGTAGGTGCAAAAATATAGACATGTTGGAAGGGAATGGTTTTCAATGGACAAAATTGGCGGCGAAAAACAACTCTCGCGGGAAGCAACTCAGACACCGCCCATGGTGAAATGCGATGTGTGCGGGCAGCAACTCAACCGATGCCACCTGTGGCTGGCGAATTGTTATTTCGGTCAACCACAGGGGAATGTAACATTATCCTGGAGCACCTGGCTGGTGCGCCCCTAATGTTCATCCTCTCAATGTCGCTGATTTCAAAGGGATTCGAGCCGGATTGCATTTTCGATAGGGACAAGTGCGAAAAGTGCGAGCGCTCTTGCCGCAGCAAGCTACAGGCGGACTCCAGCAATAAATCCGTTTTTATCAGCGTGCCGTCCAGGTCGACCACGAGAGGAGGTAGCAGACCGGTTGGGACAGACACAATGCCCACGCTGGCACCCGGTTGTCCAAGAGCCGGACTCGGAGCACTACTGGCGTTCACACTACTTTCGTGCATGGGCGAAGTGCAACTAGCCTTCGTGAAGGCCAGGCCCCGTCTTCGATGAAGGAGGAATAATTATGCTCATCCTCCGTGAATCAAATGGCCGCGACTGGTGCCACTCAGGCCTGTCAGAGAATCCCACTTCCCTCAGGCAAGATATTTTCTACCCAGATGGACACTGCTCTCTTGGATGCTCGCTCAATCGACTGAGATTCTACTCCTTGCGGAAGGAGACCGCCAGCGTAAAGGCTGCAGAAAGCATCTCGTTCCCGGGTACTTGCGGCGAGTCCGTGGTCTACCAGCAGCCTTGCTTTCGTGGTCGACCCGTACCATGCCTGTTTCCCATTTGCTTCCACTTGGCCGAATGGTTGGCTTTTCGTTGAAGTGCCCTGGACCCCAAGCAGAGTCTGCAGGATTCAGTTCGTCTGCTCTTGGATGTTCTATTCGCCTTGCCGGCCGTCCCGCAAGATTTGTCTGCGCAGCAGTGTACATGAAGACGATCACGGCGACCTAGCGCAACACTGCGGCAGAAGTCAGCTTGCAAGGCTGAAGTGAACCATAACCAGCATCTCAACGGCAACAGGGGTACCGTTGAGCCGTGTCGGTTCGTACTTCCATTGACGAACCGCGTCCATTGCCGCTGTGACTAGCAACGGATGTCCCGACACCAGCTTCATTTCCGTGACATTTCCCCGAGCATCGATAACGCTATCAATTACCACCGTCCCCTGGACGTGAATCTCCTTCGCAAGAGGCGGGTATACTGGCTGAACTTTGCGGATAATCTGCGGCGGCTGGACGTTGCCTCCTACCCGGTAAACCGCGCGATGTGCCGCAGGTTTCGGAGGCGGTGGGGGAACTACGTGCGTGGTCTCGCCCAGAATTCCTCCGATCACTCCACCTAGCTGACCACCGGGGACGCCTCCAACAACTCCTCCCACCACCCCCGCCGTTGATTGGGACGCGGTCGGAAGATCCCTTACCTCTGCGACGCGCTTTGGGATCACGCGCGGCGCATAAAGTTTATTGGCTGAGAAGAAGCTCCGCCGAGGCCGGATCGTGTGATCCACTGCCGCCGGTGCTGGAGGCGGGAGTGACAACGGCGGCGCCACCAAGTACGTGGCTTCGAACTGGTGCAAATCGACGGTGTTGGTGAAAAACAGCGGGATTAGGATTGCCGTGGCCACAATCAAAGCGTGGCCTGCCACTGAAACGACGAAGTCCATTATCCCCTTCGGGCGTTTCATCCGGTGGTTTTCCAGCATCCCGGCTGAAAGATCTACGGAAACAGTTGCGTTTCCCGCTTTGCGCCGGGTCCCAAACGCCTGCGGTTCTGCGGCATCCCAGTGCTTTGGCTCATTGACTCTCTCAATTACTGAGGTTGTTCCTCTCTCATACATTTCCAAATCCCTTTATTTTATTTGATGCATACTTGGCATACCAGGATGCTACAGGCGCGGTGATTTCTCGCTTGCTTTTATATCGTAATGCGATATACTTGCCTTTGTGAGGGGAACGATAAACGATTCCGAATACGTTGCACTCGCGGAGTTCCGCTATCGCATTCGCGAGTTTCTCAGCGGCAGCGACGGCGCCGCCGACTCCGCTGGCCTCGAGCCGCAGCAGTACCAAATGCTGCTCGCCATTCGCGGTCTTCCTAGCGGTACTAGAGCAAGTATCCGCGAACTGGCGGACCGTTTGCTCTTGCGACACCATAGCGCCGTTGGCTTGATCGATCGATTGGAAGCACGTGGTTATGTCCGCCGCACCCATAGCGCTCGCGACCAGCGCCAGGTCTGCGTGACGCTGCTACCCCGAGGACGGCGTGCCCTAGAGCAGGTGGTGCGCCAACGGTTGCACGAACTCCGCGGCAGCGGCCAAGCCCTCATCGTCGCTCTAACTTCTATTCTGAAGCACAGTCGTGCCATCGCGCGTTCGCAACGCAGACTGTACGGTACGCGCGTCCGAGGAAGGAAGGACCGCATACGAGCAAGCAGCCAGTCTTTGCATCCGCACAATCCCCAGTGAGCCCGGCTCCCGAGAGCGCCTCGATACATCGACTGCACCACCGATCGTTACCACTAAGACGTTGCGAACTATGGTCTCCAAGTGTCTGGCCGGGGGCCAAAAACGAGTTCGCCAAGCATCTATATCGTAATGCGATACTATTACCAACGAGCGCCATCTATTTTGAGGCAACCTCGATGTTCATGGGCCCATCTCACAAAAGGGGAAGCGTTGTTTATTTCGATGATTCCACTTCTTAGCTTCGCAGAGGGTTGCGCCTCCCGTCTCTTATAGCAATAACGAGGTGATCTGACCTGAGATGATCTGCGAATATCGCTGTTAGTTTTGTCTGGCAAAGCTATGACTCTCTTCTCGCGCAATTTCTTGTCATCTCCTCCTCCGTTTTCCAGTTCATCCGACCCTGCCCTGAAGGAGATGTGGCTCCGTCAGATAATTTCAAAGGCGTGGACGGCTGAGTGCCGGACTGCGTCGCACTCCCGCGACCTATGACCGGTTTGCTCTGGCTTACTGCGCAAGGAGATAAACATGTATGCAAGAAAACTCACTCTGCAGCTTCACCAGAACCAGACAGGAGAGTTCACGCGCGTGATCGAATCCGAAATCATTCCCCTGTTGCGGAAACAGCCCGGTTTTCGGGACGGGCTGGTGCTGATAAACCCCAGTGCATCCCAAGCGGAAACCATCAGCCTCTGGAATTCAGCGGAGAACGCGGAAGCCTTTGGAAGAGGTCCTTACTCTGACATGCTGAAGATACTTCGGAGACTCACAAAGGATCAGCCCCAATTCCAGGGGTTTGAGGTTGCCAACACCACCCTCCAACGTCAGGGAGGGGGTGGTTCTACCACCTAAACGAACCTCTAAATTCCGGTGGGGAGGGCTCGCTGTGCCTGCTCTCCCCGGCTTGTGTTAGTCCCTGGTTCACCTGTATTTCGAGAATGGAGAAACGATAATGAACGTGTTCCGGATGCTTCTCTTCGCCACTCTGATTGTTAGCTTTAATGCCCGCTCTGTGAATGCCCAAACGGGAAACGCCTCCAAGATCAAGAATTTTGAAAACTGCATGGATGGTTATGCCGAATGCAATCCCGCGCAGCTAAGCGCGGAAGAACGCCGGGAAGTCGCCGATGCCTCGCGAAACCACAACTTGGAGAGTTGCCTGGGTGGCCTGGGACCATGTGATCGAAGTCCGTTGAGCCCCGCGATCGCAAAGGAAATTGAGTGTGCCTCCCGCGTGCGTAACCTCCAGAACTGCCTCGATACCTTGACCGTTTGTGATCAGCAGAACTTGAACGCCGACGAAACACAACTTGTTACTCAGATGAACCATGAACACAACCTTCAAAGCTGCCTTAGGGGATGGGACGAATGCCAAACGGCATCCCTGACCGATCAGGAGCGCAAGGAGGTGTCAGTCGCGGCCCACGACCGCGTCTTTGAATCCTGCCTCGCAGGGATGGATGGTTGCGATCAGAAAGAGTTGAGCACCGCAGAGCAAAAGTTGGTTGCTAAAGCCGCCCATGATCGGAATTTAGAGGATTGTCTATATGAACTGGGAGGGTGTGACAAACGTGAGCTGAGCGCCCAAGAAAAGAAAGAGCTAACCTCGGCGACCCGTGACCTAAGCATGAAGAATTGAGATCCTTCCGAGCGCTGGCCAATTGCGGTTCGGTGGTGTCTCTCGAATTCAGCTTCACTCGCGAGTCGGAAGCGCTGGGAGTGCTGTGATGTTCTCATCTTTGATTTTTGGCCGCGACCGCCATTACTGGAGTATTGAGGAGATCAGAACGCGATGGCAGGCTGGAGGAGGCGAGAGATTACTTTGCGAATTCTGATTGTGGGAGCGAATCCCCACCGGGCAACCGCACTACTGAAGCGCCTTAATGCCTGGGCATGTGATATTACTTTCGCCAATACTTGCGCTGAAACTCTGCCTCTACTTGGACGACATCCGTTTGACTTCGTCTTCAGCCAATTGATGCTGTGCGACGGGAGCGCCGACAAATTCTTGAGACCGCTTCAAGACAGGCGCACACACGTGTTCTTTTCGCATCTTTTGGAGAATGATTGCGTGTGGCTACATGTACTGGACCGAGGTCAAAACCGTTGGTGGAAACCCACTCTGTTCCAGCCCGAGGAACTACTCACTCTCCTTGAGCGTCACTTTCGACGGGAATTTGCGGACGGAGTGCACCCAGATGACTCCGGGAATTTCCATTGCTCTGACGATACTCTTGGTTGACAGACGAGTGAGGCCATCGGAGAGGCCTCCCAAGAAGATCCTTGAACGTGGGGAGAACAAGGCAATGATGCAACCAAGGCGACTTTTGGAACTGACCTTGCCCTTTTGCGTGTTCGCAATCTTCGCTTTTGCCAAGCGAGCGCCGCAACACGCCCCGCCTGTGTATGATCCCGCCACGGTAGTCACCGTCTCCGGAACCATCCAGGACATCGAACAACACCAATGCTCGTTGGGCTGGAATTCCTCCTCCGGACACCTGGTCCGGCCAGCAACCTGGCTTGGAATCCACGTCATCTTACAGACCGATTATGGAATTCTGGACGCCCATCTTGGCCCTTCCTCGTTTCTTAAGGAGCATCATCTTACTCTCGCAAAAGACGATCAGATCGAGGTGACCGGTTCCAAGTTTGCCGGAGACCTGCCGGTAATCATAATCGTCAAAGAAATCAAGAAGGGTAAAAGACTTCTCGAATTGCGGGACGGTACCGGCCAGCCGCTATGGTCGCTTCGATAAATCGGCGCTACTTGAATGCACGCCCGCCATTTCAAGACAGCGGCGTGCGACGAGGTCCCGCGGGATACTCGCTCGACTTGGAACTCTAACTTTAATGCTGGGACATGGAAGAGTTGTCGCGGCGAGCGGCAAAACTGTTATATAACCAGGCAAAGATCAGGGCTGCGACAGCTCCGTCAACCACGCCATCGATGGTCCCTACTAGAACATTTCGAAGGGTGTGGGTAGTGTGGAACCACGGATACACCGAGGTCGTCATCTGCAGAAAACTCACACCATAATTTGGGTCAACAAAATTAATCAGGCTTACTAGTAGCATCGCGCCGCCCCAAAGTATCGCACCTGCTATAACCATTGCTTTAAAAGAAAGTCGCATATTGCACCTCCTAAATGTGCTGTTTCGCCTCGGGCACACCCCCCAGGGGAATTCACGAAGAAACTTGCAGAAAATTGTTTCAACCTACGTTTCGGGCGAGTTCCTTTCAACTCGCCCGCCGGTTTTCCCCTTTCGTTATCATGGCTTTTTTCAGATCCAGTTCGAGGACTCCCCTGTTGAGCCTCGCCGTTGCGTGATGGGCATCGATCGTCACGGGAAGTCGGATGCTCCGGAGCAATCGAGCCGCGTCCTTTTGTGAGGAGATGCTGGCACCCGCTTTTTGTTCCACCTGCGTGCGGCGCTTGCCAATGATCGTCACACGCTGCGGTTCCAAGTCGACCTCCAGCTCTTTCGGCGTAAAGCCACGGACATCGGCAAGCACAGTCACCTGCTCTTGAGATTCCTCAACCTCTAGAGGTGTGCGTCCAAAGAGTTCCGCCTCCGCCTGAAGCCAGTTTTCCAGTTCGCGGCCTCTGACCCTGCCTTTCGACTCAAATATTTCGTAGGCGCGTTTGGCAATCGAGTCGAACATTTCCTTCGCGTCGACGCTCAGGCCTGAGGTCCTAATGACAATGGGCGCCTCCATCGTGTGGTTTCTGATCAAGTCTTGTTCGCGCATACCTATCTCCTTTTGCCCTGAATTCGGCGGGGCACCTTGAATTTTCCACTCGACCACTCGCCTCACTCTACTTTCCCACTCTGCGTTTGGCTCGGCGCGAGAGGGGTTGAATGTTGTGAGAGGCTCACGCATCATTTCCGGGCGCAACCATAGAAATGCGTAACCACGAGCCCCTCCGGCTAGGTTATTTCTCGCGCTCGTTAGTTGTCATTGAGCCGCGCACTGGCTTGTTCGACGTGCGCCACAGTAGCCATAGAAGCCATCTCTACTTTCTTCAAGTTCGGTTCAGGCCGCTGCCAGATTATTCGTGCAGCTGCAGAGTTGGCTGGGTAAGTCTGAGCCGATTGCTGGCCGGTAGGTTCCAGGACAAGGTCGGCGCGGCGATTGTAGGCGAGCCAGGTCGTTTTTTTGTGCTTGACCATCCACTTGGACGGTTTCGAATCGCCTTTTGAAAGCAGGCCTTCAACTTTCTCCTTGTCGAGCTGTTTGACTTTTCCTTCCGCACGGATCTTGATTTCGTCGGCCGGAATGCCCTTGGAAACCAAGTAGTCCCTGACGAGAGCTGCGCGACGTTCACTAAGGGCGTAGTTGTATTTGCCGGAACCGCGCACGTCAGCGTATCCAACTACCACCAGGCTGGCGCTATGCTCATATAGCCCGAAGGTCTT
Organism: Candidatus Acidiferrum sp.; assembly: GCA_049686315.1. Taxonomy (GTDB): domain Bacteria; phylum Acidobacteriota; class Terriglobia; order Acidiferrales; family UBA7541; genus Acidiferrum. The sequence continues at coordinate 1,625 of JBAVHY010000543.1, read as the reverse complement.
GAATTGCATTGCGATATTGTCGAGAGTCATCTTTTCGCTCCCTACGAGACCAATCTTCGGGTGGTGCTTCGTCGGGTAGGCCGTCGGAAAGAAAAGGCTGCCCAATGTTGCCGCGGGCGGTGGATCGATCGAGCCGACAACATGCAGCGTGGCCGTTTTCGTGGTGGTTCCCCCGCAGGCATTTGTGGCTGTAATGGTATACGTCACATTTTGGTTGATAGGTCCTGTGCCGGTTTGCTTGGGATCGGCGGTGACCGTGCGACTCCCGCTCATTGCATTAGAATCGAAGGGTTCGACCTTGGCCGAGTTTGCGTTGGAAGCTGACCAATTCAAAGTGGCGGAATCTTGCTCCACAACTTTGTCGCCAATTTTGTGGTAGCGGATTTCCGGCTGAGTGAGCGCTAGTGTTGCCGTCGGTGTGGCATCGACCTTCACCGCCACACTCTGTGCGGCCACGCCCCCCGGCCCTTTCGCGGTTAACACGTAGGTCATGTCGTGCGTTGGGACCGCATGGCGATCACCGCTAGAGGGAACCTGCCCGATGCCGGAAATGGATGTATCGACGGCGTCGGCGGACTTCCACATGAGCTCCGTTCCTTGCCCGCAAGCCAGGTTGCTGGACTGCGCAGTCAATTGCGCCGAGACAGGCGCGACAGGCACTGTTGCACTGGCAATTCCGGCGTGGAATCGAGGCTGCGGCGGCATCGTCAATCCTTCCTTCCATTCTTTGGTCTTCATTTCGCCACTGTGATTGAGGTCCACGGTCACCTGCTGCCCCGCTTTCGTGGTGATCGCCCCCGACCATATAGTATTCCCTTCGTCAGTTACGGTGACTTGGTACGTGCCCGGCTTCACAAGCAACCTCTGATGCCAGATCCAGTTCCAGTCAAATTCGTCGACATGCCCAACGAAATAGGCCGGGCTCTGGCCGTTCAAAAGAACAGCCGCCCGGGGATGGCCCTTGAATTCAATATCAGCGAACGGGCCTTCAACCTTGTCTCCCGACGATTGCAGAGTTACATCCAGATCCGTCGTTTCACCTGTGCCGATGTGCACGTCCTGCACCTTGGGCAGGTATCCGTAGTTGTAAACGCCAACCTTGTGGTCGCCAGCCGCGAGATCGATTGTCTGGCTCCCATCGCGAATGGCTTTGTCATCCACGAAAACGTAGGCCTGTTTTGGATCGACATGGACTTTCAATTTTCCTGTCTCTTCTGAAGACTGTGCGAAGGTGGAGACCGCACAAAAACAACTCAAACCAAAGAACAAAGTACCGAGGACGAAATATCGCGTTCGCATTTAGGAAATTCTCCTTCCTGGGGACGATCGGGGCTTGGGTGCGAATCACCGGCTTGAAAGTTCCGTCGAGGAACCAGGGAAAGCAAGCGTTCCACGGCCCGCTCCAACTTGGCTTCATCACCAATGATGGCCATCCCAGCTGGGAGATCGGCAAGCGCCCTTACATATATCGTGATGCGATATACTTGTCAAGGGTTGGTTTGTGCTGTATATCGCGATGCGATATATCTGCGCCTGAAGGCAACCGCCGGGCGCCGGATGCCAAGATCTGGAGGCCGACGCACCCTTGCGCAATAATTTCGCGCCTGCGCATCGTTGCCGTGTAT